>NZ_JBAVCF010000283.1:0-14103 GCF_049586575.1 Bradyrhizobium sp.
TCAAGGCCAAACTGGGGACGGCTGCGCCACATTTGTACCCGTCGGGCAAAGCCGCCGTCAGAAGGCATGCGCCAAAAGAAAGCCGCCCAAAGGGCGGCTCTCCACTCAACCGATCAGGTTTGAGACAGCTTTAGCCGCCCGCTTCGCACTTCTTCATGAATGAGTTCTTGGCCGCACCCGAGAGCGGCTTGCCATCGGCGCTCACCGCCTTCGTGGAGCAACTATCGGCCATGCACTTCTTCATGAACGAGGCCTTGGCCGCGCCTGCGAGCGCCTTGCCGTCCTTGCCGACCGCCTTGCTATCACAGCTCTCCTGCGCAAACGCCGCACCGCCGGCAAATGCGACGACTAGGCCCGCCAGCATGATTTTTCTAAGCATCGTTGTCTCCCGGGGAAAAGGTTGCAGTGTCTCGATTTGATCCTAGACGATCGTTCCCGGCAAGGGGGAAATCGGGGCACTGGCGCTGCAGGCTGTCATGACGGCTACGCATCAGCCGCGCTTGGCCGTCCGCTTGGCCGTCCGCTTGACCGCACGGGTAGCGCCACCCGCCCCGCTCTTGCCTTCGCTCTCGAACGCCTTGCGTACCTTGGCAAATTCCGCCTGCGAAGCCTTGTCAACGCGGGGGAAGCGCAAATTGAGTTCTTCCAGCGCGCTGACGATGGCCGAACCGATCACCACGCGAGCAAACCACTTGTGGTCGGAGGGCACCACATGCCAGGGCGCATGGGGTGTGGACGTGTGCCGGATCACATCCTGATACGCCGCCATGTATCGCGGCCAGAACGCGCGCTCGGCGACGTCGTTCATGGAAAACTTCCAGTTTTTCGCAGGCTGCTCCAGTCGGTCGAGAAACCGTTGGCGCTGTTCTTTCCTCGAAACATGGAGGAAGAACTTCAGGATCACGGTGCCATTACGCGACAGATAGCGCTCGATCGCGGCAATATCGGCAAAGCGTTCGCGCCAGATGTTGGGCGTGATCAGCTTGCGCGGGATCTTCTCCTTCTCGATCAGATGATGATGCACCCGCGTCACCAGGCATTCTTCATAATAGGAGCGATTGAAGATGCCGATGCGGCCACGCGCCGGCAACGCGATCGCGGAACGCCACATGAAGTCGTGATCGAGTTCATGGTTGGTCGGTTGCTTGAAGGAAGTCACTTCGCAGCCCTGCGGATTGACACCCTCGAAAATGCACTTGATCGCGCTGTCCTTGCCCGCAGCATCCATGCCCTGAAAAATCACGAGCAGCGACCAGCGGTCCTGGGCATAGAGCCGCTCCTGAAGATCGCTGAGGCGCTTGACGTTGGCCTCATTGATCTTTTCGCCTTCCTCCTTGTCGAGGCCGCCCTTCTCGCTGGTCTTGTGCGATTTCAGGTGAAACTGGCTCCCGCCATCGACCCGGAACGGGGCGACAAACGGCTTCAATCGCTCGATCAGGGGTGGCTTGGGCTTCTTGCTCATGGGCTTGATCCCGAAAGTTGCGCTTCAAGAAACGCCGTGACGAAACGCGGCATCGCCGGCACGATGTCGGCGCGCCCGCGCACCAGATGCACGGCGCGCAGTTCCGGCTTTTTCTCACGCGCAAGGTTGGCCTCGACCCGCGCCTGCAGGGCCTCACCCGTCATATCGACACGCAAAATCCGGATCATGGCGATCGACGCGCCGGTGAATACACAGCTCCAGTGCGCGTCCATGGCGTAATCGGCGTCATCGAGGCCGGTCTCCTCGGCGATCTCACGGGCGATGCTGCCGGCGATATCGAGCATGCCATCCCTGACATCATCCGGATCGGGCGTCCCGGCGGGAAAATAGATGCGACCGGCATTGGAGGTGTGGTCAGCCATTTCGCCGAGCAGGAACGCGCCGTCAGACGATTGCAGCGCGCCCATGCCAAAGCCGTTGAAGACGCTCGCGTCGGGAAAACCCCAGTCGCGCCACGCCAGAAAGCTCGCAAAGTCGGTCTCGAAATAATCGGCGGAGAGCCGTTCTTCGGCGCGGACCGTGTTGCGGCCGAGCAGAACGCGACCGTTCCAGAGGTCAGGTTTTTCGCGCCGCTTCTCGGCAAAGTGCGCGTCGATCTCACCGCGCCGCTCTGCCGCGAACGGCCAGGCGAAGGCGCGCACCTTCAGGTCGAGCGCCCTGACACGATGAATCTCGGGCGGCGTCATACCGACACCGGCGGCGAGATTTTATTTCGCATTGGTTCCCGTCGTCTTCCTGGCGCGATCGACGAACTTGTTGGTGTAGGTCTTGGTGACATCGATGTTGGCTTTGGCGACATCCGGTGAGCTTTCACTGAACACCGCAAGCACCGCATCCGCGCCTTTCGGGTCCATCTTGCCGGTCTGCGAATACATCGGAATCGTGTTCTTCAGCGCGGCGAGATAAAGCGCGGTGTTCTTGCCGACCATGTTGGGCGGCATTTTCGCCATGATCTCCTCGGCCGAATGGCCATGAATCCAGTCGAGCGTATTCAGGATTGCTCCGGTCAGGGCCTGCACTTCCTTGTCGTGACCCGCAATCCAGGCCGCCGTCGAGTAGAGCGCACCGCCCGGATATTCGCCGCCGAACACATCGAGGGTGTCCTTGGCAGTGCGGGTGTCCGAAAAAATCCGCAAGTCCGAATGGCTGCCTTGCAGCACCGTGACGGACGGATCGAGCATGACGGCCGCATCGATCTCGCCCTGCTCCATCGCCGCGACCGCGGTGCCGCCGAGGCCGACGCCGATCACGGCGACGTTTGCGGGATCGACGCCGTTCTTCTTCAGGAGATATTTGAGAAAGAAGTCCGTCGAGGAACCGGGGGCGCTGACGCCGACCTTCTTGCCCGCGAGATCCTTGATCGATGAGATCTCGGCGGTGTGCTTCGGCGACACTACCAGCACCTCGCCCGGATAGCGGTCATAGACCACGAAGGCTACCAGCTCCTGTTTCTTGGCGGCGAGGTTGACGCAATGGTCGAAATAGCCGGAGACCACGTCGGCACTGCCCCCCAACACCGCTTTGAGCGCGTCCGACCCGCCCTTGAGATCGACGAGTTCAACGCTCAGACCCGCCTTGTCATACTCGCCGAGCTGTTTCGCCAGCACCGTCGGCAGGTAGCAGAGGCATGCGCCGCCGCCGACCGCGATCGTGACCTTGCTTTGCGCGGATGCCGATGTGGAAATCATGGCAAGCGCAAGAAGCGCCAACGCCAGGTTCTTGAGGCTCGATTGCATGATATTCCTCCCCGCAAAATCCTTCAAATTTGCGAGCAAGATAGAACACTACGCAGCGCAAGAGAAGGCGACGAAAGGTCTAAGTTCGTCATTGCGAGGAGCGAAACGACGAAGCGATCCAGCTTGCGTTCGCAATGACGATGACCCGTTACCCCCGCACCTCGGCGGTGGTGGTCGGGCGCCAGACCAGAAGGCGCCGTTCGACCATACTGACCAAGATGTCGATCAGAATGACGAAGGCCGAGAGCACGAACATGCCGGCAAAGACGCCGGCCACGTCGAATACGCCTTCAGCCTGCTGGATCAGGTAGCCGAGACCAGCGGCGGAGCCCAGATATTCGCCGACCACCGCGCCGACGACGGCAAAGCCGACCGAGGTGTGCAGCGAGGAAAACATCCACGACAGCGCCGAAGGCCAGTAGACGTGGCGCATCAACTGCCCTTCGTTCATGCCGATCATGCGGGCATTGTCGCGCACCGTGGCCGAGACTTCCTTGACGCCCTGGTAGACGTTGAAGAAGACGATGAAGAACACCAGCGTGACGCCGAGCGCGACCTTCGACCAGATCCCCAGCCCGAGCCACAGCGCGAAAATCGGCGCCAGCACCACGCGCGGCAGCGCGTTGGCCATCTTGACGTAAGGGTCGAACACGGCGGCGACCAGCGGCTTGCGCGCAAACCAGAAACCGATCGCTACCCCCAGGAACGATCCGATCGCAAAGGCCAGGATCGATTCCCACAGCGTGATCGCCAGATGTTTCCAGATCACCCCGGTGATGAACCAGTCGATGATCTGGCTGCCGATCGCAACCGGGGTCGAAAAGAAGAACGGCGGCAGCACGGTGTGGCCCAGGATCGGCACGGTGGCCAGAAATTGCCACAGCACCAGGGATACGACCGCGACCAGCACTTGCAGGGAAAGAAGCGTCACGCGGGGCATTACTGTCTCATCTTGTCTTGGCGGCGTACGGGTCCCCGCGCGATTGCGCGATTGCGCACAAGGCGGGGACGACGGAAAATCTGACAGTCCCTTCCGAAGAGGAGGGACTGTCAGGAACACTTACGGCTTCGAGAAGGTGCCGATCAGGCCGGTCGCCTGCTTCACATGGCCCTCAAGCGCCTTGATCACCTCGTCGCGGGTAAGGCCGGCTGCGAGCGCGGTCGGCTCAAGGTCGGTCGCCATCAGCGTCAGCGTGTAGTGGTGAATCGGGCCGGGAGGCGTGCAGGGGCCGAAATAAGACGGCAGCTTCATCAGGCTGGAGCCGCCGACATATTTGTCGCTCGGCTTGGAGACCTCGCCTTCCGCAAAGCCGGTGACGGAGGCCGGAATGCCGTAGGCGACCCAGTGGCTGACGCCGCCGGGCGGACGGCCTTCCGGATCGAACATCAAAAGCGCGAAGCTTTTGGTGCCTGCCGGCGGATTGGACCAGTTGAGCGCGGGCGACACGTTTTCGCCGACGCAATTCGGGTTGGACTTGTTGTTGCCGGCGTTCTTCACGGCCAGCCGTTCGCCGTCCTTGAAGCTCGGCGATGACAGCGTGAACACGCCTTGCGCGCTGGCAGAAGAAGCGCTCATGGCCACAAGAGCAACGGCTCCGGCCAGAGTTGAACCACGTAGGAACATGACATCTTCCTTTTATGTTTGCCTTGGGTCGTTTGCCCTTGACTGCTTGCCTTGGGGTGGGCCCGTTTTTTGGCGGGCGGAGTGTAGCTTCGCCCCCCATCAGATCAAGCTGGCCTGTCCACCTGACGCCTTCCTGCGAAAGCAGGGAATAGTCATCGACGTCCGTTGTTACGTCTCTCCCGCTCAGCCGGCTTCGGTCGCAATTTGCGTGGAGGATTGGGCGTAGCCCTTCATCACTTCGTCTTTCAGCACGTCCCATATTTCCCGGTGCAAGACGTGAAACTCCTTGCTCAAGCGCACTTCCGTGATATCGCGCGGCCGGGCAAGCCCGACGCGCCAGTCGCCGATGATGCGCGCCGAAGGCCCGGCGGACATGATCACCACGCGATCGGCCAACGCAATCGCCTCCTCCAGATCGTGGGTCACAAACAGCACCGCCTTGCGATCCGCGCTCCACAGGTCGAGCAACAGATTGCCCATGATCTGGCGGGTCTGGGCATCGAGTGGCCCGAACGGCTCATCCATTAAAAGTATCTTCGGATCGCGGATCAGGATCTGCGCCAGGCCGACACGTTTGCGCTGGCCGCCCGAAAGCATATGCGGGTAGCGATGGGAGAAGGCCCCAAGGCCGACGGAAGTGAGAAAACCCTGCGCACGTTCCAGCGCCTCGCGGCGCGGCGTGCCGTCGATTTCGAGCGCAATGGCGACGTTGTCGATCGCGGTCTTCCAGGGAAACAGCGCATCCGCCTGGAAGAGATAGCCGGCCTGCCGGTTGAGGCCGGTGAGCGGGCCGTCGAATATCCGCACGCGGCCTGCGGCCGGCGCCAGAAGGCCCGCCGCCACGTTCAGCAATGTCGATTTGCCGCACCCCGTCGGCCCGACAATGGCGACGAACTCGCCCGGCGCAACCGTCAAATTGGCCTGCTCCACCGCCGTGTAGACCCGTCCCTCGGCGAGGCGAAACGCCACGGTGGCGTTCTCAAGCGCCACGGCCGTCGGCGCTTTTTCTGTCGGCTCTGCTGCCACCCGTCTGTCCCTCGAAGTCTTCTTAAGCCTCGGAAGATGGCTTAGCCAAAGCGACGGATAAGTTCAACGCAAAGCGGCAGGCGTGGTAATAGCCTAGACACGCGCCACATGCATGAGACCGCGCCGGAATGTCAAATGCTGCCCTGATCGCCTTCGCGCATGTGGCCAAGAGCTTTGATGGCGGCCGCGTCAAGGCGGTGGACGACGTTTCGCTTCAGGTCGGGCGCGGCGAATTCCTCGCCATTGTCGGCGGCTCGGGCTCGGGCAAGACCACGTTGCTGCGGCTTGCCAATCGCCTGATCGACGCCGACCAGGGCAACATCACCATCGAGGGTGAGGACGTGCGCGCGGCCGATCCGGTCGCCTTGCGGCGGCGCATCGGCTACGTGTTCCAGAGCGGCGGATTATTCCCGCATATGAGCGTCGCCGCCAATATCGGCATCACGCCGAAGCTGAAAGGCGAGCGCGAGGCCGACATCGCCGCTCGCGTCGATGAACTCCTCGACCTGGTGCGGCTCGAGCGAAAGGAATTTCGCGACCGCTTTCCGCACGAACTCTCCGGCGGTCAGCGCCAGCGCGTCGGCGTGGCGCGAGCGCTCGCAGCGAAACCGAAGATCGTCCTGATGGACGAGCCGTTCGGCGCGCTCGACCCCCTGACGCGCGACGCGCTTTGCGACGACTACCGGGCGCTTCACACCAGGCTTGGACTGACCACGGTCTTGATCACCCACGACATGACCGAAGCCATCCTGCACGCCGACCGAATCGCAGTGATGCGCGGCGGCAAGCTGCTGGCGCAGGGCACGGCATCGGAACTGTCGCAAAGCGACGACGCCTATGTCGGCGAGCTTCTGCGCACGCCGCGCCGGCAGGCGGAACGGCTCAATGCGTTGCTGCCGCGAGGTGGCGCATGAGCATCTTTTCCGATCCACGCTGGGGTGAGGCGCTGGCGCATCTGCCGGACTATCTCGGCAGCCACGTGCGGGTCAGCCTTGCGGCCCTTGTGCTCGGGCTTCTGGTGTCGCTTCCGCTCGCGATTGCCGCGCGCAACCGCCCGGTGATGCGCGGCGTGCTGCTCGGGCTTGCCAGCATCGTGCAGACCGTGCCGGGGCTGGCGCTGCTCGCGCTGTTCTACCCGCTGTTGCTCGCTCTCGCCTCGCTGTCGCTGTCTTGGTTCGGTTTCAGCTTTTCCGCGTTCGGCTTCCTGCCGGCGGTGCTGGCGCTGGCGCTCTATTCGATGCTGCCGGTGTTGCGCAACACCATTATCGGTCTGCGCGGCATCGAACCTTCGATCCTGGAAGCCGCCGAAGGCGTCGGCATGACGCCGCTGCAATCGTTGATCTCGGTCGAGCTGCCGCTGGCGCTGCCGGTGATGATGGCCGGCATCCGCACCGCGGCAGTCTGGGTGATCGGCACGGCCACACTGTCGACGCCGATCGGCCAGACCAGCCTCGGCAACTACATCTTTGCAGGGCTGCAAACCCAGAACTGGGTGCTGGTGCTGTTCGGCTGCGCCGCCGCGGCCCTGCTCGCGCTCGCGGTCGATCAGCTGCTGGCGCTGATCGAGGCCGGCTTGCGCAACCGCGATCGTATCCGCACGATCCTGGGCGGCGCTGGAATCGCGGCCCTGGTCGCCGCGACGCTGGTGCCTTCGCTGGCGCGGTCCTCTTCGACATATGTCGTGGGCGCCAAGACTTTCGCCGAGCAATATGTGCTGGCGGCGCTGATCAGCGAGCGCCTGCGCGATGCCGGTCTTTCGGCCACAACCCGTGAGGGACTCGGCTCCAACGTGATCTATCAAGCGCTGGTGAACGGCGACATCGACGTCTATGTCGATTATTCCGGCACATTGTGGACCAACCAGTTTCATCACACCGCGCTCAAACCGCGTCAGCAACTGCTCGCCGACCTGAAGACCGAACTGGCGCGCCAGAAGGTCACGTTGCTCGGCGAGCTCGGCTTCGAGAACGCCTATGCGCTGGTAATGCCGAGAAAGCGCGCCGAAAAATACGGCATTCGCACCGTCTCCGATCTCGCCGCCATTGCGCCTGCGTTGTCGATCGCGGGTGACTACGAATTCTTCTCGCGGCCGGAGTGGACGGCGCTGCGCACGGCCTATGGGCTGAATTTCCGTGAGCAACGCCAGATGCAGCCGGACTTCATGTACGCGGCGGTGGCGTCCGGCGAGGTCGATGTGATCGCGGGTTACACCAGCGACGGCCTGATCGCGAAATACGATCTCGTTGCCCTCGGCGATCCCAAGGGCATAATCCCGCCCTATGATGCGCTTGTTCTCATCGCGCCGAAACGCGCCGGGGATGAGGAGTTGCAGGAAGCGCTGCGCCCGCTCATCGGCCGCATCGATATTGCCACGATGCGCGAAGCCAATCTGCGGGCCGCCGGCGGCGACAGCAACGCTTCACCGGATGCGGTCGCGCGCTGGCTTTGGGAAAAAACCACACCGGAAAAACCGAAAAGATAGCCGGTGCCCGACGGTGGGGACCGTCGCGCACCGGCCTTTCGATCGGAACTTGCCGTCGGTCAGCGGCTCGGGATGCAGTTATAGTCGTTGCTGGCGTCCCAGCCGCCGCGTACGCGCCAGGCGCTCCAGCTCATATAGTCGGTTTCCCTGTTGTAGGGATTGCCCGGCTCATGGCCGGCACAGTAATTAGCCTGAGCATAGGTGTCGTTGAAATGGGTAGTCTTGTGCTGCGCGAAGGCAGGCACTGCGAACGCGGTGCAAGCAGCGACAACAGCAACGCCAATAAGCGATAGCTTGGTCATGACTGTTCTCCTCTCGGTAGTCGTTCAAGACAAATGCCGGAGCCATGATCAGAAAAAGGGACAGCCCTTTCCGCTGCGACAAGGCGCCAGCCCTGGCGCGATGATCGTGCTCAAGCGATAACGAAACAAAGGCTCCAGCTCGTTGCCATCTCGATTTCCAGATCGCTGATTCTCGCGGCGATCAATGGAAACGATCGGGACGATGCGACGAATCTACACCCGCACTTTCGAGGCCCAACTAAAGAAACATTTATCGAGGCCTAAAGTATTTTTTAGACGCGCGTTCGTGGTGAACAAATCGCGGGACGCGCGATAGATCCGCAGCGGCCAATGGTCAACAGGCATCGCGCCGGCCGCTTGTTCGTCTTTGCGGCCGACTGCCCGGCGCGTTCGACCGATTGAATTGTCATGCGCTTCGAGATTGGCAGGTTGACCGTCATTTCATGAGATGACGAACGCGGGTTTGCGGCTGCCGACTCAACGAACGAGCGCCGAAATCGGCACCCTTGGGACGATCGGCCGATCCGCGCGCACCCGGCGCCGTCGATCGCCGTTTCGAAAGCACGGTGTTTTACGGCCGCATCCGAAAATCGGCCGCGGTCGAAAGGACCGGCGCCGGATGTAGTCGCCGCGTTGCCTTCCTTATGCCACAAGCCGAGCGGGATTGCGGTTTTAGCCAGGCAAAGCGAGGCCCGCGGGCCCGCCGTTAACCAAACAAGTATCTCCATGAGAAGCTTTTTTGACGCCGGGGTTTACAGCCATTTTTTTGCCCCACTGCATCAACATGATTTTTGTGCGGTGAATTGGTTGACGCGTACTCCGCAGAAAATTTCGCGACGGGAATTTTGGACGGGGGGCGAGTGAATCCTGCAGCGAGAGCGCAATGGATACGCTTTACGATTTGCTTGGGGCTCTTCCACAAGACGATGCCGAAGGCCTGAGGTCTGCGTTTCGCAGGGCCGTCAAAGGCACCCATCCCGACATCAGGCCCGACGATCCCGACGCTGCGGTGAAATTCCGGCAGATCGTGCGCGCCAATGAAATCCTGTGCGACAGGGATCAACGCGCGGCCTACGACCACCTGCTGCTGCTGGCGCAACTTGAGAAAGACCCGGCCGCCGCCCACCCGATCGCCGCGAAGGTTCACAAGATTGCATCCACCGTGCTGGCGCTGACGTCCATCTCGCTCGCAAGCGTCGGCGGCTATTTTCTGTTCATGCACATGTCGATGGCGTTGGTCGCGCCGATCGGCGGCCTGGCGGCTTCGCGTGCGCCGGCGAGCAACATCGACCTCACGGCCAGGCTGTCTGCGAGCATCGCGGCGGTCAGTTCAGCGGATGCGCCGGATCCCGCCGCCGTCAGCGCCTTTATCGCCGCGAGGACCGAGGGCGCGGGCACTGCGGGCGTGGCGAACGCCATGGCGATGGTCTCGGCCGACGCGGAAAGCGCCTCCCCGTCGGGCAGCGCCGCGCCTGATCCGGCGTCCGACCATGCGAGCCTCGCTAAGGCAGGCGACGTTTCAACGCTCGGCGTTTCAGTTCTCGCAACGTCAGCTCTTGGCAGTTCAGCTCTTGGCGGTTCAGCTCTTGGCGGTCCAACTCTTGGCGGTTCAGTTCCTGGCGGCGGCGAGGCCGGTAGCGCTGCGGTCAATCCCGAACAGGTGACGCAACTCGAGCAGAAATTCACGGCACCCTATGTCGACCGCGGCATCCTTTTCTTTCGCGGGAACAGGGACGATCACGGCTTCCCCGACCTCACGCCTCTGAAACGGTCGGACAAGCCCAGCCACTCGAAATCGATGCTCGCGGCGAACGGGAAAGCGCACCCCGACGCGCTGCCGAAGGCCGTGCCATTGCCGCAGCCGCGGACGTGGCCGCGCTCGCTGAGGCCGCAGCCGTGGTACGCCGCCTCCACGTTTTACTGAGACACTGAGCCGTCCTCAGGCGACCTCGATCAGGATCTCGACCAGGCGGTCGGGCCGGTCGATCATCACGTCGTGACCTGACGCGACTTCGTAGGTCTTCCAGCCCGGGATCGTCTTCATCTTCGCGAGCGTCTCATCGAACACCGGGCTCTTGAAGCCGGTCGCGCGGACGTATGTCTTGCGCGCGATCTTCTCACGCGCGCCGGCGGCTGTTACTTTCTCCACGACGGCCGCGAGCGGATGCGGCGTGCACTTGGCATCGACCCAGGCGCGGTCTTTTTCGTTGACGTTGAAGGCCGCGGCCGGCACCGGCTTTGCGACGAGATCGCCGCGCGCCACCGCCGCCTCCAGCGCCTTGCGCGGGCCGGGATTGGCAAGCGATATCAGGTTGTCGCCGGGCTGCGGCACGAACGCATCGAGATAGACGATCGACGAGACTTGCGGACCGATCTGCTCAGCCGCTTCCGTGATCACGAAGCCGGCGGAGGAATGGCCGACCAGCACGACGTCCTTTAAATCCTCCCACTTGACCAGGTTCGCCACGTCGTTGGCGTGCGTGGTCAGGTTGACGTCCCTGGTCAGGAGATGCGAGCGATCGGCCACGCCGGTCAGCGAAGGCGCGTAAACCTTGTGCCCCTTGCGCTCGAGCGCGTCCGCAACGCGGCGCCAGCACCAGCCGCCATGCCAGGTGCCGTGAACCAGCACGAATGTCTTCGGGGCGGTCTGGGCTTGCGCCGCCACGCCTCCGGTCGCCATCGCGCCTGCGGCAGCGAGCGCGCCGAGCGCGGCCCTCCGGGTCGTTTTCAGGGATGACGCCGCCATGAAGTCTCCTTCCATTCTACTGAAAAGCTTGGGCGGTCAGGCCGCCTGCCCGCTCTGTCTTTGAAAAACCGAAAACTGAAACCGCTGGCTCGAATTCCAGGGCGTGAGGTGATCGTGCGGGCGGGAATCCACGAGCGTAAATTCGGCACCCAGCTCCGTTGCCAGTCCGGCCGCGTCGTAACGATGGACCGGCAATCCGCTGCATGTGTCGGGCCCGTCGGCCGCGAAGGTCGCGATGATGGCGTACCCTCCGGGGACAAGCGCCTCCTTCAGCCGTGCGATGTAGGCGGCCCGATCGGTCTCATCGACCAGAAAATGAAAAGCCGCCCGGTCGTGCCAGATCGCAAAGCGCCGCGAGGGATGCCACTCCGTCACGTCGGCTGCGATCCACTGCACCTCGCTGGCGCGCCGGCCGAGCCGCAACGTGGCGAGATCGAGCGCAGCCGCGGAAATGTCGAGCGCCGTGACGCGGCGGAAGCCGCGCTCGACCAGGCCGTCGATCAGGCGCGACGCCCCGCAGCCGATATCGATGATTTCGGTGTCGGGGCCCGGGTGAGTCTGTTCGATCAATTCGAGCGAGGGTGTGGGATCATCCTGAAACCAGCTGACCTGATTCTCGCCCTTGGTGGCATAGACCGTTTCCCAATGGTCCTTGCGACTTTCCTTCATGAACTTCTAACGCCTCATTCGCCGAGCAGCTTGGCCGCGGTCAGATCGGCCTGGGCGCGTGAATCTCCCCTCGCCTCATAGGCCAATCCGCGGGTCTTCAGCGCCCTGCCGTTATTCGGATTGAGGCGAACGGCATTGTCGAGGTCCACGAGCGCGTGGATATAGTCTTCCTTCTTGAAATAGGCGAAGCCGCGTTCGGCGTAATAATCGGACATGGCCTGGTCCTTGCCGAGACGCTCGCTGCCGCCCGCAACTGTCGCATCAAGGCTGGGGCCGAGTTTGATCGCCTGACTGCACTCGGTAAGGGCGGCGTCATACTGCTTCTTGAAATTGTAGACCGAGCAGCGGTTGAAAGACGCGTCGGCATATTTCTTGTCGATCTTCACGGCTTCGGCAAAGTCGGCCAGCGCCGCGTCATAGTCCTCCTTGGCCCGCCGCTCCACGCCGCGACTAAGATATATATGGGCCAGCACATGGCCCTTATAGCGGCCCGATGTGATCGCGCGCGAGCAGGCGTCGATCGCGACATCGCCGGATTCCTTGACGCAGGTCTTCGCGTCATCGGCGGCCCAAACCGCGCCGACAAATAGCGTCAATCCTGCCGCCAGCGCGCAGGCGCCATACGCCCACAATCTCTTTCGCATGCCTATCCTCCCGCCCGGATTTTTGTTCCAGATTTGAGGCTGAGAATAGCACGGCGGAAGCGGACGAAAAGCGAGACAGACGAAAGAACTAGTGTGGCGATAACCGGACACTAGCTGCGCAAGCCCGGCGCCTCATGGCCGGAGCGCGCGACATATTCGGTGTAACCGCCGCCATACTGGTGGATACCCTCCGGCGTCAGCTCCAGCACCCGGTTCGACAAAGCGGCGAGAAAATGCCGGTCGTGGGAGACGAACAGCATGGTCCCCTCATATTGCGAGAGCGCCGTAATCAGCATTTCCTTGGTCGCCATGTCCAGATGGTTGGTCGGCTCATCCAGCACCAGAAAATTCGGCGGATCGAACAGCATGATCGCCATCACCAGCCGCGCCTTCTCGCCGCCGGAGAGCACCCGGCACCGCTTCTCGATGTCGTCACCGGAAAAGCCGAAGCAGCCGGCGAGCGCGCGAAGCGAGCCCTGGCCGGCTTGCGGAAACGCATCTTCCAGCGACTGAAACACCGTACGTTCGCCGTCGAGCAGGTCCATGGCGTGCTGGGCGAAATAGCCCATTTTCACGCTGCCGCCTAACGCCACCGTGCCGTCGTCCGGATCGGTCGAGCCCGCGACCAGTTTCAACAGCGTGGATTTTCCCGCGCCGTTGACGCCCATCACGCACCAGCGCTCCCTGCGGCGGATCATGAAATCGAGCCCGTCATAGATGACGCGGCTGCCATAGCCCTTCTGCACCTGCTTCAAACTCACGACGTCTTCGCCGGAACGCGGCGCTGCCGGAAAATCGAAAGCAACGGTCTGGCGGCGCCGTGGCGGCTCGACGCGCTCGATCTTCTCCAGCTTCTTGACCCGGCTCTGCACCTGGGCTGCGTGCGAGGCGCGCGCCTTGAAGCGTTCGATGAACTTGATTTCCTTGGCCAGCATGGCCTGCTGGCGCTCGAACTGCGCCTGCTGCTGTTTTTCGGATAGCGCGCGCTGGCCCTCGTAGAACTCGTAGTTGCCGGAGTAAGTCGTCAGCGAGCCGCCGTCGATCTCGACCACCTTGTTGATGATGCGGTTCATGAACTCGCGGTCGTGCGAGGTCATCAACAATGCGCCCTCATAACCTTTGAGGAATTGCTCGAGCCAGATCAGGCTTTCGAGGTCGAGGTGGTTGCTCGGCTCGTCGAGCAGCATGACGTCGGGACGCATCAGCAGAATGCGCCCCAGCGCCACGCGCATCTTCCAGCCGCCCGAGAGCGTGCCGACGTCGCCCTCCATCATCTCCTGGCTGAAACTCAAGCCCGCCAGCACCTCGCGGGCGCGGCCTTCCAGCGCATAGCCATCGAGTTCCTCGAAGCGGTGCTGCACCTCGCCATATTGGGCGATGATCTCTTCCAT
>NZ_JBAVCF010000284.1:0-5719 GCF_049586575.1 Bradyrhizobium sp.
CTCGCGGTCGAAGGTCAGGTTGAGATTGGCCGCGTCACCGAGGCCGCTTCGGTGTTCGATCGCATGCGCCACCTGCGCTTCGATCTCTCTGGCGTCGATAGTGCGTGCAAGCCGCGTGATGGACACCGACTTGATGTCCCTGGTGTCGACCCCGATCACCTGATGCGCCTGAAGCGTGTTGATGATCTGGGCGGTCGGCAGCGTTCCCGTGGTGCCCAGATCGGGCGAGCGATAGATGGCGATCTGCGCCGCCGTTCCGGCGTTGTCGATCATGTCGCCGATCCGCACGACGTCGCTTTCTACCGTGACCTGGGCGCGAAGCACCGGCGAGGCGATGGCGTCGTCCTTGTCCTGCGCGTACGCGGCTGACGGCGCTGCCAGGAGCAGGGCGGTAACGAGGATCGATCGGACAATCATCATCTACTCCCTTAACGGAACAGCGCGGTCGTCGATTGCATCATCTGGTCGGCGGCGGTGATGACCTTTGCATTCATCTCGTAGGCGCGTTGGGCGGCGATCAGGTCCGACATTTCGGAAACGACGTCGACATTGGCCTGTTCGAGGCTGCCCTGGCTGAAGCTTCCAAAACCTTCGAGCGTCGCGATGCCGTCCTGGGGTGGTCCCGACGAGGGCGTGTCGACGAAGTTGTTGTTGCCGACCGGCTGGAGGCCGCCCTTGTTGACGAAACGAGTCATCGTAAGCTGACCGATGATCTGCGACGTCAGGGACGACGATCCCTGCGGCTGCACGGACACCTGGCCCTGGGCGTTGACGGTCAGGCCCGTCGCGTTTTGCGGAACCGTGATGGTCGGCTGCACCGGATTGCCCTGCGCATTGACGATGCGGCCGGTGTTATCCATCTGGAACGTGCCGTCGCGCGTGTATTGAAAGGTGCCATCGGGCATCAGGATCTTGAAGAATCCTTCGCCCGTGATGGCGAGGTCGAGATCGTTGCCGGTCTGCGACAGCGTGCCCTGCGTCATGGACCGCGGTGTTCCCACGGTCTTGACGCCACCTCCGATATCGATGCCGATCGGAAGGATGGTGCCCTGTTGCGAGGCTTGCGCGCCGACCCGGGCGATATGCTGGTAGATCAGGTCCTGGAATTCGGCCGTCTGCCTCTTGTAGCCGGTGGTTCGCAGGTTGGCGATGTTGTTCGAGATGACCTGAACGTTCAGTTCCTGGGCCGCCATCCCGGTCGCTGCTGTGTGAAGTGCTTGCATGGGTCGTCTCCTTAAGCCGGCACGTCAGCGAGCTGCTGGATGGCGGTTTTCTGCAGCTCAGACTGCTGGTTCATCAGGTTTGCGATCGAGGCGTAGGCGCGCGAGACCTCCATCATCCGGCTCATCTCGGCGACCGAATTGACGTTCGACTTTTCGATGAAACCCTGTCGCACCGTGGATTTGGTGTCGGGCTGCGGCGCCCCGCCGTCGCCGGCGCTGTAAAGGTTGAAGCCTTCCTTCAGGATCTTCTGCGCATCGGTGAAGCTGACGAGGCGGAGCTTGCCGCGTTGCGCATCGGTGCGCCCGTTGCCTTCGATCACCGTGATGGTGCCGTCGGGCGTGATGTTGATGTCGTGGTCGGTCGGCTGAAACACGATCGGGCCGGTGGCGCCGACAACCGTATTGCCGGCCGCCGTCACAAGCTGGCCCTGGTTGTTGATGTGCAGGCTGCCGTCGCGGGTATAACGCTCGCCGCCCGCCGTCTGCACGGTCAGGAAGGCGGAACCGTCGATCGCGATATCGAGCGGATTGCTGGTTCCCTCGACCGCGCCTTGCGTCATGTCGCGGTAGGTGCCGCGATCCTGCACGAAGCTTACGCGGCGGTCGCTGCCGACGAAGTTGTCTTCGTGCGCGGGCGTGTTGAGATATTCCTCGAACAGCGAGTTGTCGGCCTTGTAGCCTGACGTATTCACGTTCGCGATATTGTTGGCAATCACGTCGAGCTGCCGCTCGAGCGTGGTTTGCCGCGATAGTCCGATGAGAAGCGCATTCTCCATCGCCAGATTCTCCCCTCAAACGATCTGCAAAGCTGATGCCCTCCCAGGCGGCCTTGCGGATCTTTCGAACCGGCCAAGCTCTCCCAAGCCCGCGGTTCGCTTAAGATCAGAGCGAAAGCCGTGCCAGTCTGGAAATTGAAACCAGTTCAATGACTTGATGGATCCAGAGGGGGATTGGCGGGCGGCAATAAGGTCTTGTTGACCATGTTTGCCCGGCAACTTTTTCCCAGTTGAAGGGCAAAAGAAAGATTCCATTAACCATTATTACCTTAGCGTTCAAAATGAGCGCAGGACTTGCCGCGTTGTATCGCGTCAAAGAGGGTCGCCTGCCGGCATCTAGTGTCCCAATTCCGAAGTTCGTAGCATTTTACGGAGCCACGTTTCGAACTTCGGAATCGAAAGGACACTGGCAAATCTATTATTCCCTAGTGTGGCTTTAGTTCAGAAGTCCGCATGACGAACCTGCGGCACAAATGATGCGGACTTCTGAACTGCCACACTAATCCATTTTCAGATCGGAGCGGCCCCAAGCGATGGCAGACAATGAGGCGGAAGGCGCCGCGGAAGCCGCGGAAGCGCCTGCACCCAAAGGCAAACTCAAGTTGATGATCGCCGTTATCGCGGTGCTGGCCACCGTTGTTGGCGGCGCGACATGGTTCTTCTTCCTGCGCCATCACGGCGAGGAACAACATGCCGAAGCATCGGCGCCGCCACCGAAGCCGCCGTCCTATGTCGAAATGCCGGACATGCTCGTCAACCTGATCGGCCTGCCGGGGGAGCGGGTGCAGTACCTCAAGGCCAAGATCGTGCTCGAGGTCAAGGACGAGAAACAGGTCGAGGCGATCAAGCCGACGCTGCCGCGCGTGACCGACATCTTCCAGACTTACCTGCGCGAATTGCGTCCCTCCGACCTCAACGGCTCGGCTGGCCTGTTTCGCCTCAAGGAAGATCTGACGCGGCGCGTCAATGCGGCGGTAGCGCCCAACCAGGTCAGTGCGGTCTTGTTCAAGGAAGTCGTCATTCAGTGACGCGGATTTAGAAACATGGCGGGCAACGATCCAGTCGACCAGGATGCAATTGCGGCGCAATGGGAAGCGCAGCTTGACTCCCAGGATCCGGAAGCAGCCGCTGCGGAAGCGGAGGCCAACGAACTTTCCGAAACCATGGCCCTGCAATGGGCGGCCATGGTGGAGGACGGCAGCCGCGACTTCGGCGGCGGCAAGAACAGCGGCGAACGGGTTCTGTCGCAGGAAGAGATCGACAACCTGCTCGGCTTCAATGTCGGGGAGGTCAATCTCGACGACAATTCCGGGATTCGCGCCATCATCGACTCGGCGATGGTCTCCTATGAGCGCCTGCCGATGCTCGAAATCGTCTTCGACCGCCTGGTGCGGCTGATGACGACCTCGTTACGCAATTTCACCTCCGACAACGTCGAAGTCTCGCTCGACCGCATCACCTCGGTCCGGTTCGGCGACTACATGAATTCTATACCGCTGCCGGCCGTGCTGTGCGTGTTCAAGGCCGAGGAGTGGGAGAATTTCGGGCTCGTCACCGTCGATTCCAGCCTGATCTACTCGATGATCGACGTTCTGCTCGGCGGCCGCCGCGGGCAGACCTCGCTGCGCATCGAAGGCCGGCCCTACACCACGATCGAGACCAACCTTGTGAAGCGGCTGGTTGAAGTGGTGATGGCGGACGCCGAACAGGCGTTCCGGCCGCTGTCGCCCGTGACCTTCACCATCGACCGCCTCGAAACCAATCCGCGTTTTGCCGCGATCAGCCGGCCGGCCAACGCCGCGATCCTGGTTCGCCTGCGGATCGACATGGAAGATCGCGGCGGCAATATCGAGCTGCTGCTGCCCTATGCGACCATCGAGCCGATCCGCAACGTCCTGTTGCAGATGTTCATGGGCGAAAAATTTGGCCGCGACCCGATCTGGGAAGGTCATTTTGCGACCGAAGTCGCGCAGGCCGAGATTGCCGTCGATGCCGTGCTGTATGAGGCCGACATTCCGCTCAAGCAGCTCATGAAACTGAAAGTCGGCGACACCTTGCCGCTCGACATGCGGGCGGACGCGCTGGTGGCTGTGCGCTGCGGCAGCGTGACGCTTACGGAGGGGCGGATGGGCAGGGTCGGCGACCGGGTCGCCATCCGCGTCGTCAAGCAATTGCACAAGCCGAATACCACGTTCGCGATGTTCGAGAAGGCCGACGAGCAAACCAAGATGATGGAGGCCCCATGAGTCATTCGCTCGGAATTGCAATCGAGAGCCTTGTGACGATTTTACTCATGATCACGATAGGTTATTGCATGGTGTTGAATGCCCGCCTGAAGCGGCTGAAGGCCGATGAGCATTCGCTCAAGGCTACGATCGGCGAACTCATTACGGCGACCGAAATCGCCGAACGCGCGATCGGCGGCCTCAAGCATACGGTGCGCGACGTCAACGAGAACCTCGGAAATCAGTTGAACTCGGCGACGGAAATGTCGGCGCAGTTGAAGAAACAGCTGGCCGAAGCCGACAACGTCGTCCGCCGGCTCTCCAAGATTGCGATCGCGGCGCGGCGACCTGAAGCGGAGCCTGCGGCGCCGCAGATGTCGGCCGCCAAGGCCGTCGCGGCGGCCGCACAAGCCTTCTCCGACCGTAGAAAGGCGAATGGAATTGCGGCATGAAATCGTTTCGTAACATTCGCGTCCTTCCCGTCGTCCTGGTTGCAGTATTCGGTCTTGCCGTACTGAAGATCGCGGGCCTCGTGCTCGACGGGGGATATGTGTTCGACTATCGGCCGGATTCGACCAAGCCGTCCTGGGCGCAGGAAACCTTCAACTTCCCGGGCCGCGGCAAGGTCGACACCAGCGACATTACCGGCTCGGTCGAGAAGGAAAAAGAGAAGCCCAAGGAGGAAGCGGCCAAGCCGGAAGTGGCCAAGGCCGAAACCACCACGCATCCCGAGCCGCCTCCGCCGGTGTCGGCCTCGGAGCGCGCCATCCTCGAGCGGTTGCAAGCCCGCCGTCTGGAGCTTGAGACGAGGTCCCGCGAGATCGATATCCGCGAAAGCCTGCTCAAGGCAGCCGAAAAACGCGCCGAGGGGCGGGTGGAGGAATTGAAGGGGATTGAATCCCGCATTACCGGTGCCCAGCAGCAGAAGGCCGACGAAGATGCTGCGCGCTTCAAGGGCATCATCACGATGTATGAAGGCATGAAGCCAAAGGATGCGGCCAAGGTCTTCGACCGGCTGGAAATGCCCGTGCTGTTCGAAATTGCCTCGCAGATCGCCCCGCGCAAGATGGCCGACATTCTTGGCCAGATGTCGCCCGACGTGGCTGAGCGGCTCACGGTTGAAATGGCGCGCCGCGCAGGGGCCGACAAGTCGGCTGGCGCCGCTGACCTCCCGAAAATCGAAGGCAGGGTACTGCAACCGCAGAAGGCGGACGCCGGCAACAACCGGACGAATTGAGGGACTTACCTCGAATGGCCCAAATCGTGCGCGACGGCACGATGCGGCCACCGCAGAAAGTCAATTAGCGGGGATAATTAACAAGTCCTTAAATCGCCGATTCTAGACTCGAACCTGGGCAAATCCGCCTTCTCGCGGCCCGTCCGCGATTCGGATGAACTGAAAGACGTAGACCGGAATGGCGCGAATGGCTGCCGCTGGATTTTGGTTGCGAGCGAGCGCCGGCGCGCTTGCGACGCGGCGCGGCCGGGCGCGATC
>NZ_JBAVCF010000285.1:0-8623 GCF_049586575.1 Bradyrhizobium sp.
AATTAAAAATCCAAAACTCCAATAGAAACCTATATTTGCTAGTGGTCCTTTGATTCCAACATTTGCAAAAGTGCCAGCCAGAGCGGGATGCAAATGTTAGAATCGGACCACTAGAAGCGGCCGCTGATTCAGTGGAGATCGGTGAATGGAAAATTCGGTACGGGTGTTGTCGACGCTGGCTCTGGCGGGCGCCGTTCGCGCCCTGGCCGACAAGTATCGGGCGGTAAGCGGCGCAACTATTGATGCGGAGTTCGCGCCGACCGTGAGGGTGCTCGAACGCCTGACGGAAGGCGAGACCGCCGATATCCTCATCTTGACCCAGGAGGGGCTCGCGGGTCTCGTGTCCGCGGGAAGTGTGGTGGCCGAAAGCTGCGTCGATCTCGCGCGCTCCTGGGTCGGGCTTGCGGTCAAGGCCGGCCAGCCGCATCCGGATATTTCCACGGAAGCCGAGCTGCGCACGACGCTATTGAAGGCGCGGTCGGTTGCCTATTCGCGGCTTGGCGCCAGCGGCATTTTCTTTGCGCATCTGATTGCCAGGATGGGCATTGCCGATGCGATCAACGCCCGTGCAACGGTTGTGCCGCTCGGCTTTACCGCCGAACGCATCGTCACGGGCGAGGCTGATGTCGCGATCCAGCAGCTCAGCGAGTTGAAGCAGGTGAAGGGCATCGAGATCGTCGGCTCCCTGCCGCATCACCTGCAAACGCCAGCGGCGTTTTCCGGCGGCCGCATGACGGCGTCGAAGAACGTTGCCTCCTCCGGTCTGCTGTTGAAGTTCCTGGCTTCTGCTGAAGCGACGCCGGCGCTGCTGGAGTCCGGGCTGGAGCGGTTGACGTAAGCGCGAGGAACAAACCCGCCGCCGGCGCGATTGGTAGGAATACGATTGATCAGGACGTTTCCATCAAACGGGGGTCATCAGATGATCCGCAAACTGAAGTCGGGCGAGTACCGGCTCTACTCCCGAAAGCCAAATCCGAAGACCGGCAGACGCCGCAATCTCGGCACCTTCAAGTCGCGCGCGGCGGCTGAAAAGCACGAGCGCGCGGTGCAGTATTTCAAGCGGCACTGACGACGCATCACGGTGGACGGCCCCAGGCCGTCTTCGCGAGGAGCGCAGAGCGGCCTGTCGAGCAAAACCGCCGGGTGTTTTTTTGCGACCGCGCGTAACAAATCCCGCGGTCAACGCGAACATCGGGCAGTGCACGCACCGTGCCGACCGCTGAAAACCCCAAAAGAGGTTCCGTATGAACGCGCTGATCGCCCGCTGCATCAGGCTTGTTCCATCGCTTGCATCATGCTGGTACGCGATTCCGCTTCGCCTGATCATCGGCGGCGGCTTTATCCACCATGGCTATGCCAAGCTGGCGCGCGGCCCCGATAACTTCACCCACATCCTGTCTGCGCTTGGGATTTTCGATCCGGCATTGCTTGCCTGGGCGACGATCGTCGTCGAGATCGCAGGCGGCATAGCCGTTATCGCGGGTCTTTTCATTCCGCTCGCGAGCGTACCTATGATCGTCGTCCTGCTGGTTGCGATCTTCACCGTGCATCTGCCAAATGGATTTAGCTCGATCAAGCTCCAGTCGGTGACGGCGGCAGGCGCCCAATTCGGCCAACCCGGCTATGAGACCGATCTGTTGTACATTTGTGGGATCATTGCGTTGGTATTGGGCGGCTCCGGGCCGCTGGCGCTGGATCGCTGGCTGTCGCGCTCATGGACGAAAGCCGGCGTTGCGGCTCCTCGCTGATCGCTGCCAGCCCGTTATCAGCGTGTCGTGGTCTGATCCGCCGGATGGTGGCTCGCGGCGCGGCGACGGGCAGGTGCGGCAGCGCTCTCGTTGCCTTCATGGCAGGCGAGTTCGACCCAGGTGCCGTCCGGACCCTTCTGATAGGCATGACAGTTGGACGAGGCCGGCGCTTCGTCGACGGCTCGCGCATTGGCATTGGCGTGGGAATTCGGGCTTGAGTTGTTGGCGAGCGCAGGCGAGGCGAGGCCAGCCAAAACGGCGATCGAACCAACGAAGATCGATTGCGCGATCCGCATGGGGGGTCTCCGAATGGATTGAGGTCACTCCCCAAAAATAAAAACAATTTGGCGATTTTTGGCCAGTGCGAAGCCCTTAGCCTTTTGGCGGAGGCGCGTTTGCTTAACAAAAAGAAAAAGGCGCCGTCCACAGACGGCGCCTGAAGGTGGGCATCACCAGCCAGGGAGAAACTCTACAGCCCATTTTGCTCGCGTTGGCGGGCGTGCCATTTGGGGCCGGGGCCGCGCATATAATGAAGCTCGGGCCGATAAGGTTTGCTCGCTATCCGGAGCAGGCGTTGCCAGCCATCGGCGAGGGCGGCGAGGCGGTGGCGAAGCGGGGTCGAGGCGAGCAGGGTGATCCGCATGGCGGCCTCTCAGTGCGACTTGCCGAGCACGGAGGCGAAGGGCATAGCGAAGACTTCATCGCCAAAATCGTCGCTGGCATGCAGCGTCCAGCCTCGCCAGTCTTCGTGGGAGGGCGCCATTATCAACGACCGCACGACGCGGGTAGCTTGCTCCATGGCTTCGGTCAGGTTGCTCGTGGCAGCCAGTCGCCGATCGATCCACACGCCGTCATCGTTCGAGCAATGGAAGAAGAGTTGAGCCATGGTCCGTCTCCTCGAAGGGAAACCGTGATGCATGGCTTGATAGCAGTGCAAACTGAGTCGGAGAATCCGGATGACTCCGTGAGTGAAACTACGGGGAATTCAGACAATTTTCTTCAATCGCCGCTTGCCTGTTGCTGTCGCGACAGAGCTCAACCGATTCGATTGACTCAGGTATTTCGGATAAGCGCTGTCATTACGAGCGGCCAGTGAAGCAATCGAGGGCGGGAGAAGCTTGCGATCGTTCGTCAGCGCGTTCGTTGGTGATGTTGTACGCCGGGACCGATTCGATTTCTTGCGTGTCCGGCACGCGATGCTTGCACCGTAGTGCTACGGTCTTTCACGCGCGATGAATTTTGCGTACTCGAAGGCTACTGACCCTTTCGGCTTTTGCGCCACATAGGGGTGGGGGATGTTCGCGAGACCCGGTCTGCTAGGCTCGCCGGGTCTCGTGTTCCCACTGAGGGCCGGATTTCCCCTAACGATTTTCGCCCACGTTGAGCGCATCTGGCCGATCAGCGCCAGAATGCAGGAGCAACGAACATCGCAAGCACAGCCGCAATGAAGAGATCGTTGATCATGGCGATGTTCTCGTTACGGGAGCGGTCGAGCTCCGCACCGTGCCGAAGGCCGGCAACGCCGAAAAATATTACCGCATAGATCGCGACGGACACGACGAAGTCCGGCCTCGCGAGCGACAGCAGTGCCACGACGGCCGCCCGCGGCATTGGCGAGACCCAGCTCACGCACCACGGGCAACATTTCGTCGCTCGCCGCATGAAAGATCTCTCGCGCGGTGAAAGCGGGCCGGAAAAAACTAACGCAAACCCGCAATGACGACGATGTACATGAGGCCTCCCGTCGCCGGCGAGGACGCGGCTACTCAGAACGCCGGGTGCGCAACGTGCCACAGATTGGCACCGTCAAATCCGTTGACGTCGCCGGGCGCGTGATCGGATTGCGAGGTGTAGAGCGGGCGATAGCGATAGGCCCACATCTTGCTGCCGTCGCTGCGGGTGATCACGGTGAAATCGCCCTTGGCCTCCGCGTCGGGGGATGCTGCCAGCGGTTTCCAGCGCTCGGTGCATTTGCCTTCGCAAGTCGATGATGTGCCACTGGTGTCGCGGTCGAACGTGTAAAGTGTCATCCCTTTGGCATCGACGAAGATCTGGCCCTTGCGGGTTTGCACCACCATCACGGGAAACAGCGGCGTTTCCTTCTTCGGCGGCGGCGCGGGCTCCTCGCCATGCGCAAATGCTTCGCCGGCCGACAGCAACAGCGCTGCGGCAATCACTACAAGTCTGAGCATCCTGCCCCCGCAAGAAAGTAAATTGCGCGTTAACGCGCTTATAGGCTGCAATCATACCGAGAGAAGGTTAGCGCTGCATTGCGGGCAGTCGACGAACCGGTTAGCCAAGAAGTCCCTCAGCACTGGCTGCCAGTCATTCGGATCACTTCCGCTCTCGGCGCTCCTGCTCCTTCAGTAGCCCCTCCAGCTCCTTGCTCTGGGTCTCGATCCGGTCCGCGAGCCGCTCTTCATTCGCGGCGCCCGATTGTGCCGTCGCCTGTTCGGTGAGCTGGCGAAGATTGTCGCGCAGGATGCCGATCCGGTCGGAAAGCTCGGTTGTGGAAAGTGACGTGAAGTCCTGCATGGATTTTCCTCCCTGGCGCCGAAGCCAGTCTAGCGGAAGCGGAAAGTGTCATCCATAGCCGCAAGCCGAGTCTTGATCTTGATCGCACCGCCCTGTTGCCAGCTCACGGCCCGGACCCCTCAAGGCGCCATGGCGTTTTTGCTCGGAGCTCGGCCGCTATTCGCGGGAAGGCGCCAGGTTTTCGAGCGGCGCGGTCAGCCGGCAGACGAGTCCTTGCCGCTGATATGACACTTCAACGGAGCCGCCGAAATCGTCTTGCAGGACACGGGAAATCAGGCGCGAACCAAAGCCTGCGCTGACAGGCTCCGACAACTGTGGGCCGCCAGTCTCCTGCCAGACGAAAACGAATATTGGCGGAACCGCCCGATCGTCGGATGTCCACGTAATCGACACGTGGCCGCCTGTTACCGTCAGCGCGCCATACTTCATGGCGTTGGTCGCAAGCTCGTGGATGGCGAGCGATAAAGCGAGCGCCTGCCGCGATTTGACGATCAGGGAAGGACCCGAGACCGTAAATCGGCCTTCGCCGCTCCTGTAAGGGGTTAGCGCAGTCCTGATCACATCCGGAAGCGGCGCGGCCGCCCAATTGGCCGCCGTCAGGAGGTCGTGCGCGCGTGCGAAGGCCGCGAGTCTTCCCTGATATTTTTCGAGATCGGCTTTGCTCGATGCGTTTCGGAATGTCTGGGTCGCCACCGCGCCAAGCACGGTCAGCGTATTCTTGACTCGGTGCTTCAGCTCCTCATTGATCAGATGCAGCGCTTCCCGTGCCAAGTGCTCGGAAGTGACGTCCTTGCAGACGACAAGCACGCCGCCGACGTTGCCTTCGAAATCGATCGGGCCGAAGCTATAGGTCCACCAGACATCCTCGCGACGGCCGTGACGCGTGACCGGCACCAGTTGGTCCTCATGCCAGGTCGCGCCGTTTCCCGCCATGACGTAGTCGATCTGGGGACCGATGATGTCCCAGATCTCGTCCCAGCACTCGCGGCCGCGCGCGCCCAAGGCGCTGGGATGCCGTTCGGGCCCCATCGTCTCGCGGTAGGCGTCGTTATAGAACTGGATGAACTCCGGCCCCCACCAGATGAACATCGGGTGGCGCGAGGTGAGAACGAGCCGCACCGTCACGCGAAGGCTTTGCGGCCATGTCTCGGGGCGGCCGAGCGGTGTTTTTGACCAGTCAAATGCTCGCGTCAGGGCGCCCATCTCGCCGCCCCCCGCCAGGAAGTCGCTGACTACCTCGGCGCCCATACGCCAAAAACCTTACTCAAACGCTCGTCGCCCAGCCTATCGCGGCAGTTGCACAAAGTACAATCGCCGCGTTGGGCAAAGAAACGTGGCCGATTGCCTCAACGCATCGGCGACTGCGAGGCCGTCGTGACGATGTGCAGCCGCGTCCAGTCGGATGGCGGCACCTCCGTCGCGTGCCGCCGTTCGTTGTTGCGATCGACGATGTCGAGCAATTCGGTATCGATGCCCATCTCGCGCAGGTAGACGCGGAATTGTTCACCGTAGATCGTGGTCAGGCTTTCGCGATGCTCGTCGGAGACGTTGGGCGCAAGCCGTGGATCGCCATGCCGGTCAGGATAAAGCGCGCGCCCGCGGGCAGCGTGCGATGGATGCCGCCGGCCAAAATCAGGACGCAGGCGCGCGGTCATGGATCCTGCGGGTACAAGACCCCGATCATCCCGAGCGTCAGCATGAAGGCGAGGAACGCCAACACCACGACGTTTTGCGTCGAAATCATCTGGACGGATTTGTGCTCGATGACGGGCGCGGGCGAGACTTGAACGACGCGGACCGGACGCGCGACCAGGGGTGATTGAGGCGGCCTGATTTCCACCCAGCGGTCGGTCCACGGCGTTGCGGTGACGGCCTCCTCCTCCTGACGACTGACTTCCCACGACGTAGGCGTCCGGAAAGACCGGACAGGCCCGTGGTCAGGTGACATGGCCGACATCGAGTCCTGCGAATCCTGCCACTTAGGCCGATCGTTGTCGCGCTGAGCTTCCCTGATCAGGCTTTTTTTCCGAACCTGGATCTGATGGTGCCGCGGGACTGTCGCGTCCCAGCAATGGCCCGGCCCATGCCAATAAAGGTGTGCGGACGCAAAATGCTTACGCGCCTCCGTCTGGCTCAAGCAGGACTGCGAGGCTATCGATGGCGTTGCCACCATCATTATCACTACGATCACTGCGACACGCATGGGGTCGCTCCAGTTACGACGTGCCGCCCCCAACGGCTCGGTGGCTGAATTCTACACGGCGAAATATTGCAAAATATCGCCTGAAAGACGCCTGAACCGCGGCACGTTCGGTGCCGATTGCTCCCTTCAGTCGCCGGAATTACCGGGAGAAAAAAGCCCCGTATCCTCTGGATGCGATCGATCCTGAAAACGCTCTTGCGGACCTGGTCGGCTGCTGCGATCTGCCGAACCACGGAGTTGGAGAGCAAATTTTGTCTATCATTGATTGCCGGTGCAAGCTTTCGCTTCCGCAAGCGCGTTCTCAATTGCCTAAATTTGAGCGCAACAAAGCCCAAGCACTATGCAGCGCGCCTGTTTTTGTTTCACTTGCGAGGACTCGGCGTTTTTATTTCGTCGTCCAACAGCCCGACGTTGCACGGAGGTTTGACTGCTACGATGAACTGAGGTGGGATCAGGTGCGCGTCTGAAATGCACAGTCAAACGAAGAGGGGGATACGATGTGCGCAGGTGACGACAAGAACTGTCCTGAATTCGAATTGCACCACCGCAAGTTCAAGGAAACGCTCGATCAGGAACGCCGGTCGTTCCTGAGATCGAGCTTCGCCGCGGCTGGAGGCGCGGCGGCGATGACTGCGGGCGGCATTTCCCTGGTGACGCCGCAGATGGCGGCCGCCGCCGAAAAGAACCAGCCGGCCAAGCGGTCCTATCATCATCTGCCGGCCAACGCCGATACCGTGCATTGGGGCTACTTCAGCAAGAGCTTGAAACCGCAGGTCGAGATAGATTCTGGTGACTTCATCACCATCGAGGCGTTGACCCACCATTCCAACGACGATGCCGAGCGCATGGTGAAGGGCGACCCCGGCCTCGAAAGCGTGTTCCTGTGGACCAAGGAGAAGAAGGGCGTCAATCGGCGCGGCGCCGGACCCATGGATGCTTCGCTGTTCGGGCGCGGCGCCGGCGAGGGACTTGGCGTGCACATTTGCACCGGTCCCGTGTATGTCCGCGGCGCCCAGGAAGGCGACGTGATCGAGTTGCGCATCATCGACGTCGCACCCCGGCCTTGCGCCAATCCGCAATATGCCGGAAAGGCTTTCGGCAGCAACGCTGCCGCATGGTGGGGCTTCCACTACAAGGACCTGCTCACCGAGCCCAAGCCGCGCGAGGTGGTCACGATCTACGAGGTCGACGCGACAGGCGAACGCAACTGGGCGAAAGCAGTCTACAATTTCCAATGGACCCCGCAGACCGATCCTGCCGGCGTCGTGCATAAAACCATCGACTATCCCGGCGTTCACGTCGATCATTCCACGGTCAAGGAGAACCACGGCATCCTGAAAAACGTGCGCATCCCGATACGTCCGCATTTCGGCGTCATCGGTCTTGCGCCCAAGGAAGCCGACATCGTCGACTCGATCCCGCCGAGCTATACCGGCGGCAACATCGATAATTGGCGGATCGGCAAGGGCGCCACGATGTATTACCCGGTCGCGGTCGAGGGCGGCCTGTTATCGGTCGGCGACTCCCACGCGTCGCAGGGAGATTCCGAATTGTGCGGCACGGCGATCGAATGCTCGTTGAACGGCACCTTCCAGATCATCCTGCACAAGAAGGCCGATCTCGCCGGCACGGCGCTCGAAGCGCTCAACTATCCGATGCTGGAAACCAAGGACGAGTGGTTGGTGCATGGCTTCAGCTTTGCCAACTACCTCACCGAACTCGGCGACAAGGCGCAGTCGGACATCTACTCGAAATCGTCCGTGGACCTTGCCATGCGCGATGCATTCCGGAAGATGCGCAGATTCCTCATGACGACCAAGAAGCTGACCGAAGATGAGGCCATCTCTCTCATCTCGGTTGGCGTCGACTTCGGCATCACCCAGGTGGTCGACGGCAATTGGGGCGTGCACGCGGTCATCCGGAAGGATATCTTCGCCGGCGGCGAGACCTGATCCATCCGATCCGACGCGGCCGGGTTCGCCTAGAGTCTGGCCGCGTCGCCGCGCATTGGAAGGTCGAGATCAGCAGTGTTATTTGCGCAAAAGACAAACCGCTCTTGCGAGCAGAGTTAGGTGATATCAAAATCGGCAATCTCGAGGCTTAGTCCAACGGTAAGTCATCACAATGTCCGCCCGAC
>NZ_JBAVCF010000286.1:0-8034 GCF_049586575.1 Bradyrhizobium sp.
TTCGACGCCAAGGCCGACGCCTTTGCGGTGCTGTCGGCTGCCGGCGCACCAATGCAGGCACTGCAGGTGGTGTCCGGCGGCGCTGCATGGTTGCATCCCGGCCGCTCCGGCACGATTCAGATCGGCCAGCAAAACGTGCTTGGCTATTTTGGCGAGCTGCATCCGCGTGCGCTGGAACAGCTCGGCGCCGACGGCCCGATGATCGCTTTTGAGGTGATTCTCGATTCTCTTCCCGAAGCCAAGCAACGCGCTACGCGCGCCAAGCCGGCGATCGAACTGTCGGCTTTCCAGCCGGTGTCGCGGGATTTTGCCTTTATCGTCGATCGCGCGGTGAAGGCCGGCGATGTCCTGCGCGCGGCACAAGGCGTCGATAAAAAGCTGATCACCGCCGTGACGGTGTTCGACGTCTACGAAGGCAAGGGCGTCGAGGAGACCAAGAAATCGGTCGCGATTGCAGTGACGTTGCAGCCGCGTGAGAAGACCATGACCGATCAGGAGATCGAGGCGGTCGCGGCCAAGATCGTGGCCGAGGTCAACAAGAAGACCGGCGGCGTGCTGCGCTAGGTTTCCTTCGCGTCAGTTGACCGACGCGCCGCGGGTGCGGCGGCGTTGCCCGGGCGAACGTCGCGGCGCGGCCATCGGATCGGCGAGCGCGCCGATTTTTTTCAAGGCGGCTTCCGCCGCTCGCTCTCCGCTTTCCCAGGCGCCGTCGACCGTGCCCCACAGCGTCTCGTGGGTTGCTTCGCCCGCGAGAAACAGATTGCCTGTTGGCTCGGTGAGAATCTTGCGCGAGCCTTGCCCGCCCGGCGCGGCCACCGACATCGCGCCCAACGTCAACGGCGAGGCATTCCAGCGTGTCACGCTCGATTTCTTCACCGTGGCGGCCATATCGCTGCCGAACAGCTTCTTCAGCCATTCCACCGCAAACGCCACCATGGCCTTCTCGCTTTGGCTCGAAAGATCGCGCCCGAAGGAGCCGGCGACATCGACCAGGCATAACGAAGAGCCGGCGATATTGGCCGAAAGCAGTGCGGTGCGGGTCGAATTGCTCTGCTCGATGAGAGCGTCGTCGCGGGCAAGGCCGAACGGATTGCCCACCAATTGCAGGGCGATGCGGTCATAGCTGCCGAGCGACAGCTTTGCCGCGGCGTCGAGCTGACGCTTCGGGAGTTCGGGTGTGAATTTGATGCTGCCCGCGGCCAGCACATTGCTCGACACCGTAACGATCACGGCGCGCGCGGCGATCCTGCCCGCGGACGTTTCGACCGTCACCTCACGGTTGTTCCAGATAATCCGATTGGCCGGCGTCGAGAGGGCCACCGGCAGTTGTTCGCCCAGTTTGGCGACCAGGGCTCCGACGCCTTGACGGCAACCGATCGCGGCGTTGCGATCCTGCGCCCGCGCCTTGTCCACGACAGATACGTCCCGCAGATCCTTGCCCGTTCCATTGGCGCCGAGCACGAATTCCGCCGTGCCCGCCCAATCGCCGAGATCTTTCGGCAATACCGAGGCGCAGGCCACGTCGGCCTTGCGCGAGGCCTCATCGATGGCGCGGTTGGCGCGGACCAGCGCGGCCAGGAGTTCCTCGGTTTCACCGGCGCGCGCATAGCGCTGCCCGATCCGGATCTTTTGTCCCAAGGGAGCAGCCGAGATGTCGAGGCCGGCGCTACGAGCCAGCCTGACCATCGGATTGGTCTCGGGATTGTGTAGCCAGCGCGCGCCGCGATCGAACGGCACATCGAAAGCGGTGCTATCGGTCCAGCAGCGACCGCCGAGGCGGCTATCGGCCTCCAGCACGATCACCTTGCGATTGGCGGCTTGGACGCGCCGCGCCGCGGCAATGCCGGCAGCACCCGCGCCGATCACGACGATGTCGGCCTCGCGCGGCAAGGGGGCGCCCCACGCGCGGCTGCCGATAGCCGGTAAAACTACGGCGGCGGCAGATGCCGCGAGGAGATCGCGCCGCGTGATGGCCATTTCATGGATTCCGGGATTTTGACAACAGAGTGAACAACTGGTGGCTGATTTTTGCGTTCACAGCGGACACTTTTTCAGACTAGCCGCATCCAAACATGAGCGGCAAGCATCATGGTAAATCAATCATGCTTGACCGGCTATCGGCATGAACCAAATTGCAACTGCTTTCGACCATGATATTGGTTGCAAAAAGCAGCCGAAAAGCTGCTTTGGGGGGAACAATGGGCGTAATGCTCGACACCGTTGGCAAGTGGCTCGCTTCCTATCTTCAAAAGGAAGTGCCCGGCTATGAGCCGTTCACGCCGAGCGACCCCGGCCATCTCAGCAGCATCATGCAGCCCGGCGACGTGCTGCTGGTCGAGGGCAACAACCGCATTTCCGGCATCATCAAATACCTGACCCAGTCGACCTGGTCGCATGCCGCGTTGTTCGTCGGGCCGATCGACGGCGCCGTGGAAGCCGACGGCGAGCCGCATGTGCTGATCGAGGCCAATATCGGCGAGGGCGTGACGTCTGCGCCCCTGTCGAAATATTTCACCTACCATACGCGGCTGTGCCGGCCGGTCGGCCTGATGTATGAGGACCGCTACACCGTGTGCCGCTACGCCATCAACCGGATCGGCTTCGGCTACGACACCAAGAACATTCTCGACCTGATGCGCTTCCTGATTCCGCTGCCGATCCCGCAGCGCTGGCGGCGGCGAATGATTGCGTTCGGCTCGGGGGATCCCACCAAGATCATCTGCTCGGCCCTGATCGCACAGGCCTTCGACGCCGTGCGATATCCGATCCTGCCGAGAGTCACGCTGGCCGGCTCACGGCAAGCGCGCCGTGAAATCCTGCATATTCGCGACTCCTCGCTCTACATGCCGCGCGACTTCGACATCTCGCCCTATTTCGAAATCGTCAAGCCGACCATCGTCACCGGGTTCGACTACACCGCTCTGCACTGGGCCGACAAACAAAAGCCGCTCCAGGAGGTAGCGGGCCAGTTTGGTGTGTTTCCAGAAGCAGTCTCGCCGCCGCTTGCTCCTGAAGCGACTGACGAGGAAGCGCCGCTTCCAGCTACGTAAGTAGCATTATCCAGCCTCGCTGACGCGAGCCCGCAAAAAACGCCTCCTCTCCACCACACGCTAACATAGCGGCGCCCGTCAACGCACTTGCCGAACTCTCCGGCCGTGTCTACCTCTCGCACGGTTGATGCGGAGGAGGAAGCGATGCTCGATGCGGCCGTCAAGGCGCTGTCGCAAATTCTGTCGCCGGCGATGCGCTCTATCCTGTGGCGATCAATCGGTCTGGCGTTGGTGCTGATCGTGGTGCTGGCGATTGGACTGCAACGCCTGTTGAGCTGGCTTGCGACCTCGGGCGAAGTCTGGGCCGAAATGTTTCTCGGCCCTTCGTTCCAGACGCCGCTCGATATCCTCGCCTGGATCATTTCGATCGCCGCGGGCCTCGGCGTCGTCTTCGGCGCGGTGTTTTTGATGCCGGCCATCACCTCGCTCGTGGCCAGCTTTTTCGTCGACGAGGTCGCCGACCATGTCGAGCGCGAACATTATCCGGCTGAGCGGCCCGGCACAGCCCTGCCGCTTCCACTTGCGATCGCCGAAGGCGTCAAAACCGCGTCGCTGACGATCCTCGTCTATCTCGTCGCGCTGCCTTTCGTGCTGTTCGCCGGCGCCGGCTTCATCATCTTTTTCATCGCCACCGCATGGCTTCTGGGCCGGGAATATTTCGAACTGGCGGCGATGCGGTTTCGCAGTCCGCGAGAGGCCAAGGCGATGCGCAAGGACAATGCCGCAGCCGTGTTCACGGCGGGACTTGTCATCGCCGCTTTTGTTTCGATCCCGATCGTCAACCTGGCGACGCCGTTGTTCGGCATGGCCTTCATGGTTCACATGCACAAGCGGCTCAGCGGGCCGCGCCCGGAGCTGATCGAGCCCGAGCGAAAGGCGCGTCTGCCTCTGGCCTAAGTCCCTCATGGTGGGGAGCCCGCTGTCGCCCGCCAGGGCGCAAGCGCGGCGTCTCGAACCATGAGGCCCCTGATGCACATCCATCGAGACGCCGCGCAAAAAATGCGCGGCTCCTCAGGATGAGGCGGGGCAAGTACCGGTCAATGCGCCACCAGCGGGCAGCCGCCGTCCGCCAACGACCGAAACGCCTGATCGCCGGGGATGGTGGAGAGAATCTTGTAGTAGTCCCACGGCCCCTTGGATTCGGCCGGCGACTTCACCTGCGCCAGGTACATGTCATGCACGAGGCGGCCGTCGGCGCGCACGTGCCCGTTCTTGACGTAGAAATCGTTGACCGGCAGTTCGCGCATCTTCGCCATAACGGCCTTGGCCTCGTCGGTGCCGGCCGCCTTGATCGAGTTGAGGTAATGCGTGATCGCCGAGTAAACCGCCGCCTGCGGCATGGTCGGCATCCTCCCGAACTTCTCGAAGAAGCGCTTCGACCACGCGCGGGTTTCGTCGGTGCGGTCCCAGTAAAATGCGGTGACCAGTTTCAGTCCCTGCGCGGCCTGAAGCTGCATGCTGTGCACGTCGGAGATGAACACCAGCAGCGAAACGATGGATTGATTCTTGGTCAGGCCGAATTCGTTCGCCTGCTTGGTGGCGTTCACCATGTCGCCGCCGCCGTTGGCGAAGGCGACAACCTTTGCGCCGGATGCCTGCGCCTGCAACAGATACGAGCTGAAGTCGGCGGTGTTGAGCGGATGACGCACGCTGCCGAGCACCTTGCCGCCCGCAGCTTTCACCGCCGCGCTCGCATCCGCTTCCAGCGAATGCCCGAACGCATAGTCGACGGTGAGGAAGAACCAGGTGTCGCGGCCTTCCGCTACCACTGCCTTCGCGAGACTCGTGGTCAGCGCGTAGCTGTCGTAGACCCAGGAAGCCTCATTCGGCGTGCAGGACTTGCCGGTAAAGGCCGTGCTGCCGACCGCGCCTGCGATCGCGATGCGATTTTTTTCGGCGGCGAGCTGCTCGACCGCGAGCGCGACGGAGGAGTTGTCAAATCCGATCGCCATGTCGACCTTGCCGACATCGAACCACTCGCGGGCGATTCCGGCACCAACATCGGATTTGTTCTGATGATCGCCGGACACGATCTCGATCGGCTTGCCGAGAACCTTGCCGCCGAAATCCTCCGCCGCCATTTTCGCCGCGACCACCGAGCCCGGACCGCCGAGATCGGCATAGAGGCCGCTCTGATCGTTCAGCACGCCGATCTTGACGACATTGTCCGAAATTTGTGCGCGCGCTGCTTGCGCTGCCAATCCCGTGACCAACAGCGCTGAAACCAGCGCAAGCCGAAGCCGCATGACGTCTCTCCCCTTGTCGAGCAGCCCTTACCCTGGGCTTTAGCGCCTTTGGAGCGAGCCTAGGCTGCGTGCTTCTCCCCGACAAGGTCCAATCGCAGCGGTACATTGGCTACTAACGACGCAGGCGTCACAAGGTCTTTTCCGGCCAGCGGCAGAGATCGCTGATCAGGCAGACCGCGCAGCGCGGCTGGCGCGCGAGGCAGGTGTAGCGACCGTGCAGGATCAGCCAGTGATGCGCGTGCAGCATGAATTCCGGCGGGATCACACGCTCCAGGCCAAGCTCCACTTCCAGCGGCGTCTTGCCCGGCGCCAGTCCCGTACGGTTGCCGACACGAAACACATGGGTATCGACCGCCATGGTGCGTTCGCCGAAGGCCATGTTGAGGACGACGTTCGCGGTCTTGCGGCCGGCGCCCGGCAGCGATTCGATTTCGGCGCGCGTGCGCGGCACCTCACCGCCGAATTCGCGTATCAGTTTTTCCGAAAGCGCGATGACGTTTCTCGCCTTGGTGCGGTAGAGCCCGATGGTCTTGATGTAATCGCGCAACTTCTCCTCGCCGAGCGCGAGCATTTTTTGCGGCGTGTCGGCAACCTGGAACAGAGTGCGGGTCGCGCGATTGACTCCGGCATCAGTCGCCTGCGCTGACAGCACGACCGCGACCAGGAGCGTATAGGGATTGAGATGTTCCAGTTCGCCCTTTGGCTCGGGATTGGCCTTGCGAAAGCGCTCGAACGCTTCGCGCACCTCGGCTTCCGTCCAGGGTTTGGGTTTTTTGGCGGTTCGTGCAGGCTGAGCACGGGCTTTCTTGCGGCCGCCGGGTTTCGTGGTGGGCAGTCTGGTCACGCGCTTCGACTTTGTCCTGGCGGCAGGTTTAGCAGATGCGCGACGCGTGATTTTTTTCATGGTCCCGATATAGTGGCACGTCATGACCGCAGGCAATGATTTTGATCCCGATCATCAGCCCGAACTGTTTTCGGCGCGGCTGACGCCGCATCGCTCGCTCAACCGCACCGGCTTTCTGGTGCTGATGGCCGTTGTCAGCGTGCTGAGCTTTGCCGCCGGCGTCGTCTTCCTGCTGATGGGCGCATGGCCTGTGTTCGGCTTTTTCGGCCTCGACCTGCTCGCGATTTATTGGGCCTTCGAAATCAGCTTTCGCCAGGCCAAGGCGTACGAGGAAATTCACCTGACGCCGTCAGAACTTCACGTGCGGCGGGTCAGCCATCGCGGCCACGTGGTGGAATTCATCTTCAATCCGCTGTGGGTGCAGCTCGACCGCAAGACACATGCGGAATTCGGTATCGAGCGGCTCTACCTGGTCTCGAAAGGCCGCCGCATCTCGATCGGCAGCTTCTTGGGCGCCGATGAAAAAGCGAGCCTTTCCAAAGCTTTAATAACAGCGCTCCAGGTCGCCCGGCGCGGGGTAACGTATAACCCGCTTCACTAGACCCCGTCGGAAATCGGGTGGTTTGGATGACACGGCGGCCCTACATCCGTGACATGATCAAACTAGCCACGAATGATGCCATGAACCTCGCGATCGACGACCTTCGCCTGACCAAACCAGGTACCCAAAACGCCGCGCTACGCGACTATGATTCCGTGCGCCGCGCTATCGCCTTCATTTCGGAACGCTGGCGCACGCAGCCGGCCATCGAAGCGATGGCGGACGCCGCCAGTGTCACGCCGGATGAATTGCACCATCTGTTTCGCCGCTGGGCCGGCCTGACGCCGAAAGGCTTCATGCAGGCGCTGACACTCGACCACGCCAAGAACCTGTTGCGCGATTCGGCCAGCGTGCTCGACGCAGCGCTCGATTCAGGCCTGTCGGGCCCCGGCCGGCTGCACGATCTGTTCGTGACCCATGAGGCGATGTCGCCGGGCGAATGGAAGACCGGCGGCGACGGCATGACGCTACGTTATGGTTTTCATCCTTCGCCCTTTGGCACCGCGCTGGTGATGGCGAGCGAGCGGGGCCTTGCGGGCCTCGCTTTTGCCGACGCCGGCGAGGAGAAGGCAGCCCTTGCCGACATGACCGGACGCTGGCCGCGCGCCAGCTATATCGAGGATTACCTCGGCACCGCGCCGCTTGCCCAGCGCATCTTCGACAAGAAGCTGTGGCGGCCGGATCAGCCGTTGCGGGTCACCCTGATCGGCACCGACTTCGAGGTCCGGGTGTGGGAGACGCTGCTGAAGATCCCGATGGGCCGCGCCGTCTGCTATTCCGACATCGCCAAGAAGATCGAACGTCCGAAGGCCTCGCGCGCAGTGGGTGCGGCGGTCGGCAAGAACCCGATCTCCTTCGTGGTGCCGTGCCATCGCGCGCTCGGCAAGAGCGGCGCGCTGACCGGCTATCACTGGGGCATCACCCGCAAACAGGCGATGATCGGCTGGGAAGCAGGGCAGGTGGGGATGCAGTAAGGCGAGGCCCGGCGGTTTTGCAACCTCCCTTGGAAAGGGGAGGTCGCCTTGCCCCGAAGGGGAGCAAAGCGGGAGGGGATCAAAATCTCGGTCGGCCTTGGCTTGACCCCTACCCCACCCCTTCCCCGTTCAGGGGGGAGGGAGTCACTCAGCGACAGGTTACTTCAGCCGCTTCTACAGGGTCGCCGTGTCACAGAGCCGGCCGTCCGGAAACAGCGCCAACGGGCGCGGCGAGCGAAACGATCTCGACGCTTTCGCTCACGCTGCCAAATCGACCTTGGAGGCAACGGTGGCGTCGGCGTTCAGGCGGTAGATGATG
>NZ_JBAVCF010000287.1:0-10704 GCF_049586575.1 Bradyrhizobium sp.
GTTGCCGCCGTGGTCATGGTTCTCGTGGTCGAACTGCTCAATACCGCGATCGAGAAGCTCGCCGACCGCCTGACCACGGATCACGATCCGCAGATCGGGCGGGTCAAGGATATGGGGTCGGCCGCGGTCGGTGTGGCGCTGCTCACTGCCGGCCTGTTCTGGCTGTTCTCGATCGCCGAGCGCATGGGCGCTATTTGAGCATGCGATTGCAGTTTGCCCGCACGCGAGGCACGATCCATCGATGACCGAACGCGCCGATCAGTTTTCGATTAGTTTGGCCCAGTTGAATCCAACCGTGGGCGACGTCGCCGGCAATGCCGCGAAAGTGCGCGCCGCCCGTGCTCGCGCGCGCGCCGACGGCGCCGATCTCGTCGTGCTGTCGGAATTGTTCATTGCCGGCTATCCGCCGGAAGATCTGGTGCTGAAGCCGGCGTTTCAATCGGCCTGCCGGACGGTGGTCGAGGAACTCGCGCGCGAAACCGCTGACGGCGGACCTGCCGTTCTGGTCGGCACGCCCTGGGTCGATGACGGCAAGCTCTACAATGCCTGCGTATTTCTCGACGAAGGCCGCATCGCCGGGATCAGGTACAAGGTCAATTTGCCGAATTACGGCGTATTCGACGAGAAGCGCGTGTTCGCGCGCGGGCCTGCCTCAGGTCCGGTCGCCATTCGTGGCGTGCGGGTAGGGGTGCCGATCTGCGAGGACACCTGGCTCGAGGAGTCCGAGGAATACGAGAACATCGTCGAGTGCCTGGCCGAGACCGGCGCCGAAATTCTGGTCGTTCCGAACGGCTCGCCTTACGCGCGGGGCAAAGCCGACATCCGCCTGTCGGTTTCGGTGGCGCGGGTGACCGAAAGCGGGCTTCCGCTCGTCTACCTCAACCAGGTCGGCGGGCAGGACGAACTCGTGTTCGACGGCGCGTCGTTTGCGCTCAACGCCGATCTGTCGGTGGCTGCGCAATTGCCGGCCTTTGAGGAAAGTATCACGACGCTGCGCTGGAAGCGGGAGGCGGGCGGATGGCGCTGCAACGGGCCGGTTGCGCCTCAGCTCGACGGCGACAAGGCGGACTATGCGGCCTGTGTGCTGGGTCTGCGCGATTATGTCGGCAAGAACGGATTTCCCGGCGTGCTGCTGGGCGTCTCCGGCGGCATCGACTCGGCGCTGTGCGCGGCGATTGCGGTCGATGCGCTGGGTGCGGATCGCGTCCGCGGCGTCATGCTGCCGTTTCGGTTTACCGCGCAGGTGTCGCTCGACGACGCCGCCGAACTCGCCGGCCACCTCGGCATCCGCTACGAGGTGCTGCCGATCGCCAAGGCCGTCCACGGTTTTGAGGAAATTCTGTCGGGGACTTTTGCCGGTTTGGCGCGCGACATCACTGAAGAAAACCTGCAGGCGCGCGCCCGCGGCACGCTGTTGATGGCGATTTCCAACAAGACCGGCGCGATGGTCGTCACGACAGGCAACAAATCCGAAATGTCGGTCGGTTACGCCACGCTTTACGGCGACATGAACGGCGGCTTCAATCCGATCAAGGACATCTACAAGACCGAAGTTTTTCGGTTGTCGAGCTTGCGCAACAACTGGAAGCCCGACGGCGCGCTTGGTCCGTCCGGAGAAGTCATTCCCCCCAACATCATCACGCGGCCGCCGACCGCGGAGCTGCGCGAAAACCAGACCGACCAGGATTCGCTGCCGCCTTACGACATGCTGGATGCGATCCTGGAACGGCTGGTCGAACGCGAGGAGCCTTTGGCGACCATCATCGCGGCGGGTTTCGACCGCGAGGTCGTCGCGCGGATCGATCGCCTGCTCAACATCGCCGAATACAAGCGCAGGCAGGCAGCCCCCGGGGTCAAGGTGACGCGGCGGAATTTCGGACGCGATCGCCGATATCCCATCACCAACCGGTTTCGTGACGACGGCAGGCCGTTGTCCGAGCCGGATGACACGCTGGTTTCGCGCGCGGGTCGCGCCTTGGGCGAGGCGTTTGACGGCTAGTGGCGAGCGATGAAATTCAACGCGCTCTAGCGCGCCGGAATGAACGTCGGGCCGACGGTGCGGATTTGTTTGCCGTCGGACGACGCACCGGAAGTCGCCGCTGGCGTACTCTGCGGCGCTGCCGGGTTCGGTGCGGTGGTCGCCACGGTTCCCTTCCTGGCGGGTGTTGCTTTGGTCTGCTGCGGCCGCGACATTTTCTTCGCGCTCTCGTCGGTGACGATGATGTCGCCCTGTTGCTCCGCGGCGGCCTTGTCATCGATGTTCTTGAGCGCGTCGGCCCAGGTTTGGCCGGGAGCTTTGCAGGAGCAGGTAGGGTTGAACTCCTGGCGGAAACGGAAGGCATTGGGCGACGACGTATAAGGCTGGCCGCCGATCGACACCGCCTGGTTCATGTCTTCGCCGGGATTGCGGTAGGCATAGAGGGTGGCATCGGTTGCCGGGCAGAGGGCCTTGCAGGTCCGTTCATCGTCTGGAAAGCGCGCCGGCACGGTGGCAAACGAAATCGGGAAATAGCCGCCGTCACAGGTACGGACGCAGACGGTGCGGTAGGTGCCGGACTGGGGACCGCTGTCGATGGGTGTCGCGTTCGGGGCGTTGTTGCCGCCGAACAGGTTGTTCAGAAAATTGCCGGGACCCTGTTGCTGCTGCTGAAGGGCGGCGGCGTATTGCGGTCCGCAGCTATTCTGCGCGAGAGCCAGGAGAACCGAATGGCGCTGGTTTTCGCGATCGTTGCCGCCGAGGCCGCCGCTGCGCAGGCGCTCGAGATTAGTCGTGATCTCCTCGAGGTTTGCGCGCATCTGTTGAATTTGATTGTTCACCGGACCGCATTGCGCGTTTCGGCCGTTGAACAACGAGAAGAAGCCGGAGCTGTCGCAACCCATTCGCTTGGCCTGCAAGGTGACACGATCGAGCTCCGCCTGCTGCCTGGCGGCGGAATCCTGATAACGGCGGATCTGCTCGTCCTTGGCAGGATCGCCGCCACCGCCGCGGTCGATCATGGCCAGTTGCGCCTCAAGCCGCGGACACATCGGGTTCACGGCAGCACCGCCTGGGGGAGGGGGCGGCGGATTCGTCACCTGCGCGCGGGCGCCGGCGCCAAGCAGCATGGCGACGACAAGCGTCGCATAGGCCAGCGATCTGGAAGGAGTGACGATCAATTTCTCAGGCATTTCCCGCCGTCAGGAACTCCGGGCGGGCCTTGGGCTGCGCCAGAGGCTGCGGCCGTAGCCGCAGTTGGTGATAATTCCGGCCGTCCTTTACCCGCTTCTCGGGGCGACGTCACGTCGTTTCCGGGGCGCCACTGTGGCGGCCCTGGAACCGGCAAGACAACTGGTTCAGCGCTGGCAGGTAATCGCGACGTATTCGCCGCAGCCCGACCGGCCGCAATTTGCGCTTTCCTTCGGAACCGAGCCGGTGATTTCGTCCGGATCGACCCGGCGGTAGGAAGAGGCCTGCGCAAAATTCCGCGACTGACAATAGGACTGGGCGGCATGGGCGCCGCACTTCTCGCCCTTGGCCAGGCACTGGTCGACCCCGTAGCCGTCCGCCTGGTTGGCAATGATGAAAATCCGGCTGTCGGCCCACGCTGCCGGCCCGGCCAAAAGAAACACGCAGGCCAAAAGCGCTTGTATCGATCGCATCGTTGCACCGCTGAAGGAGGATTATCGCGGCCCACGATAGGCCTGAAATGTAAATAATGATTAACCATGGGCTCGCCGGTGGCTTGGTGAGGCAAATCGGCTTTTCTGAGGCCCGACATGGCCAGGTAGCGTGCTCTTGACCGCTCAGGCCTGCTGGCCCATGGTGTTTTTCATGAACGGTCTTCTCGCCATTTGTGGCATTTGCCGCGAGATTATGAGCTAGCGATTCGCTGGCTGAGGCCGTCTTTTCTCTCTAGAGATCACTGGACGCCCGGCCGCAAGGGAATGGGTATCCATGCAACTGCGCCTCTACGATACGTTGACGAGGGAAAAGCGCGCTTTCACGCCGCTCGATCCTAACAACGTACGAATGTATGTGTGCGGGCCGACGGTCTATGACTTTGCCCATATCGGCAATGCGCGCCCCGTCATCGTGTTCGACGTTTTGTTTCGGCTTTTACGCCATCTCTATGGCGACGATCACGTCACCTACGTCCGCAACATCACCGACGTCGACGACAAGATCAACGAACGCGCCGCACGCGATTTTCCCGGCCTGCCGCTGAACGAGGCGATCCGCAAGGTCACCGAGCAGACCGCCAATCAATTCCATGCGGATGTCGATGCGCTCGGTTGCCTGCGTCCGACGGTCGAGCCGCGCGCCACCGATTTCGTACTGCCACGCGCCGACGGCAAAGCCGACATGGTCACATTGATCAAGCAATTGATTGCACGCGGCCATGCTTATGAAGCCGGTGGCGAAGTTCTGTTCGATGTGCAGTCGATGCCGGATTACGGCGCGTTGTCGGGCCGCAAGCTCGATGAGCAACTGGCCGGCGCGCGCGTTGCGGTCGACGCCCACAAGAAAAATCCTGCCGACTTCGTGCTGTGGAAGCTATCCAGCGAAAACGAGCCGGGCTGGGAAAGTCCGTGGGGCAGGGGACGTCCCGGCTGGCACATCGAATGCTCGGCAATGAGTGCCGCCTATCTCGGCAATGTGTTCGATATTCATGGCGGCGGTCTCGACCTGATCTTCCCGCACCATGAAAACGAGATCGCGCAATCGCGCTGTGCGCACGGCACCGCCACGATGGCGAATTACTGGATGCATAACGGCTTCCTCGAAGTCGAGGGCGCGAAGATGTCGAAGAGCCTTGGCAATTTCGTCACGATCAGGGAGTTGCTGGAGACCGACAGATTCGGTGAGCGTGACTGGTCACCGCAAGCGTTGCGATTAACAATGCTCAAGACGCATTATCGTCAACCTATCGATTGGACGGTACGCGCTCTGAAAGAATCTGAGGAAACGCTGCAGAGCTTTTACAATGAAGTAAAAAATGTATCGCCAGGAGAGCATTCCCCAGCGATTGAAGCGGCGCTCTGTGACGACCTCAATACACCGCTCGCGACGACTGAACTCCTCCGCATCTGGAAATCCAATCGCGATCCCGAGGTGCTTGTGGGTTCATTGAAATTCCTTGGTATCGATCTCAGTGCGAACTCGACCTATATATCGCCAGTTAGGAGGGCAATAGAACGAGCCAAATCTAAGTTCGAAGACCTAGAAGGTAAGGTAAAAAGGTCAATTGCAGATCGCGCCGCTGCCCGCGCGCGCAAGGATTTCAAGGAATCTGATCGCATCCGTGATGAACTCGCGGCAATCGGTGTTGTGCTGAAAGACGGTAAGGATGCCGATGGCAAGCCGATCACCACCTGGGAGATCGCGCGATGAGTGCGCCCGCGCTACGGCCGTTCCTGGACGCCGACACGCCAGTTCTGGCGGCGATCTTCGTTGCCAGTATCGAGAGCCTGACCGGCGACGACTACAGCGAGGCGCAGCAACAGGCGTGGGTAGCCGCCATCGACGACGAGACCGAATTCGGCAAGCGGCTGGCGTCCGGCCTCACGCTGGTAGCAACGCTAGAGGGCGCGCCGGTCGGATTTGCGTCGCTGAAGGGCAAGGACCAGGTCGATCTGGTCTACGTGCATCCGAATGCCGTCGGTCAGGGAGTAGCCGCGATGCTGTGCGACGCGCTCGAAAAATTGGCGGCGGCCCGTGGCGCCAAGATTCTGACGGTGGAAGCCAGTGACAACGCCGCCGAATTCTTCGCCAAGCGCGGCTATGAGGCCAAGCAGCGGAACACCGTTTCGCTCAACGGCGAATGGCTCGCCAACACCACGATGCAGAAGACACTCGGAGACAATGCCGGAGGGCCGAAATGACCCGCGAGCGGCTTTATCTGTTCGACACCACGCTGCGCGATGGCGCGCAGACCAACGGTGTCGACTTTACGCTGCATGACAAGCAGCTGATTACAAAAATGCTCGACGAGCTCGGCCTCGACTATGTCGAGGGCGGCTATCCCGGCGCCAATCCGACCGATACCGAATTTTTCGCAACAAAGCCGAAGCTTACCCATGCGCGCTTTACCGCGTTCGGCATGACGCGGCGGCCCGGCCGCTCGGCGTCGAACGATCCGGGCCTTGCGGCGCTGTTGGAAGCCAAGGCGGACGCAATCTGCTTTGTCGCGAAGTCCTCGGCCTATCAGGTGCGTGTGGCGCTGGAGACCACGGGCGAAGAGAACCTCGCTTCGATCGGCGACAGCGTCAAGGCTGCGAAACAGGCCGGCCGCGAGGTGATGCTCGACTGCGAGCATTTTTTCGATGGCTACAAGGAGGATCCTGCTTTCGCGCTAGCCTGCGCAAAAGCAGCCTATGACTCCGGCGCGCGCTGGGTGGTGTTGTGCGACACCAATGGCGGCACCATGCCGCATGAGATCGAGACCATTGTCGGCGAGATCATCAAACATATTCCCGGCGATCATGTCGGCATTCACGCCCACAACGACACCGAGCAGGCGGTCGCCAATTCGCTTGCCGCGGTGCGCGCCGGCGCGCGTCAGATTCAGGGCACGCTCAATGGTCTCGGCGAACGGTGCGGCAATGCCAATCTTTGCTCGCTGATCCCGACCCTGCGGCTCAAGGGAGAGTTTTCAGATCGCTTCGAGATCGGCGTTATCGAGGAAAAGATGGCGACGCTGGTGACAGTGTCGCGCACGCTCGACGACATGCTCAATCGTATTCCAAATCGCCACGCTCCCTATGTCGGCGAAAGCGCTTTCGTCACCAAGACCGGCATTCACGCTTCGGCCGTGCTGAAGGATCCGCAGACTTACGAACACGTCCCGCCCGAGGTGGTCGGAAATCATCGCAAGGTGCTGGTTTCCGATCAGGCCGGCCGCTCGAACGTCATTGCAGAACTCGATCGCGCCGGTATCGCTTACGACAAGAACGATCCGAAGCTGGCGCGTCTGGTCGAGGAATTGAAGGAGCGCGAGGCCGCAGGCTATGCCTATGAATCGGCCAATGCTTCATTCGAGCTTCTGGCGCGGCGTACGCTCGGCCACGTTCCCGATTATTTCCGTGTCGAGCAATTCGACGTCAATGTCGAGCAGCGCTACAACGTCAACGGTCAGCGCGTCACGGTGGCGATGGCGGTGGTGAAGGTCGATGTCGACGGCGAAAAACTGATTTCAGCGGCCGAAGGCAATGGTCCCGTCAACGCGCTCGACGTGGCGCTGCGCAAGGATCTCGGCAAATACCAGAAATTCATCGATGGCCTCAGACTGATCGACTATCGCGTCCGTATCCTCAATGGCGGTACGGAAGCCGTGACGCGGGTTCTGATCGAAAGCGCCGACGAGAAGGGCGAGAAGTGGAGCACCATCGGGGTGTCGCCGAACATCATCGACGCTTCGTTTCAGGCGTTGATGGATTCGGTCATCTACAAGCTCGTGAAATCGGGCGTGGCGGCGTGAGCATATAGGGAGATGCCTGATGATCGACCATGTTTCCGTAGGCGTCAGCGACCTCGAGCGTTCCGCGCGTTTTTATGAAACGACGCTGGCGCCGCTCGGACTTGCAAAGCTTGTGACGCGGCCCGGCACCGTCGGTTTTGGCAAACGCTACCCGGAGTTCTGGATTAACCTCCGGACAGGCATGCCGCCGGTCGCGTCGGAAAGCGGTTGTCATATCTGCCTCCGGGCGAAATCCGAGAGTGAGATCGACGCCTTTCACGAAGCCGCGCTCGGCTCCGGAGGCGAATCTGACGGCGTGCCGGGCCTGCGCCCGCACGATCGCGTACGCTATTATGCGGCATTCATCAGGGATCCCGACGGTAACCGGATCGAAGCCGTGACATTTCCCGCGGACGATACGGTCACACCGAGGTAACGCCGTCCGCTATAACCGCCGGGCGATTTCGGGCGCTATCGCATCGGTGCCTTCAGGCGCGCTTGCCGCTGCTGCTTGCAACCGCGGCAAGATATCCTCAACGCGTTCCGCCTGAAGGATATCGACCGAGAGCGTAGGCCGGATAAACTGGGTGGAGCGCATATGGGCGACCAGTGCCAGCAGCGGTTCCCAGAATCCGTCGATGTTGGCGAGCAGCACCGGCTTTGAATGGCGTCCGAGCTGCTGCCAGGTCAATTGCTCAACGAGTTCCTCAAGCGTGCCGATGCCGCCGGGCAGCGCGACGAAGGCATCCGAATGTTCGAACATCAGCTGTTTGCGCGCGTGCATGTCGGTCGTGACGATCATTTCCTGCACACGTTTGAGCGCATTTTCCTGGCTGGTCAAAAAGTCCGGGATGATACCCGTCACGGAACCGCCGTGATCGAGCACTGCGCTTGCCACCGCACCCATCATGCCAACGGAGCCGCCGCCGTAGACAAGGCGGATGCCGTTTTCTGCGAGCGTCTTGCCCAGCGTCCTGGCGGATTCGATAAAGCGGGGATTGGTGCCGGCTCCGGAGCCGCAGTAAACACAGACGGTTTTGATCTTGGTCATATCTGCCCATGTGGCATTGCAGCGTAAGCCAGTCAAATCCTAAAGGATTCGGTTCTCGAATAAAATTTCGGCAGGGTCCCAAGAGGACAGAAGAATCTGGCCGTCATGAGGCTGTACGCGACGCATAAACGCTCTATATGACTTCGAATGCGCGAAAATCTGAAAAAGCGGGTGCCGAATCGGCACGCCACGCGACGCCGGACCTGACGCGATGGCGCATCTTGATACCGGCCACCGCGTTGACCCCGCACCATCTTCCGAGCAGTCCTTCGCACAGGCGACGCTGGCTGGAACGCTGACGCATCTGTGGCCTTACATCTGGCCCGGTGACCGCACGGACCTGAAGATGCGCGTGGTCTGGTCGGTCGTGCTGTTGTTGCTGGCCAAGCTTGCGACGCTGGTCGTGCCGTTCACGTTCAAATGGGCGACCGATGCGCTGACCGGCACGGATAGCGCGCCGGTACAGGCCTCCAACTGGGTGCTTTGGGTCGTTGCCTCGCCGATCCTCATGACGCTCAGCTACGGCGCCTTGCGCGTGCTGATGGGGGTATTGACCCAGTGGCGCGACGGAATTTTTGCGCGCGTGGCGATGCATGCGGTTCGCAAGCTTGCTTTTCTCACCTTCGTTCACATGCACGAGCTGTCGTTGCGTTTTCATCTGGAGCGCAAGACCGGGGGGCTGACCCGTGTACTGGAGCGCGGCCGCAACGGTATCGAAACCATCGTCCGGATGGTGATCCTGCAACTCGTCCCGACCATCGTCGAGGTCTCGCTCCTGATGGCGGTGCTGTTGTGGAAGTTCGACTGGCGGTATGTCCTGGCGACCCTGATCACGGTCGTGATCTACATGTACTATACCTACGTTGCGACCGAGTGGCGGATCGGAATCCGCCGCACGATGAACGATTCCGACACCGACGCGAACACCAAGGCCATCGACTCGCTGCTGAACTACGAGACGGTCAAGTATTTCAGCGCCGAAGAACGCGAAGCGGCGCGCTACGACCGATCGATGGCGCGCTACGAGCAGGCCAGCGTGAAAGCCTATACGTCGCTCGCCGTGCTCAACACCGGTCAGGCGATCATCTTCACTGCTGGTCTCACCGCGACCATGGTGATGTGCGCGTCCGGAGTGCGCAGCGGGCACAACACGGTTGGCGACTTCGTCATGGTCAACGCCATGATGATCCAGCTCTACCAGCCGCTCAATTTCATGGGCATGGTGTATCGCGAGATCAAGCAGGCGGTCATCGACATCGAGAAGATGTTCAATGTGCTGTCGCGCAATCCCGAGATCAAGGATACCCCGGGGGCGACGCCCTTGATCGTCACTTCGGGCCATGTGCGCTTCGAGAATGTGCAGTTCGCTTATGAGGCGGACCGGCCGATCCTCAAGGGTCTTACGTTCGAAGTCCCCGCCGGCAAGACCGTCGCGATCGTCGGACCGTCGGGCGCCGGAAAGTCGACGATCTCGCGCCTCCTGTTCCGCCTCTACGACGTTTCAAGCGGCCGGATCCTGGTCGACGGGCAGGATATCCGCAACGTCACGCAAGCCTCGCTGCGCGCTTCTATCTGCATGGTGCCGCAGGACACGGTGCTCTTCAACGACACCATCCGCTACAACATTCGTTACGGCCGCTGGGAGGCCAGCGACGTGGAAGTGGAGGAGGCGGCACGGCTGGCCCAGATCGACGGCTTCATCCGGTTGTCGCCGAAAGGTTATGAGACGCAAGTGGGCGAGCGCGGCCTGAAACTCTCGGGCGGCGAAAAGCAGCGTGTGGCGATCGCGCGCACGGTTCTCAAAGCGCCGCCAATCCTCGTGCTTGACGAAGCGACGTCGGCGCTCGATAGCCATACCGAGCGTGAAATTCAGGATGCGCTGGAACGCGTGTCGCGCAATCGCACCTCGCTCGTGATCGCCCACCGGCTCTCCACGATCGTCACGGCGGACGAAATCATCGTGCTCGATCAGGGCCGCATTGCCGAGCGCGGCACCCACGGTCAGCTTTTGGCAACCGGCGGGCTTTATGCCAGTATGTGGAACCGGCAGCGCGAAGCCCAGGAGGCCCGCGAAAAACTGGCGCGGATCGCCGACGAGAACGTAGCGCCGAACCGCGAGCCGCCGCCGGTCGACGATACGCTGGTGGCCCCGGCCGCGGCGGAATAGGGGTTACGCTTTCGGCAATGTTGCGGCCGAATAGCCGGGGAGGGTGGCTC
>NZ_JBAVCF010000288.1:0-2482 GCF_049586575.1 Bradyrhizobium sp.
GGTACCCGCGCTTTTTCTGATCGCGCTCTTGTTCTGTGGGGGCAATGTAGCTCTGGGCGCGGAGGACAAGCCGCCCGATCAAATCACCGCTGCGCAGATGATGGACGATCTGATGTACGGCCGCGGCACGGTGGGCGGACCCTTCACGCTCATCGACCAGAACGGACACCGGCGCAGCGATAACGAGTTTCGCGGCAAGCTGATGATCGTCTATTTCGGTTACACGTTCTGTCCCGACGTCTGCCCGGCCGACCTGATGGCGATCACGCAGGCGCTCGATGCATTGGGTCCCGCGGCCGATGGCATCCAGCCGATCTTCATCACCGTCGATCCCGAGCGCGACACGAAACTGCTCGCGGAATATGTCTCAGCCTTTCACAAGAGCCTGATCGGGCTGACCGGTTCGCCGGAAGAAATCCGAAAGGTCGCGAACGCCTACAAGGCGTTCTATACAAAAGTGCCCGGCACTCGCGACGGCGAATATGCGATCGACCACGCGGGCGTCATCTACCTGATGGGCAGGGACGGCGAATATCTCGGTTTCATCCCGCCGCAGACCGGCCCCGAAAAACTGACCGAAGTCCTGCGCCAATATCTTTCGAAATAGCGGAATGCTTACGTCAGCCTTACAGCAAGCGGTTCCCGTTAACCCCGTGGCCGTTTGAAAGCTTGTCGATCGCCGCAAAAGGCCGCAAAGCTTGCCGGCCAAGCTGTCACCGACGGGCCGCGCGATGCGTCTATTGGTTATCGAAGACAATGCGACATTGTCCGAGCTGCTCGCCAAGGGCCTGCGGACGGCCGGCTATGAGGTCGATTTGCTTTCCACGGCCGCCGAGGCCCGTGCGGTGCTGATGACCACGACCTATGCGGCGGTCATTCTCGATCTTGGCCTGCCCGATGGAGATGGGCTCGCCATCCTGCGTGAATTGCGCCATCGCAAGGATTCGACGCCGGTGCTGGTGCTCACCGCGCGCGGCGGCTTGCAGGATCGCGTCTCGGGCCTGCGCAGCGGCGCCGACGACTACATGGTCAAGCCGTTTGCGCTGGAAGAACTGGTGGCGCGGCTGGAGGCGCAGTTGCGCCGGCCGGGCCAGCAACTCGGTAACTCGCTTCATATCGCCAATCTCGAATTCGACCTGCGCGGCCGTCAAGCCCTGATCGACGACCAGCCCCAGGTGCTGTCGTCGCGCGAGACCGCCGTGCTCGAGCTTCTGATGCGCAGCAAGGGCAGGGTGGTCTCAAAGAAGCAGGTCGAGGACCACATTTTCGGGCTCTCGGGAGACGTCGCCTCCAACGCCATCGAGGTCTACGTCCACCGTTTGCGCAAGCAGTTGTCCGACCGGGGCGCCAAGGTGACGATCCACACCATCCGCGGCGTCGGATATCTCATCGCCGAGGAAAAGCAGTGATCCGGTTTGAATCGATCATCTCGCGCATCGTGATCCTGCATGTGATCGCGGTTGCGATCACATCGATTCTGATGTCGGTGGCGCTGTCGTGGCTGTTGAGCGTGGCCACCAACAACATCCACAACGATGCAATGGAAGAGCAGGCGGTCTCGCTCGCCGAGCATCTCGTGCTGGAGGCCGACGGCCGTCTCTCGCTGGCGCTGCCGCCGAGCCTTCAAGGGCTCTATTCGCAGCCTTATGGACGATATTCCTATGCTGTCATCGACGATGCCGGAAAGACGCTGTTCTCCTCGCTTCCGAACAACGCGCCGATCTTCGCCGCCGATCCGCGTTCGGCCACGGTAGAGTTTCTGGAGACTCACATCGGCGACGCCGCCATCTCCGGCGCCAGCGTCCGCCGCATGATCGGCGGCAAGACGGTGTGGGTGCAGGCGGCCGAAGACCTTGCCAACAGCGACGTCCTGATCGACGACATTGTCGATGATTTTTACCGGCACGTCGGCTGGATCACGCTGCCGATCCTGCTTTTGCTGCTGGTGATCGACATCGCGATCTTCCGCCGCGCGCTGTTGCCGCTGCGGCAGGCATCCGTGACCGCCCAGCATATCGGCCCCGCGCGTACCGATATCCGGCTCCCGCTTCAGGAAATTCCAAAAGAGGTGCGGCCGCTGGTTTCCGCCGTCAACAAGGCGCTCGATCGCCTCGACGAGGGATTTCGGCTGCAGCGCGAGTTCACGGCGGACGCGGCGCACGAGTTGCGCACGCCGCTCAGCATTTTGCGCACGCGCGTGGAGACCCTCGACGATCCCGGCGTTGCCAAAGCGCTGCACCAGGACATCGAGGCCATGAGCCGGGTGGTCGGCCAGCTGCTCGACATTGCCGAACTCGAGGCATTTGCCATTGATCCCGACGAGATGGCCGACCTGCAGGCGGTGTGCGCCGAGGTCGCGGGTTTTGTCGCGCCGCTCGCGCTCGAACAGGGACGGGAGATCGCGCTACTCGGCGCCACCGCGCCGGTCTGGGTCAAGGGCAATGCCGAGATGATGAAGCGGGCGATCCGCAATCTCGCCGAA
>NZ_JBAVCF010000289.1:0-4053 GCF_049586575.1 Bradyrhizobium sp.
CCCGCGAGAACATCATGAAACAGGCGACCAACCTGAAGGATGTGCAGCTCGATCTCGCATTGCCGGGAATGGCTGCCAACACCACACCGAACGACTACCGGGTCAACAAGCAGTTGCAGATGATGAAGTTCAACGGCGAACGCTGGGAGCTGTTCGGCCCGATCCTGGAGGACAACGGTCCCACCGGCTAGCGCTGACGCACTGCGAATCCGATTTACCGTTCAAATGCCGCCGCGAGCTACTGTTCGCGGCGGCATTTTCTTGGCAAAATCTCGGCTATGCTGATCACCGGGATCGCGGATCTGGGAACAGATATGCTCAAGTCCGGCTATGCCAGGCAATTGCTTCTCGTCTGCGTGATATCGGCGCCGCCGTTGGCATCAGTGCACGCCGAAGCGCCGGAGATCGCGCCGGCGAGCATGCCTCGCATCGGCACAATCGACCAACGGTTCCAGTCCTACAACATAGAAATGGTCGAGGTAACCGGAGGCGATTTCTGGAAGCCTTACGGGGTGAAACCGAAGACGGCGTCAGATCTGTATGCATACCGGCCGCCGATCGACCTGACCAATGACCGGCTGCGAAGGCTCGCGGCCGCATTGGCGCCTGCCTACCTCCGCGTCAGCGGGACCTGGGCCAATGCTACTTATTTTTCTGATTCGGACGAAGCACCGCTTGTGCCTCCTGTTGGATTCGATGGCATCCTGACCCATCGGCAATGGTCGGGCGTCATCGATTTTTCCGAAGCTGTTGGTGCGCGGATCGTGACATCGTTCGCGACAAGCGGAGGTACGCGCGAGGCGGACGGCGCCTGGACACCAGAACAGGCGCGCCGGTTGCTCGCTTATACGAGATCGCTTGGCGGAAGCATCGCCGCTGCGGAGTTCATGAACGAGCCCGATCTCGTTTCCGTCGACAACAAGACGAAGGGCTATGACCCGACCGCATACGGACGAGACTTCCGAACCTTCCTGATGTTTGTGAGACAGGCCGCTCCCGAGATGATGATCCTCGGCCATGGAACCATCGGCACCACTGAGACGGTATCGGATATGTTCGCGGCGGCCGGCCCGGGCATCGACGCGGTTTCCTACCACCACTACGGCGCCGTATCGGCGCGGTGTGCCGGCACGCAAACGCCAGAAGCCGCCGTTTCGGATCAATGGCTTTCCCGGACCGATCGAACCTTTGCCTTCTACCGGACCATCCGAGACCGCTTCGCGCCCGGCAAACCGATCTGGTTGACCGAAACCGCAGAAGCCGCTTGCGGCGGAAACCCGTGGGCGTCGACCTTCCTGGACACGTTCCGCTACCTTGATCAATTGGGCCGGCTGGCGAAAGCCGGCGTTCAGGTTGTCATCCACAACACGCTGGCGGCGAGTGACTATGGCTTGCTCGACGAACGAACGCTGACGCCCCGGCCAAATTATTGGGGCGCGCTGCTTTGGCGAAGGCTGATGGGGACGACGGTGCTTGATTCCGGCACACAGGTGCGAACGAGCCTCCATGTCTATGCCCACTGCCTGCCCGCAATGCCGGGCGGCGTGACATTTCTCGTCATCAATACCGACCTCGGTTCGTCGTACGCGCTCACGCTTCCAATAGTTTCGGAGCGCTATACCCTGGACGCCGCGACCTTGCAGGATGCGGTGGTGCGGCTTAACGGTCATTCGCTGGCCCTGGAAGCTGACGACGAACTGCCGCGCATCGACGGCGTCACCGTTCGCGCGGGTGTGATCAACTTCGCGCCGGCGACGATCACCTTTCTGACAATTCCGACGGCCGGAAATAAAGCGTGTGGAAGCTAAACCCCGGGCGGAGGGCGATGTTCTCGTCGACCGCGCGCGGATCACTTCCTCCCCGCGGGCGATTTTCTTGCAATAACGGCGGTATTTCCGCCCGCTTAGGGTTAAGCGTATCTGAACGCCTTCTTTGTCAGGTGGTTACGAGAAGCGCCGCCTACGCTAATTAACCATCGTTTAAGACGGCTTTAAATCCGTCCCGGTACTTTTGCCCCCATCGGGTGGTGCGGGCGTTTAGCGTATGGCGTGGCGACGGAAAAAGGGCGGTGGACGCAAGGAGCCGATGTTCGGCCTCGCCGCGGCGCTTTCCGAGCTACGGCTCTCGCCCGATGACCGGATTCCCGGCGGCAGCGTGACGAAAAAGTCATCCAGGCAAAAGAACGACGACGTTGACGACGACGACGAGGAACCGGCGCGTGAGCGAAAGCCGCGCGCGAGCCGCAGCGACGCCAGGCGGCGGTCGAAGTCGCGCGGCGGGTTTTCGATCGGGCGGCTGCTTTATTGGGGCGCGGTGCTCGGCCTTTGGGGCGCGATCGCCGCCGTCGGCCTCATCGTCTGGGTCGGCGCCCATCTGCCGGCAATCCAGTCGCTCGAAATCCCGAAACGGCCGCCGACGATCCAGATCACCGGCGCCGACGGCAGCGTGCTTGCCACTCGCGGTGAAATGGCCGGCAGCAACGTCGCGCTGAAGGATCTGCCGCCCTATTTGCCGAAGGCGTTTATCGCGATCGAGGACCGCCGGTTCTATTCGCATTTCGGTATCGATCCGCAGGGAATCTTGCGGGCTGCGGTCGCCAACATCCTGCATCGCGGCGTGTCGCAAGGCGGCTCGACGCTCACCCAGCAACTGGCCAAAAATCTATTCCTGACCCAGGAGCGCACCTTCCAGCGCAAATTGCAGGAAGTCGAGCTTGCGCTCTGGCTGGAGCGCAAGCATTCCAAGGCCGAGATTCTCGAGCTTTACCTCAATCGCGTCTATTTCGGTTCCGGCGCGTACGGCGTCGAGGCAGCAAGCCAGCGCTATTTCGGCAAATCGGCCAAGCACGTGACGCTGGCGGAGGCCGCGATGCTCGCAGGCCTCGTCAAGTCACCGTCGCGGCTCGCGCCCAACCGCAATCCCGAAGGCGCCGAGCAGCGGGCGAAGACCGTGCTTGCCGCCATGGCGGACGCCAAATTCATCTCTGAGGCGCAGGCGCAGGCCTCGATCGGTCATCCCTCCTACAACGTGAAGCCGGTTGGCGCCGGCACCGTCAACTATGTCGCCGACTGGATCGCCGAAGTGCTCGACGATCTCGTCGGACAGATCGACCAGAGCGTGGTGGTGGAGACCTCGATCGATCCGAAATTGCAGGCGGTCGCGGAAGCCGCCGTCATCGATGAGCTCGCAGCCAAAAGCGTGAAGTTCAATGTCAGCCAGGGCGCGCTGGTGGCGATGTCGCCCGATGGCGCGGTGCGCGCCATGGTCGGCGGCCGCAACTATTCCGAAAGCCAGTACAACCGCGCGGTGACGGCGAAACGCCAGCCCGGCTCGGCGTTCAAGCCGTTCGTCTACCTCACCGCGATCGAAGCGGGCCTGACGCCGGATACGATTCGCCAGGACGCGCCGCTCGATATCAAGGGCTGGAAACCCGAAAATTACAGCCATCAATATTTCGGCCCGGTGACGCTGACGCAGGCGCTCGCGATGTCGCTCAATACGGTCGCGGTCAGGCTCGGGCTCGAAGTCGGCGCGAAGAACGTGGTGCGCACCGCGCATCGGCTCGGCATTTCATCAAAACTCGATGCCAACGCCTCGATTGCTCTCGGCACCTCCGAGGTCTCGCTGGTCGAACTGGTTGGCGCCTATGCGCCATTTGCCAATGGCGGTCTTGGCGTTTCGCCGCACGTCGTCACCAAAATCCGCACCCTCGACGGCAAGGTTCTCTATGCGCGTCCTGCCGATCAGCTCAGCCAGGTGATCGACCCGCATTACGTCGCGATGATGAACACCATGATGCAGGAGACGCTGCTGTCCGGCACCGCGCACAAAGCGGAACTGCCGGGCTGGATGGCGGCCGGCAAGACGGGCACCAGCCAGGATTTCCGCGATGCGTGGTTCATCGGCTACACCGCCAACCTCGTCACCGGGGTCTGGCTCGGCAACGACGACAGTTCGCCGACCCGGAAGGCAACCGGCGGCGGCTTGCCGGTGGAAATCTGGACCCGCTTCATGAAGGCGGCTCATCAAGGGGTGCCGACCGCGCCGCTGCCG
>NZ_JBAVCF010000290.1:0-8711 GCF_049586575.1 Bradyrhizobium sp.
ATGTCGGGCGGATGTTTCAGGCGATCCATGTCGTCATAAGCCTCATCGGCGAAGGCAAGCCCAAGCTGGTTTGGAATCACCAGCGCCTGACAGGCCGAAAGAATCAGCCGCAGCGCCGCCAGCGCCCGCGAGCCGCCGAGCCTGTTGCGTGAAGCTCCGGCAATTGCAAAGGCGCGGCCATGAAACACCTGCCCCCGGCTTTCATGCGCATCCTGAACGCGGCTGACCCAGTCGATTGCGTTCTTGAGCAGCGGAGGAACCGACGCGTTGTATTCCGGCGTCACGAACAGCACGCCGTGATGGGAGCCGATCATGCGCTTGAGATCGACCGCGTTCTTCGGCACGCCCGACTTCGTCTGCAGGTCGCCGTCGTAGATCGGCAGCGGAAAGTCGGCGAGCGAGAGCCGCGTCACCTCGGTACCGGTTTGCGCGAACCGATGCGCGGCCACGGCGGCAAGCTTCGCATTCAGCGAGCCGGTTCGCAGCGATCCGGGGATCACCAGGATTTTCAGCGCAGCCATGATTTAAGTCGCTTCAGCCCTTACCGTCAGGCAGACGGCTTAGCCCTTGCGATACACCCAGACGCGGGCGGGCGGAAGGTTCATCCAGACCCGCTCGGAGGCTTCGGTGGAAACGCCGGGCAGCGATTTGGGGATCGGCGGCGCCACCGAATAGGTGAACTGCACGAAGGGAGCTCCGGGCGCGAGCGTCAGAAAGGCATCGCGAATGAGCCGGAGCCGCGTCTGCATTGGCTTCGTCACCAGCGGCAGCCCGGATACGACCGCGCTGGCAGGCTGAGCCAGCACCTGGCGCAGCGACTCGCGCAACCGGTAGGCGTCGGCCTGAACCACCTTGGCATGCGGATAACGGTCGCGGAGAAGCGCGCAAAAACCTGGATTGTATTCGACCAGCACCAGACGCTTCTGATCGATGCCGCGCTCGATCAGCGCACTGGTGATCGCACCCGTCCCGGGGCCGAGTTCGACGACCGGGCCGTTTGAATCGGCATCGACATACTGAGCCATGGTGCGCGCGAGCATCCGGCCCGACGGCATGACCGCTCCCATGTGAAGCGGCTTTTCAATCCACGATCGGAGAAAACGAACTTCGTCATCGAGACGAAGGGGTTTTTTCAACGCACGCGCGGAGGATTGCAGTGGCATTGTCGCTACCAGGCGGGACCGCTTTCGCGGCGTGTCAGAAAATGGTCATAAAGAGGTATAGGTAGCCAGCCATCCGGTCAAGCAAAACGCGCTTTCTGCGTGCCTGCAAGAGATCGCCGATGTCGCAATAAGACGCTGCGGTCATTGCCGTTTTGCGCGCAGCCCCAATCGAGCCAAGCAGCTTTACGTGCTGGCACGATTGCCGAAGAAATCCTTAACTTTGGCAAAGAAACCCGCGGCTTCCGGATGAGTTGCACCGGAGGATAACTTTTCGAATTCGGCCAGCAATTCCTGCTGCTTCTTGGTCAGATTTTGCGGTGTTTCGACGACGACCTGAACATACATGTCGCCGGTCTGGCGCGAGCGCAGCACCGGCATGCCCTTTGATGCAATGCGGAAGCGCCGGTTCGATTGGGTTCCCGAAGGTATCTTCACCTTGGTCTTGCCCTTGTCGATGGTCGGCACATCGAATTCGCCCCCGAGTGCGGCGGTCACCATCGAGATCGGCACCCGGCAATGCAGGTCGGCGCCATCGCGCTGAAAGAACTCATGCGCGGTCAGCGACAGGAAAATATAGAGATCGCCCGGAGGTCCGCCACGCAGGCCCGCCTCGCCTTCGCCGGCCAGGCGAATGCGCGTGCCGTCTTCGACGCCCTGGGGAATATTGACCGAAAGCGTGCGCTCGCGCGTCACCCGGCCTGAGCCGGCGCAGGACGGACAGGGATCCTCGATCGTCTGGCCGCGGCCCTGGCAGCCCGGACAGGTCCGTTCCAGCGTGAAGAATCCTTGCGCCTGCCGCACGCGCCCTGCGCCGCCGCACACGGAGCAGGCCTTCGGCTTTGTGCCGGCCTTTGCGCCCATGCCGGAGCAGGACTCGCAGGTCACCGAGACCGGAATTTCGATCTGCGCGGTCTTGCCCTGGAAGGCTTCCTCGAGGCTGATTTCCATGTTGTAGCGCAGGTCCGCGCCACGTTCGCGGCCGCCGCGGGCGCGCTGGCCGGCCATGCCGAACAGGTCTTCGAAAATGTCGGAGAAGGAGGATGCAAAGCCGGCGCCGAAGCCCGGGCCAGCGCCGCCGCCCTGTTCGAAGGCGGCATGACCGAACCGGTCATAAGCGGCCCGCTTGTCGCCGTCCTTCAGGACCTCGTACGCCTCGTTGATTTCCTTGAAACGGATTTCGCTGGTCGCATCACCCGGATTCTTGTCCGGATGCCATTTCATCGCAAGCTTGCGAAAGGCCGCTTTGAGTCTGGTTTCGTCCGCGTTTCGATCGACTTCCAGCGTCTCGTAATAACAGCGCTTGGTAGACATCCGTCAAACCCGCCCGAAGTTCAGCAAAATTAGATTCCAGTGTGGTTTTGGATTTGACATTCGACTTGAGAATTCGCCGCGACGCTGAATCGAATGTCAAATCCACCACACTGAGTTCCGATGCGGCTCACAGAATGCCGCTTTCGGCTTAACGAAAAATAACCCCCACCCCTTTCGAGACGCCCCTTCGCGTACTCGCAAGAAGTGGGGGGTCATGATCCCGCTGCCTTAAGCAGATTTCTTGTTGTTCTTGTCGTCGTCGACTTCGGTAAATTCCGCGTCGACCACGTCATCCTTCGCGGCATCCTTGGCCGCATCGGCCTCGGCCTGCTGCTTGTACATGGCTTCACCGAGCTTCATCGAAGCCTGCGCCAGCGTGTTGCTCTTGGCCTTGATCGCTTCGGCATCATCGCCCTTCAGCGCTTCCTTCAGATCGCTGACCGCATCCTCGATGGCCCGGCGCTCGGTGTCGGCGACCTTCGAGCCATGCTCGGCGAGCGCCTTCTCGGTGGAATGCACCAGCGCGTCAGCATGGTTCTTGGCATCGACGGCTTCGCGACGCTTCTTGTCTTCGGCCGCATTGGCCTCGGCGTCCTTGACCATCTTATCGATGTCGGATTCCGACAGACCGCCGGATGCCTGGATCCGGATCTGCTGTTCCTTGCCGGTCGCCTTGTCCTTGGCGGAGACGTTGACGATGCCGTTGGCATCGATGTCGAAGGTCACCTCGATCTGCGGCATGCCGCGCGGCGCCGGCGGAATGCCCATCAGGTCGAACTGGCCGAGTATCTTGTTGTCGGCCGCCATCTCACGCTCGCCCTGGAAGACGCGGATGGTGACCGCGTTCTGGTTATCCTCGGCGGTCGAGAACACCTGGCTCTTCTTGGTCGGGATCGTGGTGTTACGGTCGATGATGCGGGTGAAAACGCCCCCCAGCGTCTCGATGCCGAGCGAAAGCGGCGTCACGTCGAGCAGCAACACGTCCTTGACGTCGCCTTGCAGCACGCCGGCCTGGATCGCCGCGCCAATCGCCACGACTTCGTCCGGGTTGACGCCCTTGTGCGGCTCCTTGCCGAACAACTGCTTCACGACTTCCTGAACCTTCGGCATGCGGGTCATGCCGCCGACCAGCACCACTTCGCCGATCTCACCGGCGGTGAGGCCGGCATCCTTCAGCGCCTTGCGGCAGGGCTCGATGGTCTTCTGCACGAGATCGTCGACCAGCGCCTCGAACTTGGCGCGCGTCAACTTCATCGTCAGATGCTTGGGGCCGGTCTGGTCAGCCGTGATGAACGGCAGGTTGATTTCGGTCTGCGTGGTCGACGACAATTCGATCTTGGCCTTTTCGGCGGCCTCTTTCAGGCGCTGCAAGGCCAGCTTGTCGTTGCGCAGGTTGATGCCCTGCTCCTTCTGGAATTCATCGGCGAGATATCCGACCAGCCGCATGTCGAAGTCTTCGCCGCCGAGGAAGGTGTCGCCGTTGGTCGACTTCACCTCGAACACGCCGTCGCCGATTTCGAGAATCGAAATATCGAAGGTGCCGCCACCGAGGTCGTACACCGCAATGGTGCCGGCCTTGGTCTTGTCGAGACCGTAGGCGAGTGCGGCTGCTGTCGGCTCGTTGATGATGCGCAGCACTTCAAGGCCGGCGATCTTGCCGGCGTCCTTGGTGGCCTGACGTTGCGCGTCGTTGAAATAAGCGGGAACCGTGATGACGGCCTGGTCGACCTTCTGGCCGAGATGGGCCTCCGCGGTCTCTTTCATCTTCTGCAGGATGAAGGCGGAAATCTGCGAGGGAGAGTAGGTCTTGCCGTCGGCTTCGACCCAGGCATCGCCGTTGGACGCCTTGACGATCTTGTAGGGGACGAGCTTCTTGTCCTTTTCCACCATCGGATCGTCGTAACGGCGGCCGACGAGACGCTTCACCGCAAAGAAGGTCCGCTCGGGATTGGTCACCGCCTGGCGCTTGGCCGGCTGGCCGACGAGGCGTTCGCCGTCGTCGCTAAAGGCGACGATCGAGGGGGTCGTCCGCATACCCTCGGCATTTTCGATAACTTTGGCGTTTTTGCCATCCATGACGGCAACGCACGAATTCGTGGTGCCGAGATCGATCCCAATGACCTTTCCCATGGTCCTCATATCCTTCTTTTTGCGGCAGGTCGGCTGGGCCCTGACGGCGCCCTGATCCGGACCCCCAACGATCAAATACTCGCGATATTGCGACGGTGAGCCTCATATAGGAGGGGGTGCATGGCCCGCAAGGAGGTTGGCGCAACCTTCGTCCGCAAAAACCCGCAACCTTTAAAGATAGTTTCGAGGCAAGGCTATGGCCGGGCTGCCTCCCCCGGCATAGGACCCGCGACCCTTGCCGCCATGCCGCTGTTGCCGGAGCGGCAAAACCGTTAAAAGCGCACTGGACCCTCCAACGGGGAGTCGGCCCCGCCGACGTCCTCTATCGGACGGCCTCAATCATTACCTGAGAAAATCGCCGATGAAGCCTTTCCGACTATTTTCCGCCCTCGCTTTGCTGGTCGTCGCCATGGGGGGCGCCTCCGTCAGCGTCCTGGCCGCCGACCCGGTTTTCCCGCCGGGGGCCCGGATCGGAATCACGCCACTGGTGGGTCTTGTGCCGGCCAAGGCCTTTAGCGGGTTCGAGACGGAGGATCAGAGCGTCAAGGTGCTGATCGCGGAGCTTCCGACGGCCGCCTATGGCGAGGTCATGAATGCCTTCAAGACCAATCCGGCGATCGCCACTAGCGCCGCCAAGCCGGAGAGCCTCGAGACCAGCGCCGGAACGGCCTATTACACCGCCGAAACCGCCAAAAGGGGATCCGTCGTCTTTCGCCACTATTCCATGATCCTGCCGGGCGGCACCTTCTCGGGCTATGTCGACGTCCAGGTCCCGGAAAACGCTACCAAAATCTACAGCGACGACGCAGTCCGGCAGATGCTTGCGTCGGCCGTGATTCGCAAGGAAGTTCCGGTCGCCGAGCAACTCGCTCTCATGCCGTTCAAGGTCGCCGATCTCGGCAACTTCAAGAACGTTCGTGCCTTGGGGGCGACCGGCGCCCTGCTGCTCGCCGACGGCAATGAGACCGACGGCTTTGAGATCGCGCCCTTCATGATGATCGGCGTGATGGGGGCGATCCCCACACAGCCTGACGATCGCGCCCGTTTTGCCGAACAGGCCGCCCGCGCCATTCCCGGAATGCATACCGGACGGATTACGATGTCCGAACCTGTCCGCATCGACGGCATGGCCGGGTATGAGACGCGGATCGATGCCACCAGCGGCCGGAACGAGACGCCGGTCACGCTGGTGCAGTGGTTGCGATTCGGCGGCCAAGGCTCGTTGCGGATCATCGGCAGCGCTCCGCGCGATCAATGGGAGCAGGCATTCCCACGCTTTCGCGCGGTGCGTGACGGGATTGAACCGCGCTAATTGCTGCTTCTTTGACCTTCCGCCGCCAGTAGTCCGATTCTAACATTCGCATGCATTCGCAGCGGGCACTTTTGCGAATGTTAGAATTATAGGACCACTAGCAAATACAGGGTTTCCAGTGGAGTTTACGGGCTGCCATTCGCTTTCCGAGCTTGCGGCTAGGTAGGTAGCGAATGTCAACTCCACTCCGCCAGCCTGATTTGCTAACGTTATCATCCCGGTAAAAAGGAGTTGCGACATGCTGAACCGAAGACAGACCCTCGCAGCGTTGGGTAGCCTTGCCATGACCGCGACCGCCTCACGGCCGGTCTGGGCCGCGGCCTCGATCAAGATCGACGACGCTTCGGCGCTGCTCGTGATCGACGTGCAAAACTGTTTCCTGCCGGGCGGCAGCCTTGCGGTGAAAGAAGGCGATCAGGTCGTGCCGGTCATCAACCGGCTCGCCAAGGGTTTTGCCAATGTCGTGATGACGCAGGACTGGCACACCGCCGGTCACGTTTCCTTCGCGTCATCCCATGCCGGCAAGAAGCCGTTCGAGACCATCGACCTTCCCTACGGCAAGCAGGTGCTGTGGCCCGATCACTGCGTCCAGGGCACCGACGGCGCTTCGCTGTCGAAGGATCTGTCGATCCCGCAGGCCGAACTCGTCATCCGAAAGGGATACCACAAGGACGTCGACAGCTATTCAGCTTTCACCGAGGCAGACGGCAAGACGACGACGGGGCTTGCCGCCTATCTCAAGGCGCGCAACCTGCAACGCCTCTTCATCGCCGGGCTAGCCACCGATTTCTGCGTGGCGTGGACGGCGATGGACGCGCGTAAGGCGGGCTTTGAGGCCTACGTCATCGAGGACGCCTGCCGCGGCATCGACACCCAGGGTTCGCTGGCGAAAGCCTGGGCGGACATGGCCACCGCCGGCGTCAAGCGAATCCAGTCCAGCGATATCGCGTTGAGCTGAATTCCAACCGTGACGCAAGTGACCCTCTCTCCCCGTGCTTACGGGGAGAGAGTTGGAATGAGGCATCTTCGTCGGCTGAATTGGTGGTGGCTTCCCTCATCTGGATCGCGCTTGCGCGATCCGACCCTTGCCCGCAAGCGGGGCGAGGTGAAGCGAGTTCTCGTCGCATTTGCCACGAGAATTCCTCAAACTCCTTGAACAGCTTTTCTAAGAACCAAGGCGTGAGATGCCGCGATGACCACCGAAGCAATGAGCAGCCCGGCCTCAACGCCGTGAACCTTTGTAGGGATATAAGTGGATGCGATCCAAATTAACAAACGGACCGCGAGGGCAATGCCTACCACTCCCCAAAGCCCGATGGCTTTAGATGCGTACCAGGTTGGCCGGCCGTCGAGGCCCCACTGCATTGCAATTCGATCACCGCGGATGCGCCGGCCAAAGTAGAGGTTGCATGTCGCCATAAAGGCGACACTCGGCCAGAAGACGAAGTCAGCGTTCAACACCGCATGCTCTCCAGATGCACGATCAGACCGAGATTTTGCGGCAGGACGAGTTAGGAGACTTCTAACCCAAAGCACCTGGCGACGAGCAGACATTTCATGCCTGCCTCGAACGATCTGCGTCGCTATCCTGCGGTCAGGCCACAAACAGTCCGCGCAACTACGGCGGCTTGGCTACCATCTCAAAAATGAGGGATATAAGGACCTGTGACTTGGCGGTTAGAAATCCAGAATCAAACGATCGCTCCCATGACGATCCCATTCGAAAAGCTCAAAGCTCGTCTCCTGGCCAATCCGAAGGTCAAAGCGGAGTACGATGCACTCGCTCCAGAGTTCTGCCGCCGAGCTGCTCAGGGCTCGTCTGCGCGCCGGCCTGTCCCAAGCCGAACTGGCGACGCGGATGCGGACCAGCCAGTCCACGGTCGCCCGGCTTGAAAGCGGTCAAACGCTACCGAGCACGAAGGCGCTGCTGCGCTATGCCGGGGCGACCGCCAGCAAATTCCATGTGCGGCTGTCGGCGGCTTGATGCGGCTCTTGCTTGCAGCGGGCCGCCAAATCGCACAAAGCGACGTCTTGACACACGTTCTTGTAGTGCCATATTTGTAGTTACAACAAAGGAGGCGGGTGCGATGGACGTGGGACCGGGATAAGGCGGCCGCAAATCGCCGCAAGCACGGTCTGTCATTCGAAACCGCGATGCTTGTGTTTGACGACCCTCTCCATGCGTCGAGACCGGACCCACACCCGGACGACGATCGCTGGCACACTATCGGACAGGTCGGACCGGTGTTGTTGCTTGTCGTACATACCTGGCCCGAAGAATCGAAAGAAGGCGAGCAGATCGGCCGCATTATCAGCGCCCGCAAGGCCACCGCACGCGAAAGGAGAGCCTATGAAGAAGGGAACCTCTAAGCGGTTGACGTCCGAGCAACGAGCGGAATTGAAGTCGCTTGCGGCACTCCCCGATCGGGCCATCGATACGTCAGATGCGCCGGAGCTGCTGGACTGGTCAGGGGCCAAGCGCGGCCTTTTCTATCGACCCATCAAGCAGCAACTAACTCTTCGGATCGATGCCGATGTCATTGCCTGGTTCAAGAGTCAAACGACATCCAATGAAGGCTATCAGACACGGATCAATCGAGCGTTGCGCGAATACGTGCAGGGACAGGCAGGCCGCGTTCGGCGATCCAGAGCTTAAGTCACCGCCTCCCCGGGATTAGTTAGGCCTTAACCATTAGCTCTGCTGCTCGTTACTGTTGGCAGGCGCCGGCGCCTTGGCGCCGCCCTTGGAAACGCCGACCAGCGCAGGGCGCAACACGCGCTCGCCAATCGTATAG
>NZ_JBAVCF010000291.1:0-3492 GCF_049586575.1 Bradyrhizobium sp.
ATCAAGAACCCGAACGACAACCAGCAATACGTGATCAAGATTTGAGGGTGAGTTTGCCTCGGGTCGTGCTTAGGAAAGGTGAAAGTGGATCTCGTCGCTCTCCTGGCAATCCAGGTCCTTTACGCGATAGCCAGCCTGGCGCTGATCAGCATCGGGCTGGCGATTAACTTCGGCATGATGCGGGTCATCAATCTCGCGCATGGCGAGTTCCTGATGCTGGGCGGCTATGCCGCGATCGTTGCCACCGGCCATGGCATCAACATCTGGCTGTCGATGCTGGTGGTCGCGCCGATTGTGGTCGGCATCATCGGCGTGATCATCGAGCGCACGATCATCCGCTTCCTCTACGGCCGCATGATCGACACCATGCTGGCGACCTGGGGCTTGAGCCTGTTCCTAGTCGGGCTGACGACGGCGATCTTCGGCAATACCACCGTCGGCATTTCGGCGCCACTCGGCAGTTTCCAGATCGGCGCCTACCGCACCAGTGCCTATACGCTGTTTGTCATCGTCGTGGCGGTGGTGGTATTCGGGGCGATCTTCGCCGTAATGCGCTGGACCCAGCTCGGGCTGATTGCCCGTGGCACCATGCAGAATGCCAACATGGCGGCGGCACTTGGTGTCAATCCGCCGCGCGTCTATGCCATCACCTTCGGCCTCGGCGCCGCACTGTCGGGACTTGCCGGGGCGGTGCTGGCGCCGGTCTCCGGAGTGTTTCCGACCATTGGCGTCGCCTATGTCGCCAAATCCTTCATCACGGTGATCGGCGGCGGCGCCGCTATCCTTAGCGGCACGGTTTCGGCATCCGTGCTCTTCGGCACCATCAACCAAATTGCTACCTTCGTCACCACGCCGGTGTTCGGTGAAGTCGCGTTGCTCGCGGCTGCCGTTGTCTTGATCCGCCTGCTGCCGCAAGGCATCACCGGCCGCTTCTTCCGGAGAGGCATGTGAGCGCCCGCGCGCTCAATCTTCTCGGTCTCTGCCTCGTCGGCGTGACCGGCCTCGCGTTCATGGTGCTGGTACCACGCCTGTTCGAACTCGATGTGGTGCTTGAACTCACCGTCTACATGATCATGGCGATCCTGGCGCTCAGTCTCGCGCTCATTTGGGGCTATGGCGGCATCCTCTGCTTCGGGCAGTCGGCCTTCTTCGGGCTTGGCGCCTACACCTACGCCATCGCGATGTTCAACATCGGCGAGAGCACGATCCCGCTGCTGCTTGCGATCATCGTGCCGGCGGCCTTTGCGGCGCTGCTCGGCTATTTCATTTTCTACGGCCGCATCAGCGACGTCTATCTCGGCGTCATCACGCTGACGGTGACCCTGATTCTGTTCAATTCGATCAATTCGACGGCTGGACCGGAATTCCATATCGGCTCGGCGCGGCTCGGCGGCTTCAACGGCATTCCTGGAATTCCGCCGCTGAATTTCCCCGGCAACAAGCGCGCGCCGATCGATCTCGAAGGCATGTTCTATCTTGCAACCGCCGCGCTGCTCGCGACCTATTTTGGATTGCGGCTGCTGCTGGCGAGCCGGTTTGGCCGTATCATCGTCGGCATCCGGGAAAACGAACGGCGCGCCGAACTGCTTGGCTATGATCCGCGCGCCTACAAGCTCGCCACCTTCACCATTGGCGGTGCACTGGCCGGATTTGCCGGCTGCCTGTTCGCCAATTGGGGCAATTTTGTAAGCCCCACCATCTTCGGTCTCGCCCAATCCGCGCAGATCATCATTTGGGTCATCGTCGGCGGGCGTGGCACGCTGATCGGACCGATCGTCGGCTGTATCGGGATTCAATGGCTCACGACGGCACTCGGCGCCAACCAGCCCAGCGGCGGATCGGACTGGTGGGCCAAGATCTTTGCCAACGCGCCCTTGATTTTCGGGGTCATCCTGATCGCATTTGTACTGCTAGTGCCAAAGGGACTTGTGCCGACGCTCGGCGATATCGGCCAATCGCTGCTCTCTTCGCGGGGCAAGCGGGCCAAGAGGCTGCAGCCGAAGCAGGCGGAGGAGAGTTGATGGCCGCACCGCTGCTTCAGACCCAGGATCTCAGCATGCATTTCGGCGGCGTTCGCGCCGTGCGCCACGTCAACTTCTCGCTGGCCGAAGGCGAACTGCGCTGCCTGATCGGCCCGAACGGCGCGGGCAAGAGCACTTTCTTCAAGATGCTGACCGGGCAACTGGAGCCGACCCATGGCCAAGTGCTGTTCCGCGGTCACGACATTTCGCGCGCACACGCGCATGACATCGCGCGCCTCGGCATCGGCATCAAGACCCAGGTGCCGAGCGTGTTCGATGGCTTATCGGTGCGTGAAAACATTTGGCTGGCGGCAAGCCGGCACCATTCCGGCGACAGGGCCAGGCGCGTCGTCGACGAGATGCTGGAGCGGGTCAGCCTGACGGAGGCCGCCGAACGCTTGGTCGGTCAACTCGCCCATGGACAGCGGCAATGGGTCGAACTCGGCCTCGTGCTGGCCACCGACCCCCAATTGATCCTGCTCGACGAGCCCGCCGCCGGCATGACGCATGAGGAGGTCAACAAGACGGCCGAACTGGTGCGCGAGATCAACCGTACCAAAGGGCTGATCGTCGTCGAACACGACATGCAGTTCATCCGCATGATCGCCAAGCAGGTCACCGTGTTCAACCAGGGCAGCGTGCTGGTCGAGGACAGCGTGGAAAACATCATGCGCAATCCGCAGGTGCGCGACATCTATCTGGGCAAACAGGTGGCCGCATGATGCTCGATGTGCAGGGACTGCGAACGGGGTATGGCCGCATTCCGATCCTCAACGGGGTGAGCTTCTCCGTCAACGAAGGCGAATTTATCGGCATCCTCGGCCACAATGGCATGGGCAAGACGACGCTACTGAAAGCGCTGGTGGGTTTTTTGCCGCTGACCGGCGGTCGCGTGATGTTTGACCATGACGACGTCACGGCGGTCGAACCCTATCGGCGTGCGCGGCTTGGGCTCGGCTACGTGCCGCAGGGCCGCGAGATATTCCCCGGCCTGACCGTACACGAGAATCTGCTCATGGGCTGCAGCGCGCAAGACGGCGCGAAAGAGGACATCATCGCAACCGTGCTGGAGGAGTTTCCTCGCCTGAAGGCACTGCTCGATCGCGCTGGCGGGGCACTGTCGGGCGGCGAACAGCAATTGCTGGCGATCGCGCGCTGTCTTTGCGGCGGTCCGCGTCTGGTCCTGCTCGACGAGCCGACGGAGGGCATTCAACCGTCCATCATCGACGAGATTGTCGAGACCATGCAGCGGCTGCAGGCCAGGAGCGGGCTTACGATGATCTTAGTCGAGCAGAATCTCGATTTCATCGCCGCGCTTTCGCAGCGCATCCTGATCATCCAGAAGGGGACGATTACCCGGGAAGTGGCGCCGGGCGAACTCGGCGACGCAAGCCTAGTCGGGGAGTTTGTAGGCATAGCAACTTAAGGCCCGATCCAGCGGGCGCGATTCACAGGGAGGACAAGCCATGGC
>NZ_JBAVCF010000292.1:0-2514 GCF_049586575.1 Bradyrhizobium sp.
ATGTCAAATCCAAAACTCCAATTAAATTTTTATTCGCCAGTGGTCCCATGATTCCAACATTCGCAAAAGTGCACGCTCGGAAGGGAATGCGAAAGTTAGAATCGGACCACTAGTGCGGTGAATTTGAAGTTCCTATCAGTTTCGCGGTAATCTCGTCATAGGGACTTCAAATTCTAAACCGCGCTAGAAACCCATAATTTGCTAGTGCTCATTTAATTCCGAAGTTCGCATGAGAGAGCGCCGCAAATGCAGGCGAACTTCGGAATTCGAGCACTAGCGCTGCCTGATTGAAAGAAAGGAATCACCATGGCTTCCCCTTATACTTTCGCGGATCCGAGACTAGCCAAGCTCGACGGCTTCCAGGTCGAGATCGACGAGGCGCATGAACGGGCCGATATCATCCTCAATCGCCCGCCGCTCAACGTTGTCTCGATGCCGGAACGCGATCAGCTTCGTCTGGTATTCGAGACGCTGGATGAGGACGGGCGCGTGCGCGTCATTGTCGTGCGGTCGGTCGGCGAGCATTTTTCCAGCGGCGGCAATATCGGCGGTTTCATGGAGGCGACGCCCGAGAAGGTCTCCAAGCTTGCCTGGAATATCGCTTCGCCGGCGCGCTGTTCGAAGCCGGTGATCGTCGCCAATCGCGGCTACTGTTTCGGCGTCGGCTTCGAATTTTCATTGGCCTGCGACTTCCGTCTCGCCTCCGAGACCACGCTTTACGCGTTGCCGGAGCAGAAGCTCGGGCAGATACCCGGCTCGGGCGGCTCGGCGCGTTTGCAAAAGATGATCGGAATCACCCGCACCAAGGATATCGTGATGCGCTCGAAGCGCATCACGGCGAAGCAGGCATTTGACTGGGGCATTGCGACCGAATGCGTGCCCGATGCGGAGCTCGAAAAGGCAACCGACAAGCTTGTCGATGAGCTTCGTAGCTTCTCGCCGATGGCCCAGCGCACGGCCAAAAAGCTCTTGAACGATACCGAAGATTCGACGCTGGCGATCGCGATCGAATTGGAAGGCCATTGCTACAGCCGTCTGCGCCAGTCGGACGACTTCAAGGAGGGGGTCGAAGCGTTCAACGCCAAGCGACCGCCGAAATTCATCGGGAGCTGATTTTCGATCATTTCATAAAGACAAAATTGGAGGGAAAAAAATGTCGATTGCTGAAACCATTGAAGTGTCGCCGCCCGCCGGCACGCGACAAATGCGAAATGCCGTCATCGCCTCGCTTCTCGGCTGGTCGCTCGATCTGTTCGATCTGTTCATTCTGTTGTATGTCGCCCCGGTTGTCGGCGCTCTGTTCTTCCCGTCCAGCGTCCCGACGCTCTCGCTCGCGGCGGTCTACGCCTCATTCGCCGTGACCTTGCTGATGCGCCCGGTCGGCTCCGCGATCTTCGGTCACTACGCCGACGTTTATGGCCGCAAGAATGCGATGTTTGTCGCGATCGTCGGCGTTGGAATCTCGACCGCCGCATTTGGTGTGCTGCCGACGATTATGCAGGCTGGATACCTGGCGCCGGCGTTATTCCTGGTCTTGCGGCTGGTTCAGGGAATATTTGTCGGTGGCGTCGTCGCCTCTACCCATACCATCGGCACCGAGTCGGTTTCGCTCGAGCGGCGCGGCGCCATGTCCGGTCTCATCGGCGGCGGTGGTGCCGGGATTGGCGCGCTTCTCGCTTCCTTTATCTTCCTGGTCACGTCGTCGATTTTCCCGGGCGAGGCGTTCGCGGTGTGGGGATGGCGCTGCATGTTCTTTTCTGGCCTGCTCAGCTCGCTGCTCGGCTGGTTCATTTTCACCAATCTCGAGGAATCGCCGTTCTTCAAGGAGCGTCAGAAACAGAGAGCCGCCGGCGTCGCCGACAAGATCGAGGCGCCGGTCAAGGCGGTATTTTCAAGCAGCTGGCGCAACGTCCTGCTGCTGAACCTATTGATCACATTTGGCGGCGGGGCTGGTTATTACCTCACGTCTGGCTATCTACCGGCGTTTCTGAAGGTCGTGAACAAGGTTCCCAATGACGTCTCTTCGCTTATCCTGATGGGCGCGAGCGTGGTGGCGGTGATCTCAGCGACCCTCGTCGGCGCGCTTAGCGATGTGATCGGCCGCAAGAAGACCTTTATCGTTGCCGGCGTATGCATGCTGGTGTTGCTGCCGGTCTGCTATCTCGGCATGGCGGCGACGACCGATACCGGCATGATCACGTTTTATGCGCTCGCGATCGCATTCCTCGGCAACGCCGGTTACGCGCCGATCCTGATCTTTCTCAACGAGCGATTTCCGACCGAGATCCGCGCGAGCGGCACCGGCCTGTCCTGGAATATCGGTTTTGCGTTGGGCGGAATGATGCCGACCTTCGTCTCGCTGGCATCCAGAGGCCCGGCGCAAATACCGATGTCGCTGTCCATATTCGTCGTCGTGATCTTCGTGATCTATCTGATCGGCGCGCTCTTGGTTCCGGAGACCAAGGGGACGTTTCGCTGACCGCGCAAAAGGTGCGGCGAACCGAACCTACGCGC
>NZ_JBAVCF010000293.1:0-29028 GCF_049586575.1 Bradyrhizobium sp.
CAAATACGACCTGATGCGCGATCTCGCTCCGATTGCGCCGCTCAATGTCGCGGACCTCGTGATGGTCGTGCATCCTTCGGTGCCGGCAACCACGCTGAAAGAATTCATCGCGCTCGCCAAATCCAAGTCGGGAAAACTGAACTACGCCTCCTCGGGCCAGGGCACGCCCTATCACATGGCCGGCGAGTTGTTCAAAGCCATGGCCGGCGTCGACATCGTCCACGTGCCCTATCGCAGCAGCGGCGAGGCGCGAAACGGGGTGATCGGCGGACAGGTGCAGATGATGATCGATTCGGTCACCACCATGGCTCCCAATGTCATCGCGGGCCAGGTGCGGGCGCTGGCCACAACGGGCAAAGTGCGTTCGACCACGCTGCCTGACGTGCCGACGGCGGACGAAGCGGGCTTGCCGGGCTATGAAGCCACGATCTGGCTCGGGCTGATGGCGCCGAAGGGAACGCCGCAGCCAATCATCGACAAGCTCAACAAGGCCGCGAACGACGCGATCAAGCGGCCGGAGACCATCAAGCTGTGGGCCGATCAGGGCGCGGTGCCGATGTCGATGACGCCGGAGGCGTTCGACAAATTTCTGCGCGGCGATATTCTGAAATGGGCCGATGTCGTCAAACGATTCCCGGACAAGCCATGAGCCAGGTCTGCCTGATCAAGATTCTGCTGATTTCAATGTTGCCGATCTAATGCCGAACATCCGCTTCCGTCTCAACGGCGTCGAGACCGAGACCGACGCCGATCCCGATACCCCATTGCTCACAGTCCTGCGCGGCCAGATCGGCCTGACTGGTCCACATTTCGGCTGCGGCGCCGGCGAATGCGGCGCCTGCAATGTGCTGATCGGCGATCACGCGGTGACTGCCTGCGATACGCCGTTGTGGTCGGTCGCCGACAAGGACGTCACCACCATCGAGGGCCTCGGCAATGAGCAGCAGCCGCATGCGCTTCAGCGCGCCTTCATCGCCGAGCAGGCGATGCAATGCGGCTACTGCCTCTCCGGCATCATGATGAGTGCGGCTGCCTTGTTGAAGCAAAACTCCAACCCGACCGGCGCGGACGTAAAATCCGCACTCGACCGCAATCTGTGCCGCTGCGGTTCGCATAATCGCATGGTGCGGGCCATATTGCGTGCCGCAGCCGAGATGCGCGCGTCATGACGACCAAACCGGCATTGCCGCCGAGTCTCGCGGCGAATCCCAAGCTGTCGTCGTGGATCAACTTCGCCGCCGACGGCAAAGTGGTGGTCTCGCCCGGAAAGGTCGAAATCGGCCAGGGCATCGTCACGGCGCTGGCGCAAATTGCCGCCGATGAACTCGGTGTCGATATCGCCCGCGTGCAGATGGTGCGCACCTCGACGTCGGGCAGTCCCAACGAGGGCGTGACATCAGGCAGTCTCTCCGTGCAGCATTCCGGCCGCGCGATCCGTTTTGCCTGCGCGGAAATCCGGCAGATTTTTCTCGATACCGCAGCCGATCGGCTTGGCGTCGGTTCCGACGTGCTCGCCGTCAATGACGGGGTCATCACCGGCCCCGGCAATGTCTCGACGAGCTATTGGGAACTCGCGGGCGAAATTTCACTCGACCGTGACGCAACGCCGGGCGCTATCCCGAAATCGTCGGCGCAGCGGACGATTGCCGGAAGTTCGCTACAGCGGCTCGATATTCCCGACAAGGTTTTCGGCCGCCCGCGCTTCATCCACGATTCCCTTCTACCCGGCATGTTGCATGGCCGGATATTACGGCCGGAGCTTTCGCGCGCGCGACTGGTCGAGTTGAACGAAGACGGCGCGCGCAAGGTCGGGGGGCTGGTCGCGATCGTGCGCGACGGCAATTTCACCGGGGTCATCAGCGAAACCGAGGAAGGCGCCGAGGCCGCGCTGGCGGCCTTGCGCAAGGGCGCGACGTGGGCATCAGGCGAAACGCTGCCGGATGAAGACAATTTTGCCGAATGGCTGAAAGGCCAGCCGGCGGTATCGACCGTGATCGCCGACAAAAAAGCCGCCTCGACGGCTGCAAAGGTACGCACGGTCAAACAGCAATATAGCCGCCCCTACATTGCACACGGCTCGATCGCGCCGTCTTGCGCCATGGCGCAATGGGACGGCGATCGCGTGCGGCTATGGACCCACAGCCAGGGCGTCTACAATTTGCGCTCCGATCTCGTGCTGGTGCTCAAGTTGCCACGCGAGAACATCATCGTCGAACACATGGAAGGCGCCGGGTGCTACGGTCACAACGGCGCCGACGACGTCGCGCTTGACGCTGCGCTATTGGCGAAGGCCGTGCCCGGACGGCCGGTGCGTGTGCAGTGGTCGCGCACCGATGAGATGTCGCAGGCGCCTTTTGGCGCGGCGATGACCGTTGAAGTCGAGGCCGATCTCGACGCCGAGGGCGAGATCGTCGACTGGCGCCACAGCATCTGGGGCAATGGCCACACCGCGCGTCCCGGCCGCGCGGATCAGCCCACGCTGCTTGCCGCGACCGAACTCGCGACACCATTTCCACGCGCCATCTCCGTCGACCCGCCTCCGACAAGCGGCGGCGGCTCCGACCGCAATTCGGTCCCGCTTTATGATTTTCCGTCCTGGCACGTCGAGTCCCATCGTCTCACCATCATGCCGATCCGCACCTCCGCGCTGCGAACGCTTGGCGCGCAGGGCAATGTGTTCGCGATCGAATCCTTTCTCGACGAACTGGCATTTGAACGCGGCGAGGATCCGGTCGCCTTCCGCCTGCGTCATCTGTCCGATCCCCGATCGAAAGCTGTGATCGAGGCGGCCGCGCGACGCGCCAACTGGAAACCGGCGAAACAAGACGGCACCGGTTATGGCATCGGCTTCTCGCGCTACAAGAACACCGGCGCCTATTGCGCGGCCGTGGCCGAGGTCGAAGTTGCCGAAGACATCCGGGTCAAGAAACTGACGCTGGCGGTCGATGTCGGCGAAGCCGTCAATCCGGACGGGGTCCTGAACCAGATCGAGGGCGGCGCCATCCAGGCGACAAGCTGGGTGCTGAAGGAACGGGTTCGCTTCGACTCCACCCGCATCACCAGCAATTCCTGGACGGAGTATCCGATCCTGCGCTTTTCCGAAGTGCCGGACGTGGATGTCGAAATCATCTCGCGGCCGGAAATTGATCCCGTCGGCGCCGGCGAGGCCGCGCATGGCCCGGTGACGGCCGCGATCGCGAATGCGGTGTTCGATGCGCTCGGGGTGCGCCTTCGCCACCTGCCGATCACCCGCGATCGGCTGATCGCGGCGATGGAGCTTTCTTCATGACGAGTCTGAACATTCTGAGCGGCGGCGCGGCGCAGGGCCTGGTCGGCAACGTCGCCGCAAAATTCAAGGAGAGCACCGGCCTCGACATCACAGGCGATTTCGGCGCGGTTGGCGCGATGGCCGACAAGCTGCGAAACGGTACGCCCGCCGATATCCTGATCCTCACCTCGGCGCTGATCGCAACGCTGGCGCGCGAGGGGCTTGTCGGCGCGAGCTCGATTGCGGATGTCGGCCGGGTCGAGACGGCGTTGGCGGTTCGCGACACCGATCCGCTGGTCTCGGCGAGCGATGCGGCAAGCCTGCGTCACGCATTCCTGCAAGCCGACGCTATTTTCGTGCCGGACACCAAAGCATCCACGGCCGGCATTCACGTCGCGAAAGTCCTGGCTTTGCTCGACATTGCCGACGAAGTCGCCGGCCGCTTGAAGATTTACCCCAACGGCGCGACCGCGATGCGTCACATGGCCAGTAGCGATGCCACTCGCCCGATCGGCTGCACCCAAGCCACTGAGATCATCGCGACCAAAGGCACCAAACTTTCCGGCGCGCTGCCGAAAGGATGCGATCTCGCCACGGTCTATACCGCGGCCATCACAAGCAAGGCCACGCATGCGCGCGAGGCACAAATCCTCATTGATCTGTTGACGGCCGCGGATCAAGGCCACTTGCGCGAACGCGCGGGATTTTTGCCTGTTTAGCAACTCGGCGCGAGTTCCGGGCCTCACGGTCGATCGCACAACCCCGTGACGCCGCGTAACAACGCCGCTCTTTTTTCAGAACATGGATGCTGGAAGCGGCTCTCGCGCAAAGCCATCCCCGAGTGATCGACACCGGCCGTGTGGCCGGTATTCTTGCGGCAAGTTCCCGGTAATCAGCCGAAGCTCTCGCTGCCAACTCAATTCCGCGCAAAGGAGACCCTTACGTGAATAACCAAGACGATCGACAAAAACTGCCGATCAACCGGCGCGCTTTCGTGAGCATGTTGGCTATTGGAGCCGCAAGCACTCTCATCCCCGGCGCCGCCGCGGTTGCAAATCCCACTCCTGCAAAGATATCCAACGTCGTTCTCGTGCACGGGCTGTTTGCAGACGGTTCATGCTGGTCTGAGGTGATCGCACGATTGCAGGCGGCAGGACTGAATGCCACAGCGGTGCAGAATCCGCTGACAACGCTGCCTGAAGCGGTCGCTTCGGCCGAGCGCGTGCTGGCGCGAATGGACGGTCCGACAATTCTGGTTGGACATTCGGATTCGGGCGCGCCTGCGCGAGGATAAAAATTGCTACCGAACCAGAGAGGCCTTCTGCGCTAGCACGCTGATTTCCTGGAAGCGAGCTCGCGATAGCGTTCGCGGCTCTTGAGGAGATGCCCGCGCATGGCATCCCTCGCCTTTTTCGGCGAATGGGCGCCGATCGCCTGAAAGATCGCCTCGTGCTCCTTCTCGATGCGGCCGAGATATTGCCGCTGGCCTTCCGCGCTGCCTTCAAAGGAACGAATGCTTTGCCGCGGAATGATCAGGCGGCCGAGGAAATCCAGAAATTCGACGAAGCGGCTGTTTTGGGTAGCGGCTGCAACCGCCTGATGGAACGCGAAATCCTCCTTGATCGCGCGCTCGCCGCCGGAAATGGCGCGGCTGAACAGGCGATGCGCCTCGCCGATCGCCTTGATCTGTACGGCCGTGGCCCGTTCGCTGGCAATCGCGGCGGCTTCCGATTCCACCGCCATGCGTAACTCCAGGATATCGAGCACGCTGTCGAGCGAACCGAGGCCTTCGGGATCGATCGCATAAGGTTGCCGGCCGGCGTCGCGATCGACGAAGGCCCCTGCCCCTTGCCGCGTGATGACGAGGCCGCGCGCCCGCAACGCCGCCACCGCTTCGCGCACCACCGTGCGGCTGACGCCCATGCCCTTCATCATTTCCGCTTCCGAGGGCAATTTGGCGCCGACCGGCAGCTTTCCGGACATGATCTGCTCGGCCAGCCGGTCGACGACCTCTGAACTCAGGCTTTTCGGCGCGCCGACAGGGCGGAGCAGACTCGCGCGCTGACGCTGCACGCTATCGGTCGGAGGCGAGCTTGACGAAACTTGTCGGGTCATCGTACAAGTTTAGCACAGCCCCGGCGAGCCGGCAAATCCACAGGAATTGATTTCGGATTTGTTGCGAATGTTAGAATCATAGGACCGCTAGCCAAACCAGATTTCTAGTGGAGTTTGGATTTGACATTGGCTTTGGGAAGCCGTGGCTAGACGAGTAGCGAATGTCAAATCCACTGCCACTAGCAACGATAAAACAGGTCAGGAAATGACCGCGTATTGGGCACCACCGGGAGGAAAGCAATGAAGCGTCGCGATTTCATGAAGCTTGGTGCGGGTTTGGGCGTCGCAGGTGTGGCAGGCGGCCTGTCCTTTGACGCGAACGCGCAGACGAAGGCGGTGTTCAAGGCTTCCGACGTCCAGCCTCCCGGCTATCCGACGGTCGCCGCCACCGAAAACCTCGGCAAGAAACTCTCCGCTGCCACACAGGGCCGGCTGTCGATCCAGATGTATCCCTCGATGCAGCTCGGCGGCGAAAAGGAAACCATCGAGCAGACCCAGATCGGCGCGATCCAGATGTCGCGCGTCAGCGTCGGAACGATGGGACCGATCGTCGACGACATCAACGTCATCAACATGCCCTTCCTGTTCAAGAGCACGGCGCATGCGGAAAAGATGATGGATGGCCCGATCGGCCAGGAGTTACTCGACAAGATCACTGCGAGCCCGAACGCCAACCTCGTCGCGCTCTGCTGGATGGATGCCGGCGCGCGCAGCCTCTACAACACCAAACATCCGATCAAATCGATCGAGGACGTCAAGGGGTTGAAGTTTCGCGTCATCGGCAATCCGATCTTCATCGACATGATGAACGCGCTCGGCGGCAATGGCGTCGCGATGGGCTACGATCAGGTTTTCAGCGCGTTGCAGACCGGCGTGATCGACGGCGCGGAGAACAATCTGCCGAGCTACGTCTTCTCCAACCACTATACCGCCGCCAAGTATGTCACCCTGACCGAGCATCTCGTGATCCCGGAGGTTCTCGTCTTCTCCAAGCGGGTCTGGAGCGGCCTTTCCGCCGGCGATCAGAACCTCATCAAGAAATTTGCCCGCGAGGCCCAGCTGGAGGAACGCGGGTTCTGGAACGACTATGAGCAGAAGGCGCTGGAGAAAGCCAAGGCGGCCGGCAGCCAGATCGTCGTAATCGCCGACAAGACGCCGTTCCAGAACGCCGTCAAACCGGTGTGGGACAAGTACGGTCCGAAATATCAGGACATGATCAAGCGCATTCGGGCGATCGCCTGACCGTTCGAGGCACACGGATACCTCGCAGCCATCGGCACGAAGCAATCCGGAAACACAGGCGTCGCAGGATTACCAAATTGCCTGAACCGCTGACGCTCCTCGCAACTGATATCCGTGAGTGGTTTTAGCCTGATTTGAAGTCGTCAACCGGGGAGCGTTAAGGCTATGGCCGCCATATATCGCCGCGCAATGGACGCCCTCTATCTGCTGTGCGTAATCGTCGGCTGCGTTGCGCTGGTGCTGATCTCGGCGATCATTCCCTGGGCGGTATTCACCCGCTACGTACTCAACAGCGCGGCATCCTGGCCCGAACCGCTCGCGGTTCTCCTGACGATCGTGCTGACCTTCATCGGCGCGGCCGCAGCCTACCGGCTCAACCTGCACATGAATGTCGGCTATTTCGCCAATCAGGCGCCGCCACCCTTTCGCAAAGCGCTCGATCTGCTGGTTCAGCTCCTGATGGCGCTGATCGCGATCTTCATGGTCGTGTGGGGCGAACGGTTGGTCGACGTGACCTGGCACAACACGATTGCGGAATTCCCCTTCCTGTCGGTCGGCGTCACTTACTTGCCGATTCCGGTCGGAGGCTTCTGCCTGCTGCTGTTTATCATCGAGCGGGTATGGCTTGGGGCGCCGCCCGATCCGCTTCCTTCGCACGAAGTCGTGCCGGTCGACTGATCGAAGGGGAAGCAGGCCATGGATATTTTCGTTCTCCTCGCCACCATGATCTTTTGCTTCGTCATCGGCATGCCGATCGCCTACTCGCTGGCGTTCGCGGCGATCGCGGGCGCCTGGTCGATCGGCATTCCGCTCGAAGCCGTGATGCTGAAAATCTCCGACGGCGTCAGCAAGGTCGCGATGCTGACGATTCCGTTCTTCGTGCTGGCCGGCGCGATCATGGCGGAAGGCGGCATGGCGAAGCGGCTGGTCGCTTTCGCTGACGTCCTGGTCGGGTTCACCCGCCTGCGCGGCGGGCTTTCCATCGTCAACGTGCTTGCCACCACCTTTCTCAGCGGCATTTCCGGTTCGGCGGTGGCCGATACGTCGGCGATTGGATCGGTGATGATCCCGCAGATGGAGAAAACCGGATTTCCGCGGGTTTTCGCCACCAACCTCACCATCACCTCCTCGGTTCAGGCGCTGCTGGTTCCCCCAAGCCACAACGCCGTGCTCTATTCGCTCGCAACCGGCGGCACGATCTCGATCAGTGCCCTTTTCATGGCCGGCGTATTTCCCGGCCTCCTGCTCGGCTTTTCGTTGATCATTCTCTGCCTGGTGTTCGCCTACCGCGACGGCCATCCGCGCGGCCAGACCGTGCCGGCCAAGGACGCGATCCGCATCACGATCGACGCCGCCTGGGGCCTCATCACCCTTGTGATCATTCTCGGCGGCATTCTCGGCGGTATCTTCACTGCGATCGAGGCCGGCGCGGTGGCCTGCATCTGGGCGTTCTTCGTGACCATGTTCATCTACCGCGACTATCGCTGGCGCGATCTTCCCGTGCTGCTGCACCGGACATTGCGCACGGTCGCGATGGTGCTGACGCTGATCGCCTGCGCGTCCAGCGTCGGCTATGTGATGGCGCTGACCCAGATGCCGGCCAAGATGACGGCGTTCTTCCTGTCGATCTCGAGCAACAAGTACGTCATCCTGTTCCTGATCAACATTCTGCTGCTGGTGCTCGGCACGCTGGTCGATATGGCTCCGTCAATCCTGATCGCGACGCCGATTCTGTTGCCGGTGATGCAGAACTTCGGCGTCGACCCCGTTCATTTCGGGATGATCATGCTGCTCAACCTCGGCATCGGCCTGTGCCATCCGCCGGTCGGATCGATCCTGTTTGTCGGCTGCGCGGTCGGCAAGGTGTCGATCGAAGAGGTGATGAAGAAGATCTGGCCGTTCTATCTCGTCATGTTCCTGGTCTTGATGGCCGTCACCTACGTCCCCGAAGTCTCGCTGTGGCTGCCGCGGCACGTGCTGCGGTAGCAATCCATGCGACGCAAATCGTTGCTTCTCTATTAGCACTGCACGCCCGCCCCCGAGGCTGCGTCCCCGACGACATGGTTTAGGTTTCCCTAATCCGACCTCTCAATTGCGCAGCGATACGCGACCGGCACTTTAAAAGGTCAGGCGTATCTTTGCCCGCGGTGGGAGAAAAAAACGGCGGGGGCCAACAATGACCATCGAATTCTTTGTCTATCCGATCGTGACATTCCTTGCGGTCACCTCGATCGCGAAACTCATCGAACGCCGGCGCGACGTGCTGTACGGACCCTATATTGTGGGCCGCAAGACCGCGCTGGGCGATCTGCGCGACCAGTTCGACGCGGTCATGACGGCGATCGGCTTGCGCCGGGAATACGGCCGTCTGGCGGTGAAGTTTGCGACCGTCAGCATCTTCGCCTCAGCGATCATCGGCTGAGCAAAACCGATGAGCCTGCTCGACCAATCCCGTGACACGCAGCCAGGACTGAAGATCGTCTGCGAGGTCTGCGGCAATCTGTCGATCAAGCCGATCGACCCCGCTGATGCCGGCGACGGCGCCAGCGTGCACTGCCGGCGCTGCAACGCCGTGCGTGGAACGATTGCCGATCTCCGCGCGCTGGCGCGCCAGTCGACCGGCGATTTCGAGTTCTAGCTGGCGCCGCCCATTTGAAGTTCCTGCAAGCGCAGGCGGCAAATTCAGTTCAGGAACTTCAAATGGAACGCGGCACTGGAATCAAATAAGTCTGCCAGTGCCCATGACTTTCCGAAGTTCGTGAAAGGTGGCCGCTGAGGCGGAGCACGAGCTTTCGGAAAGTGGGCACTAGAGCAGCCGGAATTCAATATTGGCGAGGCTGTCGGTTGGGGTCTCGGCCGGCCGCGGACGGAAGCGCAAACGATCCGTCCTCACCGTCAAATGCTCCCGCAATTCGATTTCGCCTTGCCTGATCCGGTTACGGATCTCGCGGCGGTCAAAAGCGGTTAGCGTCGGGACTGCGAGTTCGCGCCAGGCCTCGCGCTGCTCGGTCATCAAGGCTTCGATCTCGCCGCTCAGGATATCAAGCTCAATCATGGCTCCGCCCCCCATCTTGAGAAGAGACGGTTTAGTCTTCCCCAGAAATGGTTAACGAAATCTTTACAGCCGCCTTCTTCCAGCTCGGGCAGCGCCGACGTCGGGCTCGTTCGCTTTGCGCCTTCGTGTGACAATTCCGCTCGGTGAGCGTCAGAGCCGCGCGACCCTTGTTTTGACCCCTGCTGCCCGTTTTGCTATGGGCGTCCCCATAACAATAATTCGCGGGAGGCTTTCGCTATGGTCGATCGCCGGACGTTCACGACTCTGCTCGCCGGCACCATCGCGGCTCCCACCCTAGCTTTCGGCAAAACCATGACATCCAGGAACGTGTTCTATTCGGCCGTGGGTCCGGAACTGACGGCCTATGGCGTCGACGTCGACGACGCCACATTGTCAAAACAAGGCACGGTATCGACGCCGGCCAATATCCAATATGCGTGGCCACATCCCTCCAGGCGATATCTCTATGTCGTTTCCAGTAGCGGCGGACCGGCTGCGGGAGACACCACTGGAAGCACGCATGTCGCCAATGCGTTTGCGATCGATCCAGCTACCGGCGCGCTGAAGCCGCATGGCGAGGCGGTGAAGCTTGCCACCCGGCCGATTCATGCGAGTGTCGATCGTTCTGGCCACTATCTCCTGACGGCCTACAACAAGCCGTCCAGCCTCACCGTGCACCGCATCAATGCCGACGGCACGCTCGGCGACCGTGTCGAACAGCCGAACAAGCTGGACACCGGCATCTACGCCCATCAAATCCGCGTCACGCCCGACAACAAGCATGTCATCCTGATCACGCGCGGCAACAACGCACCGTCGGACAATCCGGTCGATACCGGCTCGATCAAGACTTTCGCCTTCAAGGACGGCGTGCTGACCGACCTCGCGGCGATCGCGCCCGGCGACGGAATGCATTTCGGACCGCGGCATCTCGACTTCCATCCGACCAAGCCGTGGGTCTATGTCTCGATCGAGAGCCAGAACCAGATCGCGGTCTACAAGCTCGACGATGCGACCGGCCTCTCGCGCAATCCATTGTTTACGATGAAGAATACGCTCAGCGATCCCGATTCGAAGCTGCGGCAGGCCGCCGGCCCCATCCATGTCAGCCCCGACGGCCGCTTCGTTTATCTCACTAACCGCGCCTGGTGGACCATCGACTTCGAGGGCAAGAAGGTGTTTTCGGGCGGGGAGAATTCGGTCGCGGTCTTTTCCATCAATCAGACGACCGGCGAGCCTGCCTTGATCCAGAACGCCGATGGCCACGGGAATTACCTGCGGACGTTCAATATCGATCCCTCAGGCAAGCTTCTCCTCGCCGCACCGCTGTGGGCGATGGCGATGCGAGACGGCAGCACGGTAACGGCGGGCCTTGTGCTCTACCGTGTCGGCAGCGACGGCAAGCTGACCTTTGCGCGCAAATACGACATCGACGCCTCGGAACAAAAGCAGCAGTTCTGGGCCGGTATGGTAACGCTGGCGTAAGACAATTCGGAGGAAACCATGTCCGACCACTCCTCATCATCTCCCCCAACAATCTCGCGCCGCGCCCTTCTCGGCACTGCGGCAGCGATGGCCGCCACGCCCGCACTCGCCGAGGAATGCCGGATTGGGCCGCCCCCGCACGAAAAAGGCGCGAAGGTCTGGATGGACATGGATCAGGTCGAACTGGACGCGGCCTTCGAACAGTCCGTCTACGCGCCGATGGTCGCCCAGTTCCGGAAGCGATTCGCTTCAAGCAGCGAGACGACGCGCAGGCGGCTTGGCCCGCCGAAGCGACTTGCCTATGGGCCGACGCCGGTCGAAGAACTTGATGTCTATCCGGCGAAATCAGCAAAAGCGCCGATCTTCGTATTCGTGCATGGCGGACGATGGCGATATGGGCAGGCAAAGAACTACGCCTTTCCCGCCGATCTCTTCGTCAACGCCGGCGTCAACTTTGTCGCGCTGGATTTCGTCCAGGTCGAGGCGGCCAATGGCGACTTGAGGCCGATGGTCGACCAGGTCCGCCGCGGCATCGCCTGGGTTTACAAAAATGCCGCCAGCTTTGGCGGCGACACCAGGCGTTTCTATGTCGGCGGCCATTCCTCCGGCGGACACCTCGCCGGCGTCGCCGTGACGACCGACTGGCAGAGAGATTTCGGCCTGCCTGCCGACATGATCTCCGGCGGCCTTCTGATGAGCGGCCTCTACGATCTCAAGCCGGTGCGGCTTTCCGCGCGCGGCAAATACATCAAGTTCGATGACGACATGGAGCAGCGCTTAAGCTCTATCCGGCACCTCGATCAGTTGCGCGCGCCGATTACCGTGACCTACGGTACCTTCGAGACACCGGAATTCCAGCGGCAATCGCGTGATTTTGCCGCCGCCGTCAAAGCCGCCGGCAAGCCGGTCGAGCTTCTCGAAGCGCCCGACTTCAATCATTTCGAGATGTGCGAAAGCCTCGGCAACCCTTACGGCCCGAACGGATTTGCCGCGCTCAAGCTGATGAAGCTTGCTTGAGCGTCTCCCGCGTGGGGCTATCGGCCTTTCGAAAAGCGCTGCGAATAAAGCGCTGCGCCGGCGCCTCGAAATAGCGGAACGCGAAATAGGACAACAGCAGCGTCGTCAGGAGATAGACGGCAAACAGCGCGCCGTCATAGACGGGAACCGGACGCCCCGCGACCGCAAAGCCCAGCACGATCGCGATCTGAATCGGAAAGTGCAGGAGATAGCTTGAGTAGGTCATGTTGCCGGCCGCCACGATCGCCCCCTGCATCATTCGCGGCAATTTGATCTCGCGTGACAGGCAGAACAGCAGGATCGGCGTAGCGGCTACAAATAGCGGGAAATCGAAGCGGTCGAATTGGGCGCGCGCCGCATAGGCCACAAGCAGGACGATCGCTGCCACGAGCCAGGCGCAAGCCTCGATTTTCCTCCTGAAACGCGATGCATCGACGGCCCGCCGCACGATAGCCGCCAGCCCGCCGATATAGAACAGCGCAAGGCAATTGGTAAGCTGCCCGCTGAGATCCGACCACGCCGCGCCCAGGCACGCCGCGACGACGACCACATTCAGCAGCCATGACCGCGTCGCGCGCAGCATCAGGAAGAACAACAGATAGACCAGCACCTCGACCGACACCGACCAGATCGGCCCGTCGAAACTGTAGCCGTGCACGATGCCCCATTCGCTCGCCATGAAGAGCTGCGCGAGAAAGTGCGGCAGGTCGTTATCCTGATAGACGAAGAAACATCCCCGCAAGTTGAAATAGGCCGACTGCAACAGCGCGACGAGGAGCAGCGTCATCAGGTGCAGCGGATAAAGCCTCGAGAAACGAAGCGTGAAGAATTTCCAGCCGCCGATGGAATGCTCCGCTATGGGGTCGCGGTATTTCCAGAAGAAGATAAATCCGCTGATGCACCAGAAGACCCAGACGCCATAGGCGCCGGACTCGTGAAGCGCGCGCAAGAAGCCGTAGAGCGGCAGGCGCTCCGGCACCAGATCAACCGGTTTGTCGGCGACAAAGGACAGGTGACGATAGTGGAAGATGAGAATGGAAAACGCCGCGAGGAAGCGCAGTGCTTCCAGCCCAACCAGCTTGTTGGTTTCCCCGGAGTCGGCCGGCTTCAATGCGAGCTGCATGTCCCTCGCACTCCCTTCAGGACCGCGTCCTCCCACACCGCGTAGCCGGCGGCATCAAGATGGACGCCGTCGATCGTGTGCGGGGCCGGCATCGGCGGCAGAGCGGCGAAGGTCGCGCCGCCCTTCTCGGCCAGCGCAGGCAGCGCGGCGTTAAAGGCATCGATGCGCTTCATGGTCTCGGCCTGATAGGCCGCCGGCATGCGCCCGCGCACTTCGATTGAGGGAATGCCAAGTACGGAGAGATGATCCGTCGCGCCTCTGAGCTGGGCGAGCAGTGACCCGTAATTCGCTTCGAATTCCTCGCGGCTGCGCCCTTGCAGCGCGTCATTGGTGCCGAGCGCAACCACAATGGCGGCGGCGCGCCGGCCACTGAGCGCCTCCATCAGCCATGTCCCGAGATCGCTTATCGTGGAAGCGCCATCCAGTCCTGCATTGACGACAGCGTGACCGCAAAGCGATCGCGGCAACGTCGAGGCTTCTGTGATGCTGTCGCCGAGAACGATGATCGGCTGATCGGCCCGGCTGAACGTGTAGTGCAGAATAACCTGGCGCGCCTGCCGATGCGACTCGGTCACGGCTTCCTTCCTGAAATACGACGCGCCGGCCGCCAGCACGCCGATCGCCAACACCGCTAGTGCGGCGGATTTGACATTCGCTTTGGTGCTGCCGCAAGTGCTCATGGCGAATGTCAAATCCAAAGCTGCACTGGAAATTTATAGTCGCCAGTGCCCCTTCGGGTTTCCGACGTTCGTAAACGAACCTCCCGAGACACCGTACGAATGTCGGAACCAACACACCAGTCCAATGCGAGCGCCTTTCATGTCGCCACCGTGCATCATCCACCAAGGGCCGAAAATAGCCGGGAGGTTCTTAAAATATCATTCGCCGCGCCGGGGCGGATTCGAGCTCAATCCCGCCGTTGACAGCGCCAAGCTTGACAGCCACGGGCCGAAGGCCCTCACAATGCCCAAAACAACACGAGAGGGAGCGCCATGGCGCGAAAACTGATCGATATTTCGGTGCCGCTGCAAAACGACGTGCCGGCCGATCCGCCGGGCATCAATCCGCGCATCGAATATCACGACCATCAGCAGAGCCTGCCGCGCATGCTCGGATTTTTTCCGGGCCTCAAAGCGCAAGACCTGCCGGACGCTCAGGGCTGGGCGATGGAGACGGTGCAGCTCTCGACCCATAACGGCACCCATCTCGATGCGCCCTACCACTATCATCCGACCATGAACCGCGGCGAGCGCGCCTGGACCATCGAGGAAGTTCCGCTCGAGTGGTGCCTTCAGCCCGGCGTCAAGCTCGACTTCCGTCACTTTCCCGACGGCTATGTTGCGACCGCCAAGGACGTCGAAGCCGAACTCAAGCGCATCGGTCACACGCTGTCGCCGCTCGAAATCGTCGTGGTCAATACTAGCGCTGGCGCCAAATACGGTCGGGCGGACTTCGTCAATTCCGGCTGCGGCATGGGCTATGAGGCGACGATGTATCTTCTGGAACGCGGCGTTCGGCTGACCGGCATCGACGGCTGGAGCTGGGACGCGCCGTTCGTTTTCACCGCGAAGAAATATGCCGAGACCAGGGATGCGAGCCTGATCTGGGAAGGCCACAAGGCCGGACGCCATATCGGCTATTGCCACATCGAGAAGCTGCACAATCTGGAACTGTTGCCCTCCACCGGCTTCACGGTCTCCTGCTTTCCGGTGAAGATCGAACGGGCTTCGGCGGGGTGGACGCGCGCGGTTGCCATCATCGATGAGTAGCTCGCTCCGATAAGCCTGCTTCAGGTCGCGCCATGCCGAACAACCCGCTCTACAACGTGCTGCTGCTGAACGACGACGAAACGCCCATGGAGTTTGTCGCGCAGGTGCTGCCGGGCGCCATTGGCGAAATAGATCGTCGTTAATGGAATGTTAACGACAATCTCGGCAATGTGGACGGGTTTCGCCCTTCGGTGGTGCAACAGGCCCCTGTAGAAGCGCTGCTCAGGCCAAGGAGCCGCGGCCACAGATATGGCAGCGTGTGTATCCTCGAGCGTTGGGTCTGCAACAGCGTCTTGCAAAGGTGGCATCCGCATGAAGACTTTCGTTCCAGCCGCCCGTGTACAGTCTCGAACGGCGGCCGGATTGCAGATCGTGCGACGGCTCCGCGAGCCGGACACGCCATCCACGGATCGCTTCGGCTTGCGCGAGATACACCGCTGCGAGGTCTGCGGAACCGTCGCCCTGCAGTCGGTACTCGATCTTGGCACGCATCCCATGTGCGACGATCTGGTTTCCGCCGGCGAGACGCGCATCTGCAGGGATTATCCGATCGAAATCCTATTCTGCGATACCTGTTGCACCGCACATCAGCATTATCAAGTTCCCAAGCAGGACCTGTTTCCGCAGTCCTACCACTATCGCGCCCGCCAGACCCTCGACGTGCTCAACGGCATGCGCAATCTCGTTGCCGCCTGCACCGCAAGATATGGCGACCTTCGCGGCAAGAAAGTGCTGGACGTCGGCTGCAACGACGGCAGCCTCCTGTCGATCTTTGCCGAACAGGGCGCAGAGACCTTCGGTATCGAGCCGACCGGCGCCGCCGCCGATGCATCCGCCGCGGGGCACTGCGTATGGAACGCATTTTTCACCGAAGACGTCGCCACGCGCTTCGTCGCCGAATTCGGCCAACCCGACATCATAACCTTTACCAACGTGTTTGCGCATATCGAAGACCTACCGGACGTGATCCGGGCCTTGAATGCGCTGTCCAATCCATGCACGAAGATCGTGATCGAGAACCACTATCTCGGCTCGATTATTTCCGGCCGGCAGTTCGACACCTTCTACCACGAGCATCCACGCACCTACAGTGCGACGTCGTTTCAGTTCATCGCCAGATCGCTCGGAATGTTCATTTCGCAAATCGAATTTCCCAGCCGTTACGGAGGCAACATCCGGGTGTTTCTGAGCGGTGCGTGGAATTCCGAAGAATCTTCCGTGACAAACTCAGCGGTGTTCGAGCGCGAACGCGGCTTCGGCGATGCCCTCGCAAGATTACCCGGAGAGATCGCCCGCTGGCGCGCCAGAAAGACGGCGGAAATCAAATCCGCGGTCAGACGATACGGCCCGCTCGCGGGTAAGGCGTTTCCGGGCCGAGCTGCTATCCCCATCAGACTGCTGGGTCTCGATCACACCTCGATCAGCGCGGTATACGAAAAACCCGGCTCGGGCAAGATCGGACATCTCGTTCCGGGTACGCGGATTCCGATACTCTCCGACAACAACTTCCCGAGCAACGACCGCAACAAGCCGCTCGTCAATATGGCTTGGCACATCGCAGACGAGATCGAAACCTATCTGCGCAGCCGCGGGTTCACCGCCGAGATCATCAGGATCATTGCGCCGGACGATTTCGCCACGTGAACGTCACGATCCTCGGCTCCGGCTTCGGACTCTACGGCTACCTCCCAGCCCTGCACGCGCTACCTTGTCGCGTCGTGCTTCCGGAGCGATATCGCCCGATCATCCGGCGCCGCGCCGAGTTATCGGGCCTTGCGGACAATATCGTCTTTGTCGCTAACGACGACGAGGCGATTGATCTGGCCGATGCGCTCGTCATTGCGCGCAGGCCTGCCGATCAGGCCGGCGTGATCTCACAACTCTGCCGGCGAGGGAAATTGCGGCGCCTGCTGCTGGAGAAGCCGCTGGCGCCGGATCCGGCAGCCGCGGCGCAGCTGTTCGACCAGATCGAAGCATCGGGCAAAATCGTCCGCATCGGCTATCTGTTCGGCCACACTGACTGGGGCCGCGGCTTGATCGCCCGCGCGGCAGAATTGCGCGGCGACCTTCATGTCCGATGGCTGTTCCGTGCCCATCATTACGCGGTCGACCGGTCGAACTGGAAGCGAGCGGAAGCCGAAGGCGGCGGCGCCCTGCGGTTCTATGGCATCCAGTTCGTCAGCCTGCTCGCCGCGCTCGGCTTCGATCATGTGCTGGCGTCCCGCATCCGGGCCACCCGACCCGGCGAGGCCGAGAGCTGGGACGCAACGCTGGTAAACCGCAACGGCGCCCGCTGCCTTCTCGAGCTCAAATCCAATGCGGCGGAAGCCGAATTTGCCATCACTGCGCCTGCCGACAACATTACAGTCTCCCGGCACGATCCCTTCACCGCCGCCGCGGACGATCAAGACCGCCGGGTCCCGTTACTGGTCGGAGTTTGCCGCGAATTTCTGACCAGCGAGGCAACGACGGCTCCGTCTGACCGGAAGTCCATTACACTGTGGCAGGCGATCGAAGACGTCACTAGGCGCGAAATCGTGCTTTAGCTTTGACCTGCCGCCGTCGGCCCGGCGTGCAGTCGTGCTGCACACCAATCGCGCCACATCGCGCGATAGGCTGTTTCCATATCGCCGGCAAACGCCGCAAAATCCATCATTCGGCTCGCGCGCATTCTCCGCCTGAGATCGCCGCGGATTGCACGCAACCGCGACGCATCGCCCGCCAGAGCGACCGCAAGCTCAACGTAAGCGGCCTCATCGTCGGCGACCAACTCCGGCAAGCCGACATTGTTCAGGATCGTGACGCCCATCCGCGCGGTGAAATACTCGCCTGCGACGGAAACAACAGGGACGCTCATCCAAAGCGCATCCAGCGTCGTCGTCCCGCCATTGAACGGAAACGGATCAAGAGCGATGTCGATCCTGTTATAGAGCACGTATTGATTCGACGGCCTGCGAGGCTCGAGAATCACTCGATCGAGCGGCAGGCCAAGGCGTTCAAACCGCGCCTCGGTCTCGCGGCGAAATTCCACGCCGTCGATTCCGATTATTTCGAGCAACAGACGCGCATCGGGAATGCGGGTAAGGATTTCGGCCCAGCGCGCCAAGGTGCGATCGGTCACCTTCGTGAAATTGTTGAAGCAACCGAACGTGACAAAGCCGTTATCGTCGAACGGCGGATGATCAATCGGGTCGGCGATGTGGATGCGAGGCTGATAGCAACAGAAGGTCGACGGCAAACGCCACAGCGTTTCCGTGTTGAGATTCTCAGTCATTCCCGGCGGATCGGCGTATGGATCGGTGATCCGGTAGTCGATCGCGCCAACACCTGTCGTGGTGGTGAAGCCGAGCCAGGTCGCCTGAATGGGCGCCGGCTTGCGGGCGAAGACGAGCAGCCGGTTGGCGGCCATGTGACCCGACAAATCGACCAGAATATCGATGCCGTCAGCTTCGATCAGATCGGCGACGGCATCGTCCTTCATCGCGACAATATTGCGCCAGTGATCGAAACTGTCTTTCAGACGCGCGGTGACTGCGTCCTCCACGTGCATATTGGCGTAGGCAAAGAATTCGAAATCGACCTTCTGGTGATGCCGCAGCAGCGGCTCGAAGAAATAACTGACGGCATGCGTGCGAAAATCTCCCGAGACATATCCGACCCGAAGCCGCCGGTCGGGATCGGCCGGATTGGCGAACGGACGGCGCCTCAACAGCGGCGCGGCGATGTCGCGATCGAACTGGCGAGCTTGATCAACCAATACCTGATGCGGAACCTCGTCGGCATAACCGAGCAGCATGATCAAATTGTTATGCGCGTCGACGAAATCCGGCTTCAGCCTGATTGCCGCGCGATAGTTCTCGATCGCCTCCGCGATCTTGCCGCGGGCCTTGAGCGCGCTCGCAAAATTACTCAATGCGCTGACATAGTCCGGCTTGAGCCGGATCGATTCCCGGTATTGCTCCACGGCTTCGTCCAGCCGGCCGGAATGATGGAACGCATTGCCGAGATTACTGTAGGCTTCAGCCAGATCGGGCTTCTGCCGGATCGCTTCGGTCAAGTGCGCGACGGACCGATCGAGTTCGCCCCGCTCAAATAACATGGCGCCGAGATTGTTGTGGGCGTTGGCCGCGTTGACACCGCCGGCAATCACGATTTCGTACTGCCTGACGGCATCGTCGAAACGGCCCAGCGATTGATAGAGATTGCCGAGGCTCGTCAACGCTTCGGAGAAGTCGGGTTGCAGTTCGAGGGCATGCGCAAAGGCCTGCAAGGCTTCCTCATTGCGCCCGCACGCCGCCAATGCATCGCCAAGATTGGAATAGAGCGCCGGAATATCGCCGCCCAGGCGGATGGCTTCACGGATCAACTGTACCGCCATCTCGGCGCGACCTGTTCGCGTCGCGACCTGACCGATCATGTGCAAGCTCTCGACATGGCCGGGATTGGCCTTGAGCGCCGCCGTATAGAATGCTTCGGCTTCATTCAGCCGTTCGGCCGCGTGATGATCCAGGGCGATCCGATAAAGTTCGACGCAGTTAATCCGCGAGCTTAAAGCGGCTATCTCCGGCGTAGAAAATCCGCGCGACGCTGCCCGTTCCAGCACGGCGCGTGCGTCGCCGACCGCGCCGATCAACAGCAACGCCTCTGCAAAGGAATGCCAATACTGGCTCTGCCACGGATCTGACTGCAAGGCTGTGCTCAGGAACGAAAGAGCGGATTTCGGCTGCCCCTGGCGCACGGTCAGGGTGCCGAGCGCATGATTGGCCTCCGGATGGTTCGGCTCGGCTTGCAGAACGCTGCGGAACAGCCGTTCGGCGTTTTCGATGCGCCCGGCATCGAGATGCGCAAGGCCCTTGCGGACAGCCTTGTTGCTGGGACGAACGGGTGAGTTCATTGGCTGGATGACGCTTGGTAAGAAGCCATGCGCAAGTCCTATCATTGATTCGGGAAAGGACCTGACAGGCTCCTTCGCGCTTTATCCTTTCGTCTCATCGGCCGATGCCGTCATGCAAATCACGGCCGGAACGAGCGACCCTGTAATCCATTGAATCCGAACAGAAAAAGCCCTATCCGAAAATATTCCCCTGGAAACGCCTGCGGGGCCGTTAACGCTGCCCTGAAAGCCAGCCGGCTGCGACGATTTTGGTCTTTCCAAAAAGCAGTCGGGGTCGTACCACGCAGGGCGGTTTTTGCCGTGGCGATGCAAGCGGGAGGGGTTTCGCTTGCTGGGAACGCCGGCGAGGCTACAATAACCTCAAGGCCGAAAAAGGCCGCAGATAACGGAGAGAAACGTCATGAAAGCAACATCCCGAACGCCGCTTTTGCGTTCGCTGCTTGGCGCCACGGCCCTGGGCCTCGTGCTGGCGGCATCCGGTCCGGCAGTCGCCGCCGACCCAATCAAGATCGGCGTTATCGCGGAGGCGCAAGCCATCGCCGGCGCCTCGATCCCGCAGGCGGCCCAGCTTGCCGCCGACGAGATCAACGCCAAGGGCGGTGTTGACGGACGCAAGATCGAAATCGTCACCTATGACAACCACTCGTCCTCGGCCGATTCCGTCCGCGCCTTCCAGCGCGCGGTCAACGAGGACAAGGTCAATATCGTCATCTCAAGCTACATCAGCGAGGTGGTGCTGGCGCTGGAACCATGGGCCGCGCGTCTGAAGACGCCCTTGGTCACGCCGGGCGCGGCCTCAAACGAGATCAGCAAGGCCGTTCACGCCGACTATGAGAAGAACAAATACACCTTCCACGGCTATCTGACGTCGGCGGCGCTGGCGCTGTCGGTCTGCGATGGCGCCAAGGATCTGCTGGTCGATCAGAAGCACATGAAGACCGCGGTCATCATGAGCGAAGACGCCGCCTGGACCAAGCCGCTCGATATCGGTTACGAGGAATGCCTGCCCAAGATCGGGCTGAAGGTGCTCGACCATATCCGCTTCTCGCCGGACACCACCGACTTCACCCCGATCTTCAACAAGATCGAAGGCTCCAAGCCTGACGTGATCATCACCGGTATCTCGCATGTCGGCGTGCAGCCGACCGTGCAGTGGAAGAACCAGCAGGTTCCGATCCCGATGTTCGGCATCTCTTCCCAGGCCACCAACTCGACCTTCGGCAAGGACACGAACGAAGCGTCGGACGGGGTGATCTATCAAGGCGTGTCAGGTACGGGCGTCGCGGTGACCGCCAAGAGCGTTCCCTTCACCGAGGCCTTCAAGGCGAAGTTCGGCAACTACCCCTCCTATGCCGGCTACACCGCCTATGACGAAGTCTATTACATCGCCGACGCCGTGAAGCGCGGCGGCTCGACCGACGCCGACAAGCTGGTGGATGCTCTCGAAAAGACCGACTGGGTCGGCACCATCGGCCGTGTCCAGTTCTACGGCAAGGACGATCCGTTCACGCATTCGATCAAATACGGCAAGGGCCTGATCACCGGGTTGATGCTGCAATGGCAGGACGGTCAACAGGTTGCCGTATGGCCGCCGGAAGTCGCCAAGGCCAAGTTGAAGTTCCCAAGCTTCATCAAGGTCACGTCGAACTGAACTCAGCATGATGCTCCCGGGGAGATCTCCCCGGGAGCATTTTCGTGACATCTAAAGCGCGATGAGATTTGATTGAATCAACATCGCGCTTTGGTTCTTTGACCAAGCATGATCTTTTCGGAAAACCACTTCGCACTTTTCCGGATCAGGTTTTGGTTTCAATCGGAGGCAGCGGGGGCTGCCGCGGCGGTGTAAATGCTTGCGCTTCAGATTCTGATCGACGGTTTTGCCATCAGCGCGCTGTATGCGCTGGGTGCAACCGGATTTACCCTTATCTTCGGCGTCTCCGGCGTGCTTAACCTGTCCCACGGCGCCCTCATGGTGTTGGCGGCGGTGGCCGCCTGGGCGGCGGCGAGCGTGCTCCATCTCGACACCTACGCTGGCGCGCTGGTCGGCGTGGCCGCGGCGCTGGTTTCCGCCCTCGTCACTTATTTCGCGGTGGTGCAGCCGATCCAGAAATCCACGCGAATTCCGACCGAGGAGAAGGAAATCTTCGTCCTGACCGGCACGCTGCTCTGGGGCATCATGATCCAGGAGTTGATCGCGTATTTCTTCACCAACAACGCCAAGACCGTGCTGCCGATCGTCGAGGGCGTTATCGATATCCTCGGCATCCGCACGCCGCGCAACGAGATCTTCACCGCCGTTGTCTGCTGCCTTGTGATCGCCCTGCTCTGGCTGCTCGTCAATCGCACCCGCACCGGCAAGGCGGTGCTTGCGGCTTCGATGAACCCGCGCGGAGTAACGCTGCTCGGGCTCGAGCTTGGCAACATCTATGTCGTGGTCTGGGCGATCTACGGCATCCTCGCCGGCATTGCCGGCGTGCTGCTCGGAATGTTCTTGGGCGTCAGTTCCTACAGCGTAGGTCCCTTGACCGCGAGCGCCTTCTCGATCGTGGTGCTCGGCGGACTCGGAAGCGTATCCGGCTCACTGATTGCCGCTTTCGTCGTCGGTTATCTCGAAACCATCACTGCCTACCTCATTTCGCCGGCCTACCGGACGATTCCGGCTCTGCTGCTCCTGGTCGCGGTGATGTATGTGCGGCCGCAAGGCCTGCTCGGGAGGCGTTGACGATGGGCGGGTTCTTCAAATCACGGCTGTTCTTCGTTTCGCTCGCGATCGTTATCATCGCCTCGACGCTTCCGCTCTATGTCTCCGGCTATGTTCTGGGCTTGTTGACGGTCGCCTATTACTTCGGCGTGTTTGCGATGGCCTGGGACCTGCTGTTCGGGTTTGCCGGCGAGGTCAATTTCGGCCCGACCTTCCTGATCGGCGTCGGCGCCTACACCGCCGGCATTCTGAACGCCCAATACGGCTGGTCGGTTTTTCTCTGCATCGTGCTCGGCGCGCTCGCTTCGGTCGTCGCCGGTGTCGTGCTGGCATTGCCGGCGTTACGGGTTCGCGGCCCCTATTTCGGCCTGACCACGCTGGTCGCGGTGTTGATATTGCAGAACTTCGTGGTGGTGTTCGCCGATCTCACCGGCGGCGAGATCGGGCTGACCATTCCCGACGTCATTACGATCAACGCTGGCGCAAACTACTGGATCGCACTCGGCTTCATGACGATCAGCGCGCTGATCCTGTATGGCCTGTCGCAATCGCCGGTCGGGCTCGTATTGCAGGCGAGCGGCCAGGACCCGGTGCAGGCCGGCGCGCTCGGCTTCAACATCGTCAAGCACAAGCTGGCAGCCTTCGTCGTCTCTGCGTTCTTCTCGGGTCTTTCCGGCGCATTGCTGGTGTTCTATTTCGGCACCGCCTCGGTCGGGACCGTGGTCGATATCGCCGTCGGCGTGAACGTCATCGTCGCCGCCGTGCTCGGCGGACGCCGCACCGTGCTTGGCGCGGCGCTGGGCGCGATCTTCCTGATCGTCGCCAGCGAATTCCTGCGGCCGACCGGCGAGCTTGCGACCTTCATCGTCTCGGCGGTGGCGCTCCTCGTCGTGCTGTTCTTCCCCGGCGGTTTCCTGGGCGCCGCCCTTTCGCACGAGAGACGCTGATATGGACGCGACCACCAATAACCAGCCCGTCCTCGAGGTCCGCGGCCTCACCAAGCGTTTTGGCGGCCTCACGGCCGTGAAGAATCTCGACCTCGACGTGTATGCCGGCGAGATTTTCGGCCTGATCGGACCGAACGGCTCCGGCAAATCGACGGCGATGAAATCGATCATGGGGATCGAGCGCCCGACTGCGGGCAAAGTGATCTTCCAGGGTGAAGACGTCGCCGGCCTGCCCGCGCACAAGATTGCGCGCAAGGGTTTTGGCATGGTGTTCCAGCACTCGCGGCCGCTGAACCGGCAGACGGTGCTTGAAAACATCATGGTGGCGCTGTTGCCGGACAGCCTGTTCATGCTGTTTCCGGACAAGGCGCTGACCGAGCGTGCCAAGTGGATCGCCAATCGCGTCGGCCTCGGCGCGGTGATGGATCGCCATCCGCCGACGCTGCCCTTTGCCGACCTCAGGCGGCTCGAGCTCGCCAAGGCGATCGCCCGCGATCCCAAAGTGGTGCTGGTCGACGAGCCCTTTGCAGGGCTGACGCTCGGCGAAGTCGCGACCTTCTCCGAACTGATCAAGAGCTTCCGTGACGAAGGCCGCGCGGTGCTGCTCGTCGACCACAATGTCAAGAGCGTGGCGGCATTGGTCGACCGGGTGCTTGCGATGTATCTCGGCGAGAAGATCGTCACCGGCCGCGCCGACGAGGTCATGCGCAACGAGACCGTGCGGCGCGTCTATCTCGGCGGCGCGATCGAGACGTCGGCGCGCCCGGAAACCAGCTTCAAGGACAAGGTCCCGCTGCTTCAGGTCGAAAATGTCAGCGTGTTCTATGGCAAGGCGCAGGCGCTGGAGAATGTGTCGATCCACGTGCATCAGGGCGAATTCGTCTCGGTGGTGGGACTGAATGGCGCTGGCAAGACCACGTTGTTCAACACGATTTCCGGCTTCCTGCCCTACAGCGGCGAAATCATCCGCGACGGCGGAAAGCTGCGCGGCACGAGCCCGGCAAAAATCGCGCGCAGCGGCATTGTGCAGTGTCCGGAATCGCGCGAACTGTTCGGCGAGATGAGCGTGCGCGAAAATCTCGATCTCGGAGGTCAGCACCTGACGGACGCGGACCGCGAGAAGCAGCTCGCCTGGCTGTTCGAGCTGTTCCCGATCCTCAAGGAGCGTCAGGGCCAGATGGCGCAGACGCTTTCAGGCGGCGAGCAGCAGATGCTCGCGATCGGCCGCGCGCTGATGATGCAGCCGAAAATCCTGATCCTCGACGAGCCCACGCTGGGGCTTGCTCCTGTTATCCTCGAGCAATTGTCCAAGGCCCTCGAACGGCTGCGTCAGACCACGCCGATTACCGTGCTGCTGGGCGAACAGAACGTGACGTTTGCGCTTCCCCACGCCGACCGCGTCTATGTGCTCGAACATGCGCGGATCGTCTGGGAAGGCGATCCGGGCCGTTTCGCAGCCGAGGCCGGCGAAGGTTATCTCTGACAACCGTCAGCGCGTTGCTTCAATCGGCAAGGACGGTGCGCTCGGGCATGGCCTTATCCGGCCGCGCGGTCTGCGTCGGCGCGTCGTCCATATTGACGCCGCCGACAAATTCCGCCTGGACGGAGTCGGATATCCAGCGAGACATCTTCGGTTGGGTGATAGCAAGTGTAACCAGCACAATTGCGATCAATGCCGGCAAGATCACAAATCCACTTCTACGACCTGGATTGGTGCTGTCGCTCTTGTTTGATCTGTCGAACGGAGCATTCATGGACGCCTCCACATTGAGGATGTCCCCCATGCCGCTAACCTAGCCCGGGATCGATCAAACACGTGTGACCTGCTTCACACTCGTTCGCGTTGCTCGAATTAAGGGCCTTCGGTTCCCGATCCGGCGATTTCCTGCAACGGACCGGCGTCCAGCACGACGATGGCGCCGTGTTCGAGGCGAACCCAGTTGCGGGAAGCCCAGGCGCGCAATTGCTTGTTGATGCTCTCGCGGGACATGCCGACCATCTCGCTGATTTCCTGCTGGGTGATCGCAATCGCGCGGCCGCCTTGCGTCGCCTTGTGGCGTTCGGTGAGGCGGATCAGGGCGCTTGCAAGCCGGCCCGGCAGATCCTGCAAGATCACCTGCTCGACCTGGTCGCTGGTCCAGCGCAGCCGCGTGCAAAGCAATTCGATGAACTTCATCGCCAGCGCCGGCTGGCTTTTTACGAACGGCAGGAATTCGCGGCGGTCGATGACGAAAATTTCACAGTTGCTGTTGGCGATGGCATCCGCCGTTCGCGCCTGCCCATCGAGCACGGCGACTTCGCCGAAAATCTCACCGGGGCCGATCAAATTGAGGATTGCGTTGCGCCCATCCGGCGATGAAATGCTGATCTTCACTGTTCCCGAAATGACCGCGATCAGGCTGTTTCCGGGATCGCCCTTGGAGAAGATCGTCGCGCCGCGCTTTAAGGTCGCGGACTTGGCGTAACGGCCAAGCTGCTCAAACGCTTCAGCGTCGAGGTCGCGAAAAATCGGGTGTTTGCGTAGCACCGACAGCTTTCCGTTTGCCATTTGCCGGGGCTCGATGGTTTTGTCTCGGGGCACGCCGACCAGTCCTCCGGATACGAAACCCGGCGCGCAACCCTGCCAAACGACCATCCATCGTCGGGCCGAGGCAACGGTTTGACAGCCGGATGCCGCTGAAAAAATGTCCCGTGACGGGATTCATGGAGTTTTCTCAGTAGTGCCGCAAAGATCGCGCCGGAACAAGTCCTGTTGTCAAGGAGACGACAGCGGGGCACCCTGTTCTCATGGACGCAATGCTCACAATTAAGGCTTCGTTAGGGGCTCCGACGCTCCATGGCTCGATGACGTGCGAGATGGCGTTTCGGACGGCCGCAACCCACTACCTCCACCAGTTGACGGCGCAGCATGGTGGTACTGTTGCGGGTGATGTGGACTCTTTGCACGCGATGCGTGTTGCGATGACGCGGCTCCGGACCACGATTGCCCTTTTCTCGCCCATGGTTGAGGGCGACGAACAACTGCGGCTTGCTACGGAGTTGAAGTGGCTGAACGCCCATCTCGGCATCGTTCGCGATCTCGATGTCGCGCTCGAGCGTTTGGCGAAGACCACGCGGCCAGCAAGCCTCAAGGATCAGTCCTGGAAACGCGAGCGTGCCGCCTGCCAGCGGCATTTGACACGCGCCCTTGGTTCACCACGCTATCGGCGGCTGATCGGGGATATCACCGCCTGGATCGAGAGCGGCGACTGGTCGCGGAAGAGGACTAAAAAAGCCGTCGCGCGGCGCGCGCGGCCGGCGGACGAATACTGCTCCGGCAAATTGCAGGAGTGGCGGAACAAGCTCTTGAAGAAAAGCCACAAGCTGAAGGAGCTCGGCGCGCGGAAACTTCACCGGGTGCGGCTTGCCAACAAGCGGCTGAGCTACGCGATCGAAGCCGCGGAGACGTTGGTGCCATCAAGCGGGACATCCGCCGTGAAGGCAACGCTGAACCTGCTGCGCAAGACCCACAAATCGCTCGGCGAGTTGAACGACGATGCACGATTCCGCGCGCTCGCGGCCGCGCTTGGCGAAGACAAGATGGATGGGAGGGAACGCGCGCTTCAGCCTAAACAAAAGAAGCGCCTGCTGCGGAAGGCGGCAGACGCCTATAGCGACCTTGCGAAGCTCAAGCCGCTGAAAACCGCGTAGCGCTTAGAGTATCGCGTAGCACTTAGAGTAATGCCGCCGGGAGATGCAATCAGCGCGGCACGACCGCGGTCGCCTCGATTTCGACCTTGGCTGCTTTCTCGACCAGACGCACGACCTGCAGCAGCGCCATCGCCGGATAATGCGCGCCGAAGATCTCGCGATAGATCTGCCCGAGCGCCTTCAGGCTTGCGAGATATTCGTCCATATCGACGACATACCAGGTCAGGCGAACCAGGTGTTCCGGCCCCGCGCCGCCTTCAGCGAGAATAGCAGCAATGTTGCGCAGGGTCTGGCGCACCTGCGCGATGAAATCCGCCGGCAAATGGCCGTGGATGTCCCAGCCGATCACGCCGCCGGTCACCACCAGACGCCCCTCGGCGGTCATGCCGTTGGCATATCCTTTCGGCGCCGGCCAGCCGCTCGGTTGCAGAATTCGTGACTCCGCAGACAGCGTCTCGCTTTCGGAGCGGACGGCAGTAGAAGGGCCTTTCAAAGGGTTCACTGACTCTTCCTTCTTCATTCAGCCGCCACGCCGGTCGAGGGGCTTTTGCCTTGCGCGATCTGCCGCAAGGCAAAACGCTGGAGCTTGCCGGTCTGGGTCTTCGGCAATTGCGCGACATATTCGATGGCGCGCGGATATTTGTAGGGCGCGATCGCCTGCTTGACGTGATCCTGCAATTCGGCGGTGAGCGCGTCGCTTGCAGTCACGCTCGCCGTCAGCACCACATAGGCCTTGACGATCATGCCGCGCGCTTCGTCGGGCGCGCCGACCACGCCACATTCGGAGATCGCAGGATGGCTGAGAAGCGCGGCCTCGACCTCGGGACCTGCAATATTGTAGCCGGAGGAAATGATCATGTCGTCGGATCGCGCCACGAACGAGAAACGGCCCTTTTCATCGCGAGAGAAGGAATCGCCCGTCAGGTTCCAGCCGTCGCGCACATAATTCGACTGCCTCTGGTCGGCGAGGTAACGGCAGCCCGTCGGCCCGCGCACCGCCAGCTTTCCAACGGCGCCGGCCGGCAATTCGTTCATATTGTCGTCGACAATTTTTGCCTCGTAGCCGGAAACCGGAACCCCGGTGGAACCGGCAGCGGCGGCGCCCTCACGATTGCTGATGAAGATGTGCAGCATTTCCGTGCTGCCGATGCCATCGAGAATGGTTTTGCCGGTCTTTTTCGTCCAGGCGTCGAACACCGGCGCCGGCAAGGTTTCGCCGGCAGAGACCGCCAGTCGCAGCGAGGACAGATCGGCGCCCTTGTCCATCGCGGCCATCATCGCGCGATACGCTGTCGGCGACGTAAAGCAGATCGTCGCCTTGTAGGTCTCGATGATCTTGATCATCTCGGGCGGCGAGGCGTTTTCGAGCAGCGTTGCGGTCGCGCCAAACCGCAGCGGGAAAATCGCGAGCCCTCCGAGCCCGAAAGTGAAGGCGAGCGGCGGCGAGCCGACGAAGACGTCGTCCGGCGTGACGTTGAGAAATTCCTTGGCATAGCCGTCAGCGATGATCAGAAGATCGCGATGGAAATGCATCGTCGCCTTCGGCTCGCCGGTCGTGCCCGAGGTGAATCCGAGTAGTGCCACGTCGTCGCGGCCGGTCTTGACCGCCTCGAAACGGACCGGCTTGCTCAAGGCCACCCGGTCAAGCTCGGCGTCGTGGTTCGAGGTGCCGTCGAAATTGACGACCTGCTTGAGAAAGCGGCTGGTCTTGGCGCAGGCGAC
>NZ_JBAVCF010000294.1:0-1771 GCF_049586575.1 Bradyrhizobium sp.
AGGTTGCCGACCAGCACGCCGAGGAAGCAGTACATCAGGTTATGCGGCTCGAGCGCGACTCCGAAGCCGGCCCAAAGATCGGTAAGCGCGGTCGAAATCACAGGTTCACCCCGCGCAACAGCGGAAAGGGAATGTTCAGGAGATAGTGGAACAGCACCACGCCGAACACGGTGACGCCGCACGCCAGAATGAAGGACGACTTGTACGTCCCTGTCTTGTCGCCGAGCGCGCAGACGAACACGCAGGCAAACACCGCCGGGATCATCCCGCCATATTCTCCGACGATGATGAAAAGAACGGGGCCGGCAAGAATGCAGAACCAGCCGAACCATTGTGGATTGTCGGGGAGAAACTTCTTGTCGTCAGGCTCGGCCGATCCGAGCGCGGTGCCGGCGATCAGGATGCCGATAAAGGCGAGGACGATGCCAAGCACGACCGGCATAAATCCGGGGCCCATTCTGGCGAGGCTGCCGAACTTGTAGCCCGAGCCCGTCACCGCGGCTCCCACCCCGAGCAGCAGCATCAGGCCGCCGGCATAGTAATCCCGCTTCCAGCTAAACTTCTCCGACAACAGCGTCTCTCCCGAACCTTTTTAGGGCCGCGACCCTACCCGCCGCGACCAAGCCTGTCGATATCGCCGCGTTGCACTTTTCGAGCGAGGGGGAACCGGCATGGGCCCACCAGACTAGCTCAGTTTATCGACCGATAAAATCGACAAAATAGCGCAGTCCGGCCGGCTGGCGGTCCGATTCCAACCTCCGCATCGCAGCGCGGTATGGTCCGCCTGGGGCGCTTTCAAGAGGTAGCAAAGGCGGTCAAATTCGACTATCGATGGGAAAAGAACCCTTGAGCTGTCATGACGGGTATTTTGATGAGCCAATTGATCGTCCGCGCCGGAGACTTCACCTTTCAGGCCCGCTTTGAAGAGCAGCTAGCGCCCAAAACCTGTGCGGCCTTCCGTCGCGCGATGCCGTTTGAGAGCAAGTGCATCCATGTGCGCTGGAGCGGCGAGGGGGTCTGGATGCCGCTTGGCGATCTCGACTTCGGCGTCGGCTATGAGAACCACACGAGCTACCCGGCGCCGGGCCAGATCATCCTGTACCCCGGCGGCATCAGCGAGACTGAAATTCTGCTCGCCTATGGCGGCGTGCATTTCGCCAGCAAGATGGGCCAACTCGCAGGCAATCACTTCATTACGCTGACCTCTGGGCTAGAGAACCTGCCTGCGCTGGGCAAGACCGTGCTCTGGAATGGCGCGCAGAAGGTTCGCTTCGAGGAAGTGTAAATGGCGGGGAGCGGGTATCCGAGGGATCTCCGTGGCTATGGCCGCAATCCGCCTCATCCGCACTGGCCCGGCAATGCGCGCATTGCCGTACAGTTCGTGGTAAATTTCGAAGAGGGCGGCGAAAACAACATCCTGCACGGCGACCGCGCCTCGGAGGCGTTTCTGTCTGACGTGCTCGGCGCGCAACCCTGGCCGGGTCAGCGCCACGCCAATATCGAATCGATGTTCGAATATGGCTCACGCGCCGGCTTCTGGCGGCTCTGGCGAATTTTCACCGAACGAAAATTGCCGACGACCGTGTTCGGCGTGGCGACGGCCCTGAAACGAAATCCCGAAGTGGTTGCTGCGATGAAGGAGGCAGGCTGGGATATTGCCAGTCACAGCCTGAAATGGATCGAGCACAAGGACATGTCGGAGGCGGAAGAGCGAGTAGAGATCGCCGACGCCATTCGCCTGCACACCGAGGTGACCGGAGAACGTCCGCTC
>NZ_JBAVCF010000295.1:0-5097 GCF_049586575.1 Bradyrhizobium sp.
GGCTCGACCCCGGCTATCTCAGCCGTATCGTCCAGAAATTTAGCGACGACGGCCTGATCACCCGCAAGCCGCTTCCGGTATACCGGCGGCAATATCAGCTCGGCCTGACCGCAAAAGGACGCCAGGCCTTCGCAAAGCTCGATCGCAGTTCGCACGAAGACGTCGCCAAGATGTTGCGCCCGCTGCCGGAAGCTGACCGGCGGCGCCTCACCTCCGCCATGGCGGCCATCGAGGGTTTACTCGGCTCGGCGCACGCACCGACAGAAGCGACCCTGCGCGAGCCGCGGCCGGGCGACATGGGCTTTGTGGTACAGAGCCACGGTGCGCGTTACGCCAGCGAATATGGCTTCGATTCCTCTTTTGAAGCGCTGGTGGCGGAGATCGCCGCCAAATTCCTCAACTCCTTCGATACATCGCGCGAGCGATGCTGGATCGCCGAAATCGACGGCGCCCCGGTCGGCTCGGTTTTCCTGGTCCGGCATGACGACGAGGTCGCCAAGCTGCGTTTGCTGCTGGTCGAACCCTCTGGGCGCGGCCACGGGCTCGGGCGACGGCTGGTTCTCGAATGCATTGCGTTTGCGCGTGCCTGCGGCTATCGCAAGATCACGCTCTGGACCCAAAGCATCCTGACCGCGGCCCGCAATATATATCAGGACGCAGGCTTTGAACTGGTGGCGAGCGAACCGCATCGCAGCTTCGGCCAAAGCCTGATCGGTGAGACCTGGGAGATGAAACTCTAGTGTCCCTTTTCGTTCGCTTGTTACCCGCCCTTGTCATCGCGTTTGCAGCGCAAGCAGCCTCTGCCGCGGATATCCGCGTGATGATCTCGTCCGGCTTTCACGGCGCTTATTCCGAGTTGGGGCCGGCCTTCGAGCGCGCGACCGGAAATCATCTGATCACGACGCGCGGGCCGTCGATGGGGGATTCGCCGGAAGCGATCCCGGCGCGGCTGGCGCGCGGCGAGACCGCCGACGTCGTGATCCTCGATGGCGGGGCGGCGGACGAACTCGGCAAACGCGGATTGGTGAATGCGGAAAGCAAGGTCGAACTGGCGCGATCGCTGATCGGCATGGTGGTGCGCGAAGGCGCCGAAAAGCCGGACATCAGCAGCGTAGCCGCGCTTCGCAATACATTGCTTTCGGCGAAATCCATCGCCTATTCGGATAGCGGCAGCGGCACTTATCTGTCGAGGACCTTGTTTCCAAAACTCGGCATTGCCGATCAGATCGCTGCGAAGAGCCGCAAGATACGCGGACCGCCATCCGGCGAACCAGTCGCCGCGGTGGTCGCGCGCGGTGAGGCAGAGATCGGCTTCCAGCAAGTCGCCGAGCTCATTCATGTTCCCGGCATTACATTCGTCGGCGCGCTTCCATCCGAGGTGCAGCCGATATTTTCCTTTGCCGGCGCTCTCACCATGACGGCGCAGCAGCCCGACGCCGCGCGGGCGCTACTCACGTTTCTCTCCTCGCGCGAGGCCGCTTCCGCCATCACGAAGGCTGGACTGACGCCTCTGTCGGGTCGGTAGCCGGCGTCGCGACCTCGGGAAGCAAGCTCACGAACTTCACGCCGTAGGTCTTTCCGCGGCGCCAGACCACCTCGCACAGCTCACGCTTGTGATGGCCGCGCACGAGCGTCAACTCGAAGCGGTCTCTCACATCCATCGCATCGTCCATCGCGATCCGCGCGCCGCCCGACGACAGATCGAGAACGTGGCACTCGTGCTCGCTCGCGCCATCGCCGACCGTGATCCAGGCCAGCCGCTTGTGCAGCTGACGTCGCTGCTCGCGCAGTACCTTTGCCTTCAGCTCAACAACAGTCATCAAAATCACCAGCCGTTGCACGCCTGAAAACCCCGGCAATATCGGGGCTGGCCGAGTTTCTGGGCGATCTCGTAAGGTTCCGTTAGGGCATTGTTTTGAAATTTAGACATTAACGATTGACCTGCCGAAATACCGCCGGTCCATCAGGCGGACGCACCCTTCGCCTTCGGCCGGCGCAAGTGCTCATCCAGCCGCGGCATGATCTCGACGAAATTGCAGGGCCGCGTGCGGTAGTCGAGCTGCGCCGCGAGAATGCCGTCCCAGCCATCGCGGCAGGCGCCCGGCGAACCCGGCAGGCAGAAGATGAAGGTCGCGCCCGCAACACCCGCGGTGGCGCGGCTCTGGATCGTCGAGGTGCCGATCTTGGCGTGGCTCAACATATGGAAGGCGATGGAAAAGCCGTCCATCCGCTTTTCAAACAACGGCTCGATGGCTTCCGGTGTCACGTCGCGGCCGGTGAAGCCGGTGCCGCCGGTCGTGACGATGGCGTCGACACCCTTGTCCGCAATCCAGCGCTTGACGATGGCGCGGATCGCCTCGACATCATCGACGGTGATCTCCCGCGCTGCCAGCTTGTGGCCGGCCGCAACGATCCGGTCCGCCAGCGTCGCGCCGGACTTGTCGTCGGCGAGCGACCGCGTATCCGAGATCGTCAGCACCGCGATGTTGAGCGGAATGAACTGTTTGGATTCGTCGATCGCGTTCATGTGAAATCCGACAAATAGTTACAGCGACGCAGCACCAAACGTATCGCACGCCTTCAGCGTTCCCTGCTGATAGCCGGTCATGAACCATCGTTTGCGCTGTTCCGCCGAACCATGCGTGAAGGAGTCCGGCACCACGCGCCCGGTAGTCTGCCGCTGCAAGGTATCGTCGCCGATCGCGGATGCAGTAGCGAGCGCGCCGTCGATATCGCCGGGCTCAATGAAGCCCGGACGCTTCTTCGCTTCGTGATTGACCCAGACGCCGGAGAGGCAATCCGCCTGCAACTCCACCCTCACCTGAAGCGCGTTGGCAGCCGCCTTGCTGCCGGCCGCCTGCTGCCGGGCCGTCACCTTCGGCAGGATGCCAAGCAGGTTCTGGACGTGATGTCCGGCTTCATGCGCTATGATATAGGCCGCGGTGAACTTGCAGGCCGAACCCTGACAGCCGTGGAACCGGGTTTCGACCTCGCGGAAGAAGCCGGTATCGAGAAAGATCTGCCGGTCCGGCGGACAGTAGAACGGCCCCATCGCCGACTGCGCCATGCCGCAACGCCCGCCGTTGGTGACGTTGCGGAACAGCACGATGCGCGGGCCGGTATAGGTTTGGCCGGCGGCCTGGAAAATCTCGGTCCAGCGATCGTCGATCTCGCCGAGGATGCCGGATATCATGCTGCCCATCTCGTCGGTGGGCGCCCCTTTCTTGACCGTCCCCGGTCTCCGATCGGTCTGCACCTGACCCTGCCCGCTGCCGCCGCCGGTGAGGATCTCCGCCCCGCCGATCAGGATGCGCGGATCGATGCCGAGGGCATATCCGACGATACCGAGCACGATGATGGTGCCGATGCCGAGGCCACCGCCTCCCATCGGAAGTCCCATGCCACCGCCGCCCAATCCGCCGCCGCTATCGTCGCGTCGGTCATCGATGTCGTCGCTGCGGCGAAAATCATCGTAACGCATGGCCTGATTTCCTTATTGCAGTTTGCGGCGGCTGTCCTGCCGCATCCAGGCAGAATTTTCTTTGTCTCATCTATTAACCCGCCCGGCAAAAATTGCCTAGTGGAGGCGGTTTCACGTCAGCCACACACTCCTCGCGGATTGAGGCGGACGGACGCCAAATCCCAATTCCCCTTGAAATCCCGTGGTTGCCGGCCATCCCCGCTTCCGGCGCTCGCAAATATCCGCCGGTCATCGAAACGAATTAATCCGATCATCAGCGTGAAAGAATTGCCCGGTTAAGTCGATTTTTACTTTGCCTCGTCAAAGTGGCGTCAGTCGGTTGTTTGGTCCCGCGTCGCCGACAGCGTCGCCTGAGTCAGAGTATTTGAGTCATGGTTGTGTCGCGTCGCGGGGCGTCTGCAAGGGCGCCCCGCACTAAATTTGAGTCACATCCGGATAGCCGCATCATCCTTGGCGATTGCGTCGCCGAGATGTCAAAATTGCCGGCCGGCTCCGTCGATCTCGTCTTCGCCGATCCGCCCTACAATCTTCAGCTCAAGGGCGATCTCAAGCGCCCTGACGAATCCCATGTCGATGCCGTCAATGACGAGTGGGACAAGTTCTCGTCGTTTGCCGCCTATGACGACTTCACCCGCGCCTGGCTGCTCGCCTGCCGCCGCCTGATGAAGCCGGCGGCGACGATCTGGGTAATCGGCTCCTATCACAATATCTTTCGCGTCGGCGCGATCATGCAGGACCTCGGCTTCTGGGTTCTCAACGACATCGTCTGGCGCAAATCGAACCCGATGCCGAATTTCCGCGGCCGCCGCTTCACCAACGCGCACGAGACCATGATTTGGGCCGCACGCGACGAGAAAGCCAAGGGGTATACGTTCAACTACGAAGCCTTGAAGGCCGCGAACGAAGACGTGCAGGCGCGCTCGGACTGGCTGATCCCGCTTTGCACCGGCGAAGAACGTCTCAAGGGCAAGGACGGCAAGAAGGTGCATCCGACGCAGAAGCCCGAAGGCTTGCTGGCGCGCGTGCTGCTGTCGTCGTCGAAACCCGGCGACCTCGTCATCGATCCGTTCAACGGCACCGGCACCACCGGCGCGGTGGCCAAACGCCTCGGCCGCCGCTACGTCGGCTTCGAGCGCGACAAGACCTATGCGGCGGCGGCCGAAACCCGCATCGCCGAGATCGAGCCGTTGCCGGAGGCGACGCTGGCGCCATTCATGACCGCGCGCGAGGCGCCACGGGTCGCGTTCTCCGAACTGATCGAGCGCGGCATGATCTCGCCGGGCGCGAAGCTGGTCGACGCCAGGAAGCGCCACGGCGCGCTGGTGCGGGCCGACGGCGCCATCATGCTTGGCGACAAGGTCGGCTCGATCCATCGCATGGGCGCGGTGGCGCAGGGTTCGGAAGCCTGCAACGGCTGGACATTCTGGCATGTCGAGACCAAGCAAGGCCTCAAGCTGATCGACGAATTGCGCGCCGAAATCCGCAGCCAGATGGCGGTGGGCTGAGTTCATCTTCAATTTTCAAACAGCCACTTCTACCGTCGTCCCTGCGAACGCAGGGACCCATACGCCGCGGCCCCTCTTTTTGAGAGCCGCTATTCGACGGCTTTCGCGCCG
>NZ_JBAVCF010000296.1:0-7807 GCF_049586575.1 Bradyrhizobium sp.
AGCTCGGACCATACGAACAGCGGCATCTTGTGCATGGTCATGCCGGGCGCGCGCATGTTGAAGATCGTGGTGATGAAATTGATGGCGCCGAGGATCGATGAGGCACCGGCCAGGTGAATGGACAGGATGACGAAATCCACCGCCGGGCCCGGATGTCCTGAGGTCGACAAGGGGGCGTAAAGCGTCCATCCGGTGCCAGCGCCGTTGGTACCCGGTTCGCCGCCGACGAACATCGAGATCAAGAACAGCGTAAATGACGCCGGCAGGAGCCAAAACGAAATGTTGTTCATGCGCGGGAACGCCATGTCAGGCGCGCCGATCATCAGCGGCACCATCCAGTTGCCGAAGCCACCGATCATGGCCGGCATGAGCACGAAGAAGATCATGATCAGGCCATGCGAGGTGACAACCACGTTATAATCATGGGTGTCGTGGAAAATCTGGACTCCGGGATACATCAGCTCGGCGCGGATCGCGATCGACAGGGAGGCGCCGATCGTGCCGGCGATGATCGCGAAGACGAGATACATCGTGCCGATGTCTTTGTGATTCGTCGAATAGACGTAGCGGCGCCATCCGCTCAGTATGGCGTGGTCGTTCGCGGCGCCGGCGGAGCTTGTGTGCGTCATAGACATAGTGGGCTCCTACGAATGTGAGCAATGCGGTATCTCGCCCGTCGCCCCTCGAGCCTGCTGTTGCGCCGCGCCCTAAAAATCGCGATACACCTTCTACGATCAGACGTCGTCAACGTATCAACGACAGGGCTTATCTTCTTTTGGTCAGGCGCTCTTGACCTCGATCTGCACGTCGACATTGTTGCGCGTGGCGTGCGAATAGGGACAGATCTTCTCGTGCGCTTCCTTGGCGAATGCCGCCAACTCGGATCGCAGCAGGCTCGCATCCTCCACCTTGAGCTTGACCGCAAGCCCGAACCCGCCGCCGTCGCGCGGGCCGATCGATACCTCGGCGGTGACACGCGCCTTGCTTGCATCCTTCTTGTGCTGCTTGCCGACGAAGTCGAGCGCGCCGCCGAAGCAGGCGGCATAGCCGGCGGCAAACAAGTGCTCCGGCGTTGTGGTGCCGGGCTTGCCGGGTCCGCCCATCGCCTTCGGCACCGAAAGGGCGGCGCGCACCGAGCCGTCGGTGGCCTCGGTATGGCCGTTGCGTCCGCCGACCGCGGTGGCGCTGGCAGTGAAAAGCGGCTTGATCGTATCCATGATGCTCACTCACTCCAAATGGCGCTGCTTGGATGAATTTGATTTATTCCGCTGGCTCCGTTGCTGACTGCGGCAGCGAAACCTTCCGCTCTGATTGCTCGTCATGCGGGTTTGGGCTGAAGTGCGCGAGCTTATCCGGGACGCCGTCCCATTCTTTGGCATCAGCAGGCGGCGATTCCTTGGCGGTCAGGTTTGGCCACGTCGCCGCATATTCTCGGTTGAGCTTGAGCCAATCCTCCAGCCCGTCCTCTGTGTCGGGTTTGATCGCTTGTGCCGGGCATTCCGGTTCGCAAACGCCGCAATCGATGCACTCGTCCGGATGAATCACCAGCATGTTCTCGCCGGCGTAGAAGCAATCCACCGGACAGACTTCGACGCAATCCATGTATTTGCACTTGATGCAGTTTTCGGTAACGACATAGGTCATCGCTGGCTCCTGGCGTTCCCGCTATTTCTTTTGTACGGCGCCGCCTTGCCCGCTGATTGCGATTCATCGCGTCGATCCGGCATAATCGAATCCAGCCCGGCCCTGTCATATCTGCCCGCGAAAATGACATCGATATCCGTCTGGCTAACTCCGATATCCTCAAGCTCAAGATCGCTCATGGCAGCGAGTTCTTGGTAGCCGCGGCGGTTGCGACAGCACTCCGCCATTCTGTGGCGGAGCCGTCTCAGGGCCCGACCAGCACGTGCGAGTGCTCCCGCATGCGGCGATCGCTTCATTGGCGGGAAGCTCGGAGTGTCCATGTTAATTGTCTAAATCGGCAATCGCTCGGATAAGTTTCCGGTCCAGCGGCGCCGGACTATTCCGCTGCTTGCAAGCATAGTCATCATCGAGTGTCCGTGTTTCTGTCGGTGCTCTCGCTTGCCGCACCGAAGCATCGTTGACGTTCCGTGCTGCAACCGCGTCATCGTGACGGCTCTGAGCGATGAACGGTGGGTCCATGGCACTGCCTCTCTGGAAGACATTGCTATCCGTCGAGGATTGATATGTATGTAAAGATATATTGTCAATATATGTTCACCTCAACTCTGTTCCAGGGTTCAAGCATATCGCGCATGGAGGGACGCATTCATTGCATGGGAATATTGATTTAACGCAAAGCGAACCCTGCGCATGGTCGACTAATTTGCAACGTAAATACGGAAGAAGCAGTCTGTTGCCTAAGTTGTGCCGCGATGATGAACGCGCTCGCGCCTAAAGGCCCGCGAATCTCACGCGCCCAATATGAGGCAATCGGCGCGAACGAGATGGCCTCCTGCGCCGCACTTGCCAAGAAAATGGCGCGTGGAATCAGTCGGTCGCGACTATCCGTGGCTTAGCGGCGCTGGCGCGGCAGTTGCCGGCGAATGGTACGTCATCAGCGACGGAGTGCGCCACAAGGCGACAGCCGCCCAGGCGCGGGTCCTTGATCGCGTCGGCTATTATGGTGTCCACACCATCGGGCCGATTTACGTGAGTGCGTCTTCAGCCGAACCCGACCCATCGGGGCCAGGCTCCCCGCTGGAATGAGGGATTTGTCGGCTCAACAGATCAGCAGCTCAGACGTTTTATATGCGGCCGTCCGCGCTCCCCACGTTCGTCTGTGAAAAGCGGATCAGCGCGTCCTTTGTCGCGGCGATTATTCGGGCAACGAATGAAATTGGAGAGTTTCAATAAGGCACTTGGCGTAGGGCCTCATCTCTCGTAACTGGCCTCGTGGAATACTGCCATCACCTATGTTGACGCCACGGCGAGGAGCTGGGAGAGAGTCCGACCCGGCTTCAGGAGATCGGCGAGCGTGTATTCACCCAGAACGTCAAAAAAGGCGGCAAGGGCTTTGTGCAGGGCCTTCTTCAGCACACAGGCTGGTTCGATAACGCACATACAATCCCGCGTCTGGAAACATTCAACCAGTGCAAAATCTTGCTCGGTCTCGCGGATCAACTTGCCGAGATTAATCTTCGCCGGATCGCCTGCAAGCCGGATGCCGCCACCCTTGCCTCGCAAGGTCTGCAGATAGCCGAGTTGAGCGAGGCGGAACACCACCTTCACCACGTGATTGCGATTGATCCTATGGTGTTCGGCAATTTCGTCGATTGTTGTGAGTCTTTCGCCGTTAAGGGCGACAAATATCAAGGTGCGAAGGCAATAGTCCGTAAAGTTGGTGAGGCGCATCTCGCGTTACCCGTAGCTAGTTATTGGGGGAATCGTCGCTCACAGAACACATACCATTTACGGCGGATGCATTGTCCAGCGGCACGCCGCTGAAGGTTGGTGTTCGTTACGGAACGAGGGACATGCCTTGCCTGCCGGCGACCGCTGCCAGCACGGTAATCGCGCTCAATAGCAGGAGGGCGCAATGGAGCCGTTGCATCCGGGCTAGCCTATCGGCAGCTGGTTTCCGCTGATCCCTCTGCCGGCAGGCAATGAGAGGCTCATTGCGACTGACGTCCCCGCGGCACCCAGGACCGCTGCTGGGACCCGCTCCCGTGTTGGGATGCCCCGCGGCTACCTCGGACAAGGAAGCCGATCTTGTTGGCCAATTCACGTCGGCAGCATCGACGATCCCATCAAGAACTTGTCCACCGCGTGCGCGGCCTGGCGGCCCTCGCGTATGGCCCACACCACCAGCGACTGGCCACGGCGCATATCGCCCGCGGCAAATACCTTGGGAAGCGCGGTTTTGTAATCGTCGGTCATGGCGGCAACATTGCCGCGGCGATCGAGTTCGAGCGCCAAGCCTTTAATCATTCCTTCATGCACAGGATGAACAAAGCCCATCGCCAGCAGCACGAGCTCGGTCCTGATCTCGAACTCGGTGCCGGGGATCGGCTTGAACCTGTCGTCGACACGCACACAATGCAGCTTCCTCACCGCACCGTCGTCGCCTGAAAAGGCCGTGGTGTTGACGGCGAACTCGCGCTCGGCGCCTTCCTTGTGGCTCGACGAGGTGCGCAGCTTGACCGGCCAATCCGGCCAGGTGAGGAGCTTGTTCTCGTGCGGCGGCGGGGTCGGCATGATTTCGAAGTTCGTGACTGACAGCGCGCCCTGACGGATCGCGGTGCCGATACAGTCGGATCCTGTGTCGCCGCCGCCGATGACGATCACATGCTTACCAGTCGCCAGGATCGGCTCGCCGTCATTGGCCTTTTCGCCGGACACGCGCCGGTTCTGTTGCGGCAGATAATCCATTGCGAAATGAATGCCTTTCAGCTCGCGGCCCGGCAACGGCAGGTCGCGCGACTTTTCAGCACCCCCGGTGAGCACCACGGCATCGTAATCCTCGACGAGCTTCTTGGCTTCGAGGTCGACGCCGATATGGACGCCGTAATGAAACACGACTCCTTCCGCCTGCATCTGCACGACGCGCCGGTCGATGTGATGCTTCTCCATCTTGAAATCGGGGATTCCATAGCGCAGCAGCCCACCTGCTTTGACGTATTTCTCGTAGACGTGAACTTCGTGCCCGGCACGCGCCAACTGCTGCGCGCAGGCGAGGCCGGCCGGCCCAGACCCGACGACAGCGACCTTCTTGCCTGTCCGTTGCGCCGGCGGTTCGGGTTTGAGCCCGCGCGCGATGACGTGATCGGCGATGGCGCATTCGATCGATTTGATGGTGACCGGGATTTCGTCGATGTTGAGTGTGCAGGATGCTTCACACGGCGCCGGGCAAATGCGTCCAGTGAAGTCCGGAAAGTTGTTGGTCGAATGCAGATTGCGTGCCGCTTCTTCCCAGTTTCCGTTGTAGACAAGGTCGTTCCAATCGGGGATCTGGTTGTTGATCGGACAGCCCGGCGTGCCTGGGGCGAGCGAGCCGGTGCCCATGCAATAGGGCACGCCGCAATTCATGCAGCGCGCGGCCTGGGTGACGTAGTCCCGCTCCGCCAGCGGCAGCACGAATTCGCGCCAATGGCGGATGCGCCGCTCGACCGGCTCATAGTCGCGGTCCTCGCGCTCGTATTCCAGAAATCCGGTAATCTTGCCCACTTTGCGCTCTGCCAGAAGATGATCTTCAGTCTCGCTCAGGCGGCCGAAGGCTTCTTCGGCAATGCAGCTGTTGCGTCCGACGGCCGCACGCGGCATCGACGATCAAGCGTGATCACGTTGGAAGCCGCAGAGCGCATGCCGCGATAGGTTCCTGCGACGACCGCCGGAATATCGGATCGGATAAGCCCAATGTCTTCAAGCTCATGATCGTTCATCGCATTCAGTTCGTCGAATATTTTCTGTGCGTGCCCCGCCTCGGCTACTTTGTCACCAACCGCGTTCAGCGCACGGCAAATCGCGCCGAGAGCCCGTTCATGCAAGCGTCGCCTCTCCGGCTTGCAAGACTGGTCCTTGGAGCGAAACTCGGAAATGACGGCGTTGCTCATAACACTCGCCTCTTGAGAAGCCCGACACTCAAGATCAAATATTGGTAGGCAAAGATATATTGTCAATATATGTTTTGCCTCGAAATATCGAGATCGGTAATAAGATAAGCTACGCTCGTACCGAAATGATGCGCGGGAATGCACGAACTGCACGATTGAAATATAGCTTAACTTCTGCGAGCGGCCAGATCGTCCCCGCGGACACAGGTCATGACCGACTTCGAGTTCGGGCAGCACGATACGCGTGCTCGGTGCTGCCGCTGCCGCCTGGGATTGCCGCTGGCGCAGAATTTTACATCAGCAACTTCCACGCCGACGCCAAAAAAAGCACAAATTCAACGGAATCGCCAACTGAGAGGCTGTCAAGCTGCGATTTTAGGATTCTTGAGCTGCGGCGTGGCGCGAAACGCCACTGCGAGCCGGTTCCAACCGTTGATGGTCACTATTGCCGCGGTCAAGTCGACTAACTCCCTTTCCGAGAATTGGGTACGCGCCTCATCGTAGAGGTCGTGCGGCACGTGGCTTTCGCCGACATGCGTGATCGCCTCGGTCCAGACCAGAGCCGCACGTTCACGGGCGCTGAACACCGGCGCTTCATGCCAGGCATTGAGCAGGTGCATGCGCTCGTCTGTTTCGCCGAGCTTGCGCGCTTCATTGGTGTGCATAACTAGGCAGAACGCGCAACCGTTCAGTTGGGAAGCGCGGATTTTGACTAGCTCCAGCAGTGACCGTTCCAGACCGCATGAATCGACGTAACCTTGCAGCGCAGCCATCGCTTTATAAAAACCCGGGCTGATCGCCCTGGCATCGAGTCGCTGTGCCGTGTCATTGACCATTGTATCCTCCGATTTTTCACTCGTAACACACCATTCGGGCGCCGCAATTTTAGTTCGATGCCTGTGCCTCAGAGTGATCGATGCAGGGCAGGGTTTAGCCGCTGGAAACCCTGGAAGCGACTAAAGGCCCACGCACTACCTTTCCGTTTTGACGACTTCTGAATGGCTACACCTCAATCGGCGTCATCGGTGTCGATGCTATAGACAATGAACGCCTTGTTGCCGGAAAGCACGTAGCCGTCGCAACCAACTCTCCAGTCAGCCGGTCTTGATCCGAGCCGCCTTCACATTGAGATACTCTTCCATCTGTTGCAAGCCGGACTCACGGCCATAGCCGCTCATCTTGTACCCACCGAACGGAACGGCGGGGTCCATGGCCCGATAGCAATTTACCCATACCGATCCGGCGCGGATTGTCTTGGCCAGGAAGTGTGCCTTGCTCACGTCGCGGGTCCACACGCCGCTGCCGAGGCCGAATATCGTTGAATTGGCGCGCCGCACCAGTTCATCCATATCCTTAAATGGTATCGCCGAGATCACCGGGCCGAATATCTCTTCCTGCGCAATGCGCATGTCGTCACGGACGCCGGCAAAGACCGTCGGTGGAACAAAAAAGCCCTTCGCCATCGGTCCTTCCGTCAAGCGCTCGCCGCCAGTGATCGTGCGCGCCCCTTCCTGCTTGGCCGCCCTGAGGTATCCGGTTACGCGCTGCAACTGCTGCTCGGAGACCAGCGGCCCAATTTGAGTCTCAGGATCGAGTCCGTTGCCGACGCGCAAACCGTTGCCGAACTTACCGACGCGCTCGGTGAACTCGTCATAGACTTTTTGCTCGACGAACATCCGCGTCCCGGCGCTGCAAATCTGTCCGGAATTGGCAAACACCGCCATAGCGGCGCCCGGCACCGCTATCTCTTGGACCGCGGCTTGTCTTCGACTGGCGATATTGTGCGCGATCAATGTTGTCGGGCAAAAGCTGTTGCAATGCTCCAAAGTAACGTTAGGCGTTGGTCCTCTCTGACTTGGCCCGGCGAGATGCTGGGCCTTTTTTCCAGTTCGGAGGCTTACGTGTTGATCGGCGTAAGGTTGGATGACGATCGGCGTATTATCACTTCATCGCCTGGCCAGCCGACACTGACCGCCATCATTTCTCGATCCCGTCAAGGTCGGCCGGTAGGATGACAAACCGTGGCGCAGCGAATCGCGGCCGCGCTGCATGGAAAGCTGGAGAGACCGAGGTAAGCACCGGTACTCCGGCTTCAATTGCGCCGATAAAGGCGGGCGCAAGGCCGCTGCCACCGGCTTCGAGCGCTCCGAACTTGCTAAGCAGGACCAATCGCGACCCGCAGCGATGTCCTGCCGAACCGCCTGGCAGGCCGAACCGCACCGGACTCTTACAGG
>NZ_JBAVCF010000297.1:0-12592 GCF_049586575.1 Bradyrhizobium sp.
GCTGCCAACAGCACGAGCGCCATCGATCGGCCCGCAGCGGAATTTGCTAAATAGAAAAATCGGCGGCTCGCGAAAATCGGCGGCTCGCGCCGGTCGAGCAGCGCCGCGCCAGATGCGGCGGCGCGTCCACCCCCGCCAAGGGGTAATGAGCAGCATCGCGCCAGCCGAAATGTCGGAGAGAGAGCACGACGCAGAGCCCCCCGGCCCGTTCGATCGCGGCGCCGGTGAAGCGGTTCGACCCGGTAGCTGCCAACAGCACGAGCGCCATCGATCGGCCCGCAGCGGAATTTGCTAAATAGAAAAATCGGCGGCTCGCGAAAATCGGCGGCTCGCGCCGGTCGAGCAGCGCCGCGCCAGATGCGGCGGCGCGCCCACCCCCGCCAAGGGATTATGGCTTCTTCCGGAATCGGAACGCCGCCGCACATGGCGGGTGAATTGTTCAGCATGATGGCCGGCATCAGCATCGTCCACGTGCCGTATCGAAGCGCCATGCCGGCACTCGCCGACCTGCTTGGGGCTCGGGTGGACTTCATGTTTGCCACGATGCCGGCGGCGATCGGGTACGTTCGAGCGGGAAGACAGCGTGCCATCGCGGTGACAACAGCCGCACGATCGAAGGCGCTGCCCGACACTCCGGCCCTGGCCGAGATTCTGCCGGGTTATGAGGCAAGTTCGTTTTTCGGAATTGGCGCACCCTTCCGTACGCTGGCGGATATCATCAGTGAGCTCAATTCCGAGGTGAACGCTGCGCTTGCCGACTCGAAGATCAAGGTACGCTTCGAAGCGACGGATAGCGTACTGCTCGGCGGGACACCGGGGCAATTTGGCGAACTGATCGCCAACGAAACGCGAAAATGGGGAAAGGTTGTCAAATTTGCAGGCCTTAAGCCGAAGTGAAAGGAATCGGACCAGATAACCGGAGGGATTATTGGACATACGCGTTCGAGGCCATCGTTGCGTCTATGACCTTGTGGGGCATGGACCCAATATAACTCTCTTGCACAGCGTCGGCCTCAGCACCCGCCAAGGATGGCGCTATCAAGTTCCTATCCTTGCTAAACGATTCAAGGTGCTCACCTTCGACTTTCGTGGCCTCGGCGAATCTGAGCGGGGCAGCGAGCCCCTGAGTGTCGCAACATTTGTTAAGGACCTCTCGGCTCTTTTGCCGATGCTTGGCATCTCGCAAACGGTTTTGATGGGCATCTCGCTAGGCGGCTTCGTGGCGCAGGCTTTTGCTGTAGCGTACCCGGAGGTCGTCTCCGCTCTCATCCTGGTCTCGACCGCCAGCAAGATCTTTTCAGGCGCGTCGGCTCGACGAGCAGAGCGCAATGAACACATTCGGCGCTACGGAATGCGCGCGGTCGCCGGGCGCCAGCTTGAAAGTCATTTTTTGCCAAGTTTCGCGGCCGAAAAGCCAACCATCATGGAGTGGTATAAGGCCCACTATCTGGCCAACGATCCCGCAAATTACATCGAGATCATGAACGATCTGGGCGAATTCGATAGCACCGATCTCCTCGCCGAGATTTCTTGTCCGACGCTGGTAGTTGCAGGGAACTCCGATGTGACTTCAGTGGCAGGAAATAGGCCTCTCGATAGCGCGGTGGCTTTGCACCAACTAATCAAGCAATCAGAACTCGCGGTGATTGAAGGAGCTCATCATTATCCGCAAATCGATCAAGTGGACGCGTTTAACACTCGGGTGCTTGGGTTCCTCTCCCGGACAAAGGCTAACCCGCACCAATCAGGTTCGTGACCACGTCCCAAATTTAGCTTGATTGCTGCAGTGTCGTTCGTCTCCTTTGCCTCTTTGACGCTCGTCGCGGCGCATCATTTTGGTCGCGGGCATAGCTGACGTGGCTGGAGCACCGTCGATATGAAGCCCTGACCCTTAGCGGTCGCGGCGGTAATTCTGTGCGGATTTTCGTTTTCGAACATCAGCCCGAGCATCTAACGCACACCGCTCGCGCAAGGCAGATAGGAATCGCTGGGCAGTGGGGGTGAGCGCCGCATCGCGAACTCGAATGGTCCAAAAAGTTCTGCGCGCCTCGGATCGGAGGACGGGCAGGACCGTCAGCGACCCCATCGCAAGCTCCTCGGCGACTGCGAGGCGGCTGAACGGTGCGATACCCCACCCGCCGCGTACTGCGAGCTTGATCGCTTCCCACGATGGTAAGGCAAGCCGGCGCCGTGGGATGATACCGATGTCGCCGACAATTGACTCGGCGAGGGCGCTCGTTCCTGAGCCCTGCTCTCTGTGAATCCAAGTCAATTCCTCGATCTGATCGCGTGAGAGCCGTTTACGGGCCAGGCTCGGATGACCAACGATGACTATCTCGTCCTCGATTAACGGCTCGGCCTCGATCTCGGGGGCGGTGACAAAGGCGCCGACGATTCCAAGCTCTGCCCGATGTGAGCGGACCGCCTCGATGGCTCCCATCGCGGTCGCGAGGCTGAATCTAATGTGCACCCCCGGGTGCATTTGCTGAAATTCAGCGATGATCGTCGGCAGAACATACGTCCCTGGAGTTCCAGAGGCGATGATTGAAAGCGGTCCTGCTTCGGGCTCGCGCAATGCTGTCACGCATTTTGCACCTTGCGCAAGCAGTGCTTCGGCTCGGAGCACGTGGCTCGCGAGCAATTCTCCCGCAGCCGTGAGCGTCCTGGAACGCCGCTCGATCAATTTCACCTGGAGATCGCGTTCCATGTCGGCAATGTGCTGCGACACGGCCGATTGACTGATCCGCAGACTCTCTGCCGCGCCCACAAACGAACGCTGGCGAATGAAAGCCGAAAAGGCCCGAAGGCGCGCCTCGAGGTTCATAAGTTCAGCTTATACTACTTCCGAGATTTATCTATTTTCATTTTTGGGCTTTGCTCCCTAGAGTTTTTCCCGAATTGGGTCCGCGGGCCTTTAGCGGCACAGGAGATTTGGAATGTTGAGAATGCTGGTCGGGCTCGCACTTGCTGTGCTGATGCCCCTCTCAATTGCCTTTGCGCAGGGATACCCCGCTCGCCCGATCACGATGGTCGTCCCGGTTTCAGCGGGCGGTCCAACAGATGCTATCGCACGCACACTCGCCGAACGCATGGGAAGTACGCTTGGTCAACCTATAGTCGTCGAGAATGTTACGGGAGCAGCGGGCACTATTGGGGTCGGGCGCGTCGAGCGGGCCGAACCGGACGGCTATACGATCGGCATCGGCCTAACCAGCACGCATGTCTTCAACGGCGCAATCTACAAACTTCCTTTCGACCTTGTGACGGATTTTGCGCCAATTAGCGCGGTGGCGACCAATCCCCAGTTCATTGTTTCGAGAAACGGGGTGCCTGCGAAAAACTTGCGTGAGTTGATCGGCTGGCTGAAGGCAAATCCCGGCCGGGCCACCATGGCGACGATCGGCCCCGGCAGCCCGGCCCACATTGCCGGCGTTCTCTTTCAGAAGATCACCGAAACTCGCTTTCAGTTCGTGCCGTATCGGGGCGGTGCGCCCGGAATGCGCGATCTACTGGCTGGACAGATCGACTTGATGATCCCACAGCCCTCACTCGCGCTGCCCCAGCTCAAAGCCGGTAGCATCAGAGTGTACGCCGTCACGTCGAGCGAACGTCTACTCTCTGCCCCCGACATCCCCACTGTCGACGAAGCCGGCGCACCCGGACTTCATATCGCAATCTGGCATGGGCTATGGGCACCCAAAGGCACACCAGCTGCCGTCATCGCAAAGCTGAATAGGGCTGTCCGCACTGCACTGGCTGATCCCACGGTACGCCGGCGGTTCGCCGATATGGGGCAACAAATTCCGCCACTCGAGCAACAAACTCCGGAGAGCCTTGCCGCGTTGCAAAGGGCCGAGATCGCGAAGTGGTGGCCGATCATCAAGGCGGCGGGAATCGAAACACAATAACATTCCTTCGAGTAAGGTGTTCGGCGCCAAGTCTGCCAACGTTCATCGGCAATCCGTTAGCAAATGTGAGGCCTAAAAACGTGTTTTGCTGCATCTGCTCACGGCAGCTCGTGGCACTGAGCGTCGAGCCGCTATGGCCGCTTTGACGTCGGCTTCCGCCAACAGCCGACATGCCATTGCAGCGCAGTAACCGGCGCTTCGTGCCACTAGGCGACACTCAGCCTCGTCGTGATACGCAAATACCTTGCTCACACCGCGTCTTTTGCTGCCTTCACCGGACGAGCTTTGACAATCTTTCGGGTTGGCTTAGCCTTAAACACCGTCGGCTCTTTCGTCCGAAAAGTTAACGGCGCATACCTCATGAGACCGATTGATGGGCAGCGGAAGCGAAGCACTCGTTGGTACTTGGAGGCTCGTCTCCTGCTTTATGGAGGACGTCGAGACCAAGGAGCGGAAGCCGGTTTGGGGTGAGCATCCCAATGGGTTTATTGTTCTATCCGCTGGCAGCCGCTGGATCGTCATTCAGACAGCGGAAGGCCGCAAAGCACCACAAACCGACGAAGATCGAGCAGCCGCGTTTAAGTCGATGCTCGCCTATTCTGGAAAATACAGAATCGAGGGAAATAAGATTGTCATCAACGTCGACATTGCAGGAGACGAAACGTGGAATGGCACAGAGCAGGTTCGGTACTACAGGATTGACGGGGATCGGCTCCATATTGAAGCAGCACCCCAGCCCTACGCCAATTTTGGCGGCAAGGTAATGCGCGGCATCCTAATCTGGATGAGAGAATAATTGCGGGAGGGCAAACCAATGAGCGCCGAACAACTTATTGGTAACTGGAAACTCGTCTCGTGGCAGGTCGTCACCGGAGACGAAACCAAAGACCTCTTTGGTACTAAGCCGAAGGGCTACATGATCTTGACCCGCGAGGGACGCGCCATGACGGTCACGACCGCCGAAGCCCGCACGCCTGGAGAGAGCGAGCCCGAGCGTTCGGCGCTCCACAGGTCCATGCTGGCCTACAAATATCGTATCGAAGGCAACGAGTTCATTACGACCGTCGATGCTTCATGGAACGAGGGTTGGAACGGCTCCGAGCAGAGGCGGCATTTCAGGCTCGACGGCGACAAGCTTTTCGTCGAGTCGGCACCGGCCCCGAGCATAGTGTCTCCCGGCAAGGTCGATTTCCGGAGGATCGTGTGGGAACGCGAAAAGTAAAAAAGTCGCATCTTCGGAAATTTCCGTTCCACGTCATAGCTGGCGCGGGCCATAACCGACGTTCCATCCATGATTTTCGACCACCAGCTTTGCTTGTGTTCAACCTAATCCCACCACTGCTGGATCAGTTCGCGACGATGCAATATCCTCTCAGTATCTCTTGAACCCGCCAGCGATTATTGATGGGGCAATGGCAAAACTAAATCTCTCGCTGGCGTGCTGGGACTATGACCGGACCCGTCCATTGAAGGAAGATGCGGCAAGAGCCGATCTTGGGCTCGGCGATCTTCTAGAGCGGCAAGGCGACCCCGTTGAATCCTATCGAGCCATATGATCCGCCCCGAGGGTCACGGCCTGCCGCAATTCCCACCATGCCCAACATGCAACGGTTCTGGTTTTGCCCATTGCTGTGAGGGCGAGCGCTGCCAACCTGCCGAGTGCGAATTGTCCGGCAAGGACACGAGGGAGGACGCGGCATAACCCGCAAAGCGCGTCCTTGATGCATCGGAAGTCCCGGGTGCCTGGGACTAGAAACAGGCAGCACGGGACCAATTCTGGGACACCCGCATCATGCATCGCAGTCTCGTTCCATTAGACTGCCAGGAAGGAGCTGCGAGCTTCCGTCTTATTGAAGGACAGCACATGAGAGCGATAAACGTCAGGGAACGTCTGCGAGCTTTGATCATAATCGTAGCGCTCTGTACCATACCAACTCATACAATTGCTCAACCGGCATACCCGAATCGGCCAATCAAGATCATCGCACCGGTTGCAGCCGGAACAGTGGCGGATCTCGTCCCGCGTATCATCGCGGCCAAGCTGCAGACGCGTTGGGGCCAGCCGGTGATAATCGAAAACCGTCCAGGTGGGGCGACGAACATCGGCACAGCAACCGCTGCCAGAGCCGAGCCGGACGGATACACATTGCTGGCCTCGCCTGCGACGAGCCTCGTGGTCAATCAGAGCCTCTACAAAAACCTTCCATTCGATCCGAATGCCTTCGTGCCGGTGACGGTGCTAGCTGTGCAGCCCAATATCCTGGTGGCAAATCGAAGCGTACCTGCGGCGGACCTCAGGGAATTCATCGCGTATGCCAAAGGTAATCCGGGCAAGCTTACCTTTGCGTCGTCTGGCGTCGGTACTGTGCCGCATCTCGGCATGGAGCTGATGCAAGCAAAAACGGGCATCCGGCTCGTGCACGTTCCCTACAAGGGCTTAGCGCCCGCTTTGCGCGACGTCCTTGCGGAGCGTATCGACGTGATGTTTGACAACCTTGGGACATCTGCTCCCCACATCAAGAGCGGTGAGCTCAAAGCCTACGGCATTGGCACCGAGCAGCGATCTCCTCTGCTGCCGCAAGTGCCGGCGCTTTCCGAACAGATTCCTGGCCTGGTTTCGACGGCCTGGTTCGCGCTCGTGGCTCCGCCAAAAACGCCCAGCAATATCATCGCCATTCTGTACGATGCCGTCTCTGAGACGCTGAAGCTGCCAGATGTGCAGAAACGGTTCCGTGATCTGTACGCCACTCCCGTCGGAATACCACCCGCGGCAACGGAAGCGTTCTTTGAGCAGGAGCGAACTCACTGGCGTTCGATCATCGCTACGGCCGGCGTGAAGGTTGAGTGACGGCGATGGCGACTCCGAATTCTCAGCTTAATCGCTCAGAGGACTACACCTTTAACAATGCCGGATCCCAAACCTCCGGAAGGCTCTCTGCGTTGGCGACGGTTTTCGACCCCGGTAGCAAGCGGCATCTAACCGAGGTCGGCACGATGTCGGGATGGCATTGCCTTGAGATTGGCGGCGGCACCGGTACGATCGCCAATTGGCTTTGCGGTAGGGTTGGCCCGTCGGGAAACGTTTTGGTGACCGACATCGATACGCGCTTTCTCGATCGTATTAACCGACCCAATCTCGAAGTGCGCAAACATGATGTTACGCGCGATCCGCTACCCGAAGAGGCCTTCGATCTCGTCCATACAAGGCTTGTTCTTGGTCATCTGCCCACGCGAGACGCTGTCCTGGCTCGGCTGGTCGCCGCATTGAAGCCCGGAGGCTGGATTGTCGCCGAGGAGTTCGATTCGTTCTCGTTGCGACCAGATCCTTGGATCAGTTCATACGAGACGGCGCTCAAAACCTCGGGCGCGATGCAGGGCGTCTTGGCTCGGCACGGGGTTGACCTCTATTATGGTAGACGGTTGCCCGGTCGGCTGCTGGACCTCGGATTGTTGAATGTTTCTGGGGAAGGTCGCCTGTTTATGTACCAGGGCTCTTCGGTCGCAGCAGATCTGCTTCAGCTGGGTTTTCGGCAATTATTAGAGGAGATGCTGGCTGCGGGAAGCATTTGCGGCGAAGAGATAGAGAAGGACTTGCGCCGTCTGCAGGACCCGAAGCTCATGATGCCGGGTCCGATTATGTGGGCTACACGAGGACAAAGACCGGGCTAACCTGCGGCAAACAGCGGGGTGACCCGGTTTGATCTGCCGACTATTATAGGGGCTGTCCGCTTGGTCCCATGCCCTCACAGCAACAGATTCGCTTTTGCACTAGCCGCGATGGTACGCGACTTGCCTATGCGATTTGCGGCAATGGACCTCCGATACTCTGGATCGGACATTGGATCCGTCACCTCAATCTCGATTGGGACTGTCTGATCTGGCGCCCATGGCTCGAGATGCTCTCACGCGCCTATACAGTCATCCGGTACGACTGGCGTGGCTGTGGCCTGTCCGACCGGAAGGACTTGACCTATTCACACGAGAAATACGTCGAAGACTGCGAGGCTGTCGTAGAGGCGGTGGGGCTGAAGTCTTTTGTCATCATTGGAATGGCGAATGGTGCGAGTACCGCGCTGCCATTTGCAGCTCGTCATCCGGAGAAGGTCAGTCATCTTGTTCTTTGGGGCAGCCAGACAAGTGGATACATTGTCCGTGGTCGAACGCCCCGACAGATAGAGCAATGCGAAACCAGGCTCAAGATGATCGAGTTGGGGTGGCCTAACGACAATCCGGCTTACGGGCAATTTTTCACCTTGTTGCACATGCCGGATGCTGCTCCTCAACAACTTTGCTCGTATAACGAACTCCTGCGCCTGGCGACCTCACCCGAGATCGCCATCAAGCTCGTACGGTCGTTTTGGGAAACGGATATCGGTACCTCACTTGGCCGAGTGCGCTGTCCAACCCTCGTTCTGCATGCGCGCGGGGACATGATAATTCCATTCGAGGAAGGACGTCTGGTAGCAAGCCAGATACCTGGCGCCCGTTTTGTGCCGCTTGACAGTCGCAATCACGTACCGGTGGACACCGAGCAAGCATGGCAGCAGATGACCGAAACGCTCAGAGGGTTTCTGCCCACGCCGCCGCGTTCGGTGGGCACCGTCTTCGATGAGCTGACGGCGCGTGAGGGGGAGGTTTTGCGTCTGGTAGCGCAGGGCCTGGACAATCAGGCCATCGCGAGCCGGCTCAAGATTAGCGACAAGACCGTCCGCAATCACGTATCGATCATCTTCAGCAAGCTCGGCGTCTCAAGCCGCGCGCAGGCGGTGGCATTCGCTCGTGATGCCGGAATTTAAATCGGCGAGCGAGTAAGTTGTGCACTTGATGCGATCGGGTTTACCGATCGGGTCGGGACATGTCACCGCCTGCGTGCTGCGTCTCCGGCAGTAACCCCATTTGTCGCATCATGCCGAGATCGTCGCGCACCGCCGTGTGCCGTACGATCAGGCCATCACGCATCTGATAGAGATGGATGTTCGCAACGGAAACCGTCTTTCCGGTAGGCGCGACGTTATGGATCAACCCGCCAAAAACCGGAAGCTCCAGAGTGCCGAGATGGGTTCCGGTCTGCACGACGTGTAATGCAACCCAATCGCCCTCGCCAAAGAGAGTTTGTAATTCCCAGTGATAATCGGGAAATGCGGCGTACAAATTCCGGTACACACGTTCCATTCCGCTTGGCCCGGCCACCCGGCCATGGTTGGTCCCTCCAGGCGCGAAGCACGCTGCCGCGGCAAAGGCGTCCTGGCGATTGTGCGCCTCGACAAGTCTTCGAATGACCGCTTTGTTGGCGTCAACCTGAGAAACATTCATCCCGGCACCGATGCTAATAAACGTCGAGATCGTGCGCGGCGACGACAGGGCCGGCGTAGCTTTGCCGAATCTCATCGAGCAGAATCTCGTCGCTATCGAGCGCTTCCGGCGCGCGGCCCGCATTCGAGCGGTGATAGATTACGAGCAGTTTGGGGCGCACCGCGTTGGCGATTGCCGCCAACTCTGCCGAAGAAGTATGGTGGGTACGACGAAACTCCTGGGACTGCAACGAAACGGCACGATAGCTCGCCATCGCGTAGGCCTCGTGGACCAGCAGGTCGCAGCCGCGCGCGTATTCCAGCATGGCCGGAGTCGGTGCGGTGTCGCCGGAAATCACGATGCTGCGGTCGCCTGCATCAAAACGAAAGCTGAAACTATCGGCCATTTCCTGGTGGAGCGCCGCGAACGCCGTCACCGTGACGTTGCCGTCCTGAAAAATCACACCCGACGCGATCTCGTGCGCGTCGACCGTGCAGCCGGTCGCGTTGTGGCCGTTGTGGCCGCCGCGGCGTCCGGCGATGTCGATCTGCCACGCCTGCAAGATGTGCTCGGTCATCGCCTCGATGCCCCTCGGGCCAAAGACCCGGAGCGGCTCGCGCCGGCCCATCACCCAGGGGGTGAGGATCAGGTCCGGATAACCGACCGTGTGATCGGAGTGCATATGCGTGAGAAAGGCGGTCGTGATGTTGGCGCCGCATGGGCCGAAAGCGGTGATGCCTTTCTCGAAGGCAGCAGCGGCGCGCCGGACTATACCGGGACCAAAATCGATCAGATACGGCACCCCGCCGGCGATGATCGCGGTCGCGGGGCCGGACCTCGACGGATCCGGACGCGGCGTTCCAGTGCCGAGCATGACCACCTGCGTCGTGGTTTTTTTCGCCTCCATGTCTGCTTCTCGCTGCCTCGGCGTCATTGCACCGTCATGCCCGCGGCGGCGATGACTTTGGCCCACAGCTTGCGGTCGCTTTCGATGCGGGCCTTCGCTTCGGTGCCGCCGATCGCAGCGATCTCGATGCCGTGGGCGCGGAAGCGCTGGGCGAAATCGGGAGACTCCAGAGCTTCGCGCACCTTCGTCTCCAGGAGTGCGGCCGTGTTTTCCGGAATTTTGTCCGGCGCCGCCAGCACGTAGTAGACCTCGCTTTTGAACTTCGGATAGCCGGCTTCGGCAATGGTCGGGATGTCCGGCGCGAGCAGCGAACGCCGCAGCGATGAGATGGCAAGACCGCGCAGCCGGCCGCCGCGTACATGCTCGATCACGCCCGCCGTGCCGACGAAACCGAATTTCACCTCTCCGGCGAGCAGGGCCATGACCACTTGCGGATTACCGCGATACGGTACGCCGATCGCTGGAAAGCCGGCTTGCAGCCGAAAATATTCCATCGCGAGGTTGCCGGGACTGCCATTGCCGCCGTGAGCGTAGGTGATCGGGTGCGCCTTGGCATAGGCCACGAACTCGGCGACCGAATGCACCGGAACGGACGGATGCACAACCAGCATTGTGCTTGCGGTCGCGAGTATCGAAAGCGGGCGCAGATCCGCGGCCGCATCGAAGGGCAAATGCTTGTAAAGCGTCGGATTGACGGTCAGCGTCGTATCCAGCGCCACCAGCAGGGTGCGTCCATCGGGCGCGGCGCGCGCGACATATTCGGCCGCGAGGTTTCCGCCGGCGCCGGGATGGTCCTCGACCACAACAGCCTGATGCAGGGCCTGCGCCAGCTTGTCGGCGAGTGCACGGGCCACGAGGTCGTGTGGGCTGCCGGCCGGCCGATCGACCACGATCTTCACGGGCCCATCGAGATAGCCGGCGCGGGCTACGCCAGCGAGAGAAAGGCCGCTGCCGGCCAGCATTATGAGGAGAGCACGTCGGGAGGTCATGGTTTTTCCGCCATTCCGGGTTCGAAGCCGGTGCGATAATTGCGGCTTTGACCTATTTCGCGGAAGCCGGTTTTTTTCGTATAGGTGTTAGCTGTACAGCTAAGGTGCGCACCATGGCGAAGAGCGCCTCGTGGGCGGACCGCATCGGCCGTCGCGTCAAGCTCCGCGACCTCCACGTGTTGGAGGCAGTGGCGGAGGCGCACAGCATGACGAAGGCGGCCGCAAAACTCGCGATTTCCGTCCCGGTGGTCTCGAAGGCGATCGCCGATCTCGAACATGCGGTGGGCGCGCCGCTGCTCGACCGCAGCCCGCATGGTGTTACGCCGACCGATTATGGCCGCGCCCTGCTCGAACGCTGCGGTGCTGCATTCCACGAACTCCGCCAGGGAATTGTGGAAATCGAGGCGTTAGCCGACCCAGCGGCCGGCGAGGTGCGGATCGGAAGCACAGCCCCGCTGTCGGCGAGCTTTGTCACAACGGTCATCGATCAGCTGTCGCATCGCTATCCGCGCATGACTTTCCATTTGGCGGTCTCGGAGACCGAGCTGCTTTATCAACATCTCGCTGAGCGGAAGGTCGATTTCCTGATTGCGCGACAATATGGCTATGGTCCGCTCGCCGACGATCAAGTGCGCTTCGAGCCGCTGTACGATGATCCATTCGTGGTTGCCGCGGGCGCCAATCATCCACTTGTGCGCCGGCGCAAGCTTCGGTTGGCGGAGCTTGTCGAGGAAGCGTGGGCTTTGCCTCCAGCGCAGAGTCCGCCGGGTACATTCCTGTTGAACGCGTTCCGGGCCAGCGGCGTGGAATTACCCCGCGCGAAGGTGACGACGTTCCCTTATGCGGTCCGCAGCGCGCTGCTGGCGACTGGGCACTTTCTCACGATCCTGCCACGTTCGGTACTGAGATTCCCGGCCAAGCATCCCTTTCTTGTCGAGTTGCCGGTCCGTCTGCCGATCACCAGCGGGCCCATTGGCGCAGCAACATTGCGCACCAGAACGTTGAACCCGGTGGCCCAGCGATTCATCGAATGGGCGCGTCACGTCGCGAGGGGCTCGACCCTCTAGGGTAGAGAGGCCTCAAGCCACATAACACGCCCCCTCGGCGCGCCGCTGTTCGGTAGCCGCTCATAAAAAGGTGCTAAGACCGAAATGAGCCAAGATGAGCTCACGACCCGAAACAGACCTCCTAACCGTAACAGTCACTGGTGCTCCGATGGCGAGTCACACGCGACGTTCGGCGTCGGACGGCCAATCCGCTTTGACCAATCCACTGAGAGCCTCGATTCGGTAGCAAAAATGCTACGCTACTGTCGGAATTTTGGATTTGCCAGCTACCGAAGTCCTGAGGCAGGATTTATCACCGACGAAATGCTTCAAACGAATTGAGAAAGCATGATGCGTGCTGCTATGATCCGAATCTATGCAATTTGTGCGACGGTTCTCGGCTTGAGCGTTGCGGCCTCTGGAGTTGCGGTGCCCGAAACATCCGATCTC
>NZ_JBAVCF010000298.1:0-3007 GCF_049586575.1 Bradyrhizobium sp.
GCGAATTGTTCATCAGCGGCGCGACGTCGCGGATCGGGCGGATATCGACCTGCGAACGCGGCAGGAAGGCTACCGCGCCGTCGAGATCGACGGTGAAGCCGCCCTTGACCTGGTTGAAGATGACGCCGTGAACCTTCTCGTTGTTGTTGAAGGCCTTCTCGAGCTTGCCCCAGCTCTCTTCGCGGCGCGCCTTGTCGCGCGACAGCACGGCTTCGCCGAGCGCATTTTCGATGCGGTCGAGAAACACCTCGACTTCGTCACCGACCTTGAGGTCACTTTCACGGCCGGGCCCGGCGAATTCGCGCAGCGCCACGCGGCCTTCGGTCTTCAGGCCGACATCGATCACGGCCATGTCTTTCTCGATCGCAACAACCTTGCCCTTGATGACAGAGCTTTCCTGAAGGTTGCCGCCGGCAAAGGACTCATCGAGCATCGCGGCAAAATCGTCGCGGGTGGGATTATAGGAACTAGCAGTCGAAGCCATTTGTTCTCCAGATGCGGGAATTGCCGGCCGTTCGGGTTAATGGGCGCATCGGACGCACAGGGTCAGAGTTCCGCAAACTACTGACGACCGCTCCGCAAAAATTGCGTGAGCGGGCCGGCTGCTGGCCTGCATGTTCGATACGTTGAGTTATGTCCGGAGACGATAGTCTCGAATATTCTGTTCGAGATATCGACTTCCAAAGCTGACGGAGCGGGCTTTCCTCCAATGACGGCAGAGGCTCAAACCTTCTGCCGGCCCGCTCGGACGGCCTCGATAATGTCGATGGCGGCCCGGACGCCGCCTTCTATATCCAAATGGGAGTTATCGAGCAAGTAAGCATCTTCAGCGGCCTTTAAAGGCGAGGCCGCCCGGTTCCGGTCGCGTTCATCGCGCGCCAGGATATCGGCCAGGATGGTGGCCTCATCCGCCGCTTCGCCGCGGGCACGGGCTTCGAGGGTCCGCCGATGGGCGCGTATCTTGGGGTCGGCAACCACGAAAATCTTCACCTCCGCGTCCGGGCAAATCACGGTGCCGATATCCCGGCCGTCGAGAACGGCGCCGGGCGGTTGGCTAGCGAATTGACGCTGAAACCCGACCAGCACCGCCCGCACTTCGGGGATGGCAGAGACCACAGAGGCGGCTGTGCCAACCTGATGCGACTTCAGCGCCGGATTGTCGAAGGTTGCGGGGTCGAGCCCCCGCGCTGCGCTGACCGCGGCGGCCGCGTCCTCGAGATCTGCCCCCCGGCTGATCAAGGCGTGGGCGACGGCGCGATAGATCACGCCGGTATCGAGGTGATGGTAGCTGTAGTGCGCGGCCAGGCGCTTGGCGAGCGTACCCTTGCCGGAGGCTGCGGGACCGTCGATGGCGATAATCATGAGAAGTCGGCCCCGAGCGCGCGCATCATCGGAATGAAGTCCGGAAAGCTGGTGGCGATGAAAGCAGTATCGTCGACCCTGACCGGCTTGTCGGAGGCAAGCCCCATCACCAGAGCCGACATCGCGATCCGGTGATCCATATGGGTGGCAACGAGGCCGCCGCCGGGCACATGGCCCTTGCCTTCCACGATCAGGTCGTCGCCGGATATCTCGACCTTGACACCGTTGACGCGCAGCATATCGGCGGTAGCGGCCAGCCGGTCGGATTCCTTGACCCGCAATTCGCTCAAACCGCGCATAACGGTCGTGCCTTCGGCAAAACTCGCCGCGACCGCCAGCACCAGATATTCGTCGATCATCGAGGGGGCCCGTTCCGGCGGAACTTCGACGCCCCTGAGTTTCGAGCCGCGCACGCGCAGCTCCGCCATCGGCTCACCGGCATCGGTGCGGACCTCGCGCTCCTCGATCACCCCGCCCATTTCGCGCAGCGTCGTGAACAGCCCGGTGCGCAGCGGATTGGTCATGACGTCGGGCAGAATGAGATCCGAGCCCTCGACGATCAACGCCGCCACGATCGGAAAAGCCGCCGAGGAGGGATCGGCGGGCACGACGACTTTCTCGCCATGCAATTCGGGCTGACCGTTGAGCGCGATCTTGCGGCCATGCTTTCCCTCCGGGGTGGAGACGATCTCGGCCCCGAAATGCCGCAACATGAGTTCGGTGTGGTCGCGGCTCGCCTCGTTTTCGATCACGGTGGTCACGCCAGGCGCGGCCAATCCGGCCAGCAACACGGCGGACTTGATCTGCGCGGAGGCGACCGGCGTCCGGTACAGGATCGGCAAGGGATCGCGGGCGCCTGCCAGGGTCAACGGCAACCGCCCGCCCTCGCCGCTGTCGCCAACCCGCGCGCCCATCAATTCGAGGGGGTCGAGCACCCGACGCATCGGCCGTGAACGAAGCGAGGCATCGCCATCGAACACCGCCGTGATCGGACATCCCGCGACCGCCCCCATCACCAGGCGGCAGCCGGTCCCGGAATTACCGAAATCGAGCGGTCCCTCGGGCTCAGCAAAGCCGGTGACACCCACTCCCCTGACCTTCCAGGCGAAGTCGCCGGTTCTTTCGACCTTTGCGCCCAGGGCCCGCATCGATTTGGCGGTATTGAGGACATCTTCGCCCTCAAGCAGGCCCGATATTCGGGTTTCCCCGACCGCTAGCGCCCCCATAATCAGGGCACGGTGGGAGATCGACTTGTCGCCGGGAACGCGGGCCCGCCCGGTCAAGGGGCCGCTGCTGCGGGCTTCCATGGGGGTCTTGCGATCGGCAGCGCGATCCGAATGGGTCAAGATTGTGTCCTCAAAGGCCCGACAGGCCCGGGGTTCTAGCACCGGCGGCCGCGCCGCGTCACGCGCCCTGCCCCTCTTCCGCAAAGCACTATTGACAGCGGCCTGCCAACTAGCCAAGTGAAGCACCGCTTTTCGAAAGATTCCCAGGATTTCACACGTGGCCAAATCCGATCTCGGAACCAAACGCATTTGCCCGACGACGGGTAAGAAATTTTACGACCTCAACAAGACCCCGGTGATATCGCCCTATACCGGCGAGGTCGTGCCGATCGCGCCCGTGGCGCCGGCGCGTGTCGCCC
>NZ_JBAVCF010000299.1:0-5220 GCF_049586575.1 Bradyrhizobium sp.
ATCTGGAATTCGCCGATCGCCTGGCCGAACTGCTTCCTTTCGTGAACATACGGAATCACCGCGTCCATGCACGCCTGCATGATCCCGAGCGGTCCCGCCGCCAGCACCGCGCGTTCGTAGTCGAGCCCCGACATCAAGACGTTGACGCCGCGGCCGACCTGACCGAGCACGTTTTCTTCCGGTACCTCGCAATTGTCGAACACGAGTTCGGCGGTGTCGGATCCGCGCATGCCGAGCTTGTCGAGCTTCTGCGCGGTGGAAAATCCCTTCATGCCCTTTTCAATGATGAACGCGGTGATGCCCCGCGGGCCGGCGGCCGGATCGGTCTTGGCATAGACCACCAGCGTCTCGGCGACGGGGCCGTTGGTGATCCACATCTTGGAGCCGTTGAGGACATAGCGATCGCCCTTCTTCTCCGCACGCGTCATCATCGACACCACGTCGGAGCCGGAGCCGGGCTCGGACATCGCCAGCGCCCCGACATGTTCGCCGGAAACCAGTTTGGGCAGATATTTCTGCTTCTGCGCGTCGTTGCCGTTGCGCCGGAGCTGGTTGACGCAGAGATTGGAATGCGCGCCGTAAGACAATCCGACCGCGGCCGACGCCCGCGAGATCTCTTCCATCGCGACGCAATGTTCGAGATACCCTAAGCCCGAGCCGCCATATTCCTCCTCGACGGTAATACCGTGCAGACCAAGCGCGCCGAGCTTGGGCCAGAGGTCCATCGGAAATTGATTCGTCTTGTCGATTTCGGCGGCGCGCGGCGCAATCTCATTGTTTGAGAAATCGTGAACCGTCTCGCGCAGCGCATCCGCGGTTTCGCCGAGGTCGAAATTGAACATCCGATAGGCGTTGGGGATCATGGCGGCAGGCTCCGGCAAATTCCTGGTTGGCCCAATGCCTTAATCCCTGGGCCTGACCTTGTCACGGGCGACGGAGGTCGGTAGCGCTGGCATGCCATGGCACTTCGATGCCGAATCCGTCAAAACTCTCTCTTGCCCTGATGCGTGCAAGGGGATGTAATTTGATCCAAAATCACCACCCTCCGGCAACGGAGTGGTCAGGGAAGAGCGACCATGAACATCCAGACACCCCCAGGGATCAACCGGCAAGAGCTTCTGCGCGCCGCGCGCGAGGCTGCCTATTCGATGCCGCTGGAGGACTTTCATCCCGGCGCGCCGCAATTGTTCCGCAACGATACCCTGTGGCCATATTTCGAGCGGCTGCGCAAGGAAGCGCCGGTGCATTACTGCACCAAATCGCCGATCGAGCCCTATTGGTCGGTCACCAAATACAACGACATCATGCACGTCGACACCAATCACGGCATCTTCTCCTCCGACGTGTCGCTTGGCGGTATCTCGATCCGGGACGTTCCACCCGGCTATGACTGGCCGAGCTTCATCGCGATGGACCAGCCGCGGCATTCGGCGCAGCGCAAGACCGTGCAGCCGATGTTCACGCCGACGCATCTGGACGAACTTGCGATCCTGATCCGCGAGCGCACCGGGCGGGTGCTGGATTCGCTGCCGCGCAACGAGACCTTCAATTTCGTCGATCTGGTCTCGATCGAATTGACCACGCAGATGCTGGCGACGCTGTTCGATTTCCCGTTCGAGGAGCGGCGCAAGCTGACCCGCTGGTCGGATGTTTCGACCGCGCTGCCGAAGGGCGGCGTCGTCGAATCCGCGGAACAGCGCCGCGCCGAGATGGACGAATGCGCGGCCTATTTCGCCAAGCTCTGGAACGAACGCGTCAACGCCGAGCCGCGCAACGACCTGATCTCGATGATGGCGCACAACGAAGCCACCCGCTACATGGACCCCGACAATCTGATGGGGAACATCATCCTGCTGATCGTCGGCGGCAACGACACCACCCGCAACACCATGAGCGGATCGGTGCTCGCGCTGAACGAACATCCGGACCAGTACAAGAAGCTCCGCGAGAATCCCGCGTTGATCGACACCATGGTGCCGGAGGTCATTCGCTGGCAGACGCCGCTCGCCCATATGCGGCGCACCGCGCTGGTCGATACCGAGCTTGGCGGCAAGACCATCCGCAAGGGCGACCGTGTCGTGATGTGGTATGTCTCCGGCAATCGCGACGAGGAAGTGATCGAACGGCCCAACGAATTCATCATCGACCGCGCGCGTCCGAAAATCCATCTGTCGTTCGGCTTCGGCATTCATCGCTGCGTCGGCATGCGGCTTGCCGAATTGCAGTTGAAGATCGTCTGGCAGGAAATCCTGAAGCGGTTCGAGCGGATCGAGGTGGTCGGCGAACCGAAGCGGGTTTATTCCAGCTTTGTGCGCGGCATCGAGTCCTTGCCGGTGCGCATACCTGCGTAGATCGTGCGGTAAGCGGGAACTATCCCCTTGAACGCGCCTCAGGACCCGCCTATCCCGGGAGGCCGCATCCGCGCACCGATTGACCTGCAAGCCGAGACAAAATGACCGCCCACGATCAGGACGAACACGCCGATATCCGCGACGCCGTCGCCAAGCTCTGCGCGCAATTCCCCGGCGAATACTGGCGCAAGCTCGACCGCGAAATGGCCTATCCGAAGGCCTTTGTCGATGCGCTCACCGAGTCCGGCTATCTCGCGGTGCTGATCCCGGAGGAGTATGGCGGCGCGGGCCTGAAATTGTCGGCCGCAACCGCGATCCTGGAGGAGATTCACCGCGCCGGCTGCAATGCCGGCGCCTGCCACGCCCAGATGTACACCATGGGCACGCTGCTGCGGCACGGCAGCGAGGCGCAGAAGGGCAAATGGCTGCCGAAGATCGCGAGCGGCGAACTGCGATTGCAGGCGTTTGGTGTGACGGAGCCCACCAGCGGCACCGATACCTCCTCGCTGAAAACCTTCGCGCGCCGCGAAGGCAATGACGGCTATATCGTCAACGGCCAGAAGATCTGGACCAGCCGCGCCGAATATTCCGACCTGATGATCCTGCTCGCGCGCACCACGGCGAAGGAACAGGCCAAGAAGCGCACCGACGGGCTTTCGGTCTTCATCGTCGACATGCGAGAGGCCAAGAAGGCCGGGCTCTCGATCCGCCCGATCCGCACCATGATGAACCACTCCACGACGGAAGTGTTCTTCACCGACATGAAGGTGCCGGCCGAAAACCTGATCGGCGAGGAAGGCAAGGGCTTTCGCTACATCCTTTCCGGCATGAATACCGAGCGCATCCTGATAGCGGCAGAATGCATCGGCGACGCCAAATGGTTCATCGAGAAGGCGTCGACTTACGCCAAGGAGCGGGCGGTGTTCGGCCGCCCGATCGGCCAGAATCAGGGCATCCAGTTTCCGATCGCCAAAGCCTATGCGGCGATGCGCGCGGCCGAACTGATGGTGAAGGAAGCCACACGCAAATACGAGGCGGGACTTGATTGCGGCGCGGAAGCCAACATGGCCAAGATGCTGGCGGCGGATGCCTCCTGGGAAGCGGCCAACGCCTGCGTGCAGACCTACGGCGGCTTCGGCTTCGCGGAAGAATACGATGTCGAGCGCAAATTCCGCGAGACGCGGCTCTATCAGGTGGCGCCGATCTCGACCAATCTGGTGTTGTCCTACATCGCCGAGCATGTGCTCGGCATGCCGCGCTCCTATTGAGACGAGGCGTGGAACGGTAACAAATGACAAGACGATTTTCGGCGATATACCCGTCGCAGCCATCCTTCGAGACGCCCGCCGGCGGCGGGCTCCTCAGGATGAGGACTTTCTACGCGGCAAGCCCTAAGACCCTCATGGTGAGGAGCGCCGCACTTGCGACGCGTCTCGAACCATGAGGCCAGAAGCGGAAGCGGCTTTGACGAGATGACTATGCAATCTATGAGATATTGCCATGTTGCCGCTTGAAGGAATAACCGTCATCGCCGTCGAACAGGCCGTCGCCGCGCCGTTCTGCTCGTCGCGGCTGGCCGATGCCGGCGCCCATGTCATCAAGGTGGAGCGTCCCGAGGGCGATTTCGCCCGCGGCTATGACGCCGCCGCCAAGGGGCAGAGCAGCTATTTCGTCTGGCTCAACCGCGGCAAGGATTCCGAGGTCGTCGACCTCGCGACAAAGGAAGGCCGCAGCCAGCTGGAGCGGCTGATCGCAGGCGCCGACGTGCTGTTGCAGAATCTAAAACCCGGCTCGATGGACAAGCTCGGCTTTTCGATTGAGCGACTGAAGAAGGACTATCCGTCGCTGATCACATGCACCATCACGGGCTATGGCGATGAAGGGCCTTACGCACACCGCAAGGCCTACGATCTCCTGATCCAGGCCGAGAGTGGCCTCGCCTCGATCACCGGCGGACCGGAGGGCCCTTCGCGTGTCGGACTGTCGATCGTCGATATCGCCACCGGCGCCACGGCCCATGCTGCGATCCTGGAGGCACTGATCGCACGCTCGCGCACCGGCAAGGGCGCCGATATCCGCATCTCGATGTTCGACGTGATGGCCGACTGGCTCGCCGTGCCGCTGATCAATTCGGAAGCCGGCCAGCCTCCGAAGCGCATCGGCCTCGCCCATCCCTCGATCGCGCCTTACGGCGTGTTCCGCTCCAAGGACGGCAAGGACATCCTGATCTCGATCCAGAGCGAGCGGGAATGGAAAAAACTCTGCACTGAGGTGCTCGGCCAGCCCGACCTGCCGAACGACCCGCGCTTTTCCAACATGGTCGAACGCGTCAAAAATCGCCCGCTGACCGACGGCATTGTCGGCAACAGCTTTGCTTCCATGACGCGCGACGAGTTGTTGCAGCGGCTGTCGGACGCCGACATTGCCTTTGCCGAGGTCAACACCATGGCCGATCTCGCCCAACACCCGCATCTGCGGCGCATCGAGGTGACGACGCCCAATGGCGTGGTGAGCTATCCGGCGCCGGCCGCGATCGTCGTCGGCGAGCCGCGCCAGTACGGCGCGGTGCCTGCGATCGGCGAGCGCCCGGCCTCGATCCCAAAACCCTCTGCACGGACCAAAGCCTCATGAGCGAAAAACCCGACCTCGATCATTTGCGGCAATGGATCGGCCGTAGCACCGAAGCGTCCGACATCGTCACCGCGCAACTGGTGAAGGCTTTGCGCGCCACGCTGTTTCTTCCCGTTGGCGAGCCCAGGACCGGCGATGCCGCGCCCTTCACCGTGCACTGGTGCCTGGCGCCGGCGGTGGTTGCGGCCTCGGAGCTTGGCCCGGACGGCCACCCGGCGCGCGGCGGCTTCCTGCCGCC
>NZ_JBAVCF010000300.1:0-5562 GCF_049586575.1 Bradyrhizobium sp.
GGCAGCGGCATTTGCGCCGACAAGTCTGCAACCCACGAAAACAAAACTCGGCCTGATCGGCCGAGTTTTTTCGTATCGGTCAAGGTCCGCCGCCTATTCTTCGGGTGCGGGGCTCGGCTGCGGCGCCAAATCGGTGGGGAGGGCTTCGGGATCGAAGAACTCGCCGGCGGCAGCGATGGCTTCCGCGGCTGCATCCCGATCTTCCTGACGCGTCGAGATATCCTCGCCGCGGTTGATGCGTTCGGCCTCGTCCGCACTGCGCGCAACCGTGACGGTCACGCCAACTTCGACTTCCGGATGCACGGCGATCGCGATCTTGTGCTTGCCGATGGTCTTGATCGGCGCGTCCAGCATGACCTGGCTGCGGCTGATGCTGACGCCATCGTTCTGGAACGACGAGATGATGTCGCGAACGCTGACCGACCCGAACAACTGTCCAGTCTCTGAGGCCTGCCGGAGGATGACGACGTTGCGGCCGTCGATCTTTTCGGCGACCTTGCCGGCTTCACCCTTGGCCTGAAGGTTGCGCGCTTCCAGTTCGGCCTTCATGCCATCGAATTTGGCGCGGTTGTCTGCGGTCGCCCGCAGCGCCTTGCCGCGCTTGAGCAGAAAATTGCGGGCAAACCCGTCCTTGACGCGGACGACTTCACCCATCTGGCCAAGCTTGGCGACGCGTTCCAGCAGAATGACTTCCATGTTCGTTTTCCTTTCAGACTATTTCGGATTGAAAAGTGAGGTTCATGATCAGGACTTGGGCAGTGGCGGCGGTCTGCTGCGCAAATAGCGCTGGCGGAGTCCAAAGACGGCGTCGGCTAGCCCAAGCAAGGCGACTGCCAACAGAGCCCAGGCGAAGCCAGCGACCACGGCGTAGGCGCAACCAAGCCACAACGGGCGGCTTTTCAGGGCGAGTGTAAGGGTGTGCAGCACGGCAAAGCCGGTCAAGGCATAGGCGATCGAAAGGCCGGCGGTTACCACTTGCGCAAAAATCCCCGGCAGCCCGCGGGAAAAACAGCAGACGATGCCAGCAAACAGGACTGCGATCACCACGTTCGGCAGCGCCGTATTTTTCAGATCCGGCCACGGGCGGTGCAATCTTCCCGATGTCGCGGCGATTTTGGCCGCGAGCCACAGGTTGAGTGTCAGCATGGCCACGGCAGCCATTTCCGCGCCTATGGGCGCGATCAGCACCAGCGCATCAAGCGTGGAATCGTTGAGCGTCAGGCCCGTCGATTCCAGAATGTCGCCCCAGCCTTTGCGAATCGTATTGTGGATCGCTGCGGCATCGGTGCCCATCATGAGCAGCGTGATCGCCGTGATGATGGTTGCAAAAAAGACGATCCAGAGCAGAATCCGGCCGACCGGGTACCACTCCAGCGTGTCGTCCGGATTTGCGCCGGCGACTTCCTGCGGAACCGGACGCGCGAGCAGGACGAGATGCGCCAGCCACCAGGCCGGCAGTGCATTCACCACCGCAAACATTCCGGAATAGGGAAGGCCAAATAGGGAGGCAATGACGGCCGTCGCCGCGATCCCGCCGATGGCTGCGCTTAACGGGCCCCATACCACGCCCACTACCATCAGCGGCAATGGCGCGAGGTTGATCAGCAGCAGCGAAATCGGCGCGCCCGACGTGATCGAGGCGAACATCAAAGCCGACGCGAGGCCGGCCGCCAATGCCATGGATATGGTCGCGATCATCAGCTGTCCCGCCCCCTTCGAGCGGTTAGAGGTCTTTTTGACCCCAACCATCGGCAACCGGACGACCCGGAAGCCTTATGAATAGTCCGGCCCGCGGCACAGGCCGCGGACCGAGGTTCTTTAGCGAATGACGTAAGGAAGCAGACCGAGAAAACGCGAGCGCTTGATGGCGCGCGCGAGCTCGCGTTGCTTCTTGGCGGAAACGGCAGTGATGCGGCTCGGCACGATCTTGCCGCGCTCGGAAACGTAACGCATCAACAGCTTGGAGTCCTTGTAGTCGATCTTCGGCGCATTCGGACCCGTGAACGGGCAGGTCTTGCGGCGGCGGAAAAACGGACGGCGTGCACCAGCTTCGGCCATGGTTCTTACTCCTCTTCCGCCACTTCGACGTCTTCGCGGGGGCGGCGTGGGCCGCGATCGCCGCGGAAGCCGCCGTCACGATCGCCACGGAAGCCACCGTCGCGATCACCACGGAAACCGCCACCCCGATCGTCGCGCTCGCGGTCGCGATCGGCCTTGCGCATCATCGCCGAGGGACCTTCTTCAAGCTCCTCGACACGAACGGTCAGGTAACGGATCACGTCTTCACTGATCCGCTCCTGACGCTCGATCTCGGCAACCGCGGCCGAGGGCGCGTCGATATTGAGCAGCACGAAGTGCGCTTTGCGATTCTTGCTCATGCGATAGGTCAGCGAGCGCACGCCCCAGTTCTCCGTCTTGGTGACCTTGCCGCCGGCCTGCTCGACGATGCCGGTCATCTGGGTGGTCAGTTCTTCGACCTGCTGGGTGCTCGCGTCCTGACGCGCGAGAAAAACATGCTCATAAAGAGGCATGGATGTCCTTTCCTGTGTTGGCGTAGGTCGCCGGCGGCAAGCCCTTCGAACCCTTCGGAAAGGACTCGGGATAAGCTCAAGAAGGCGGAAGCACGGGACGACGGGCCGACTGGCCCTGCCGCATCAAAACACCTGAAAGGGTGAAATTGCTGAGACCGTCCGTTCAGCTCCCGGCCGGGGACCCACGGATGGGCGCGTTATAAGCATTTTGGCCGTGCTGGCAAGCAAAACGGTGGAGTCTGCCGGTTCCAATATCGTCAGGGCCGGAGCTGTCGGTGAAACGCGGACCCAGCGTCGGTGCGGTTTTCCTTGAGTTATTTGTTTGTATATCATACAAATAACTCAAGTGGAGAGCCTCATGGCCTTAGAAATCGCGTCCGACATGCCCGTTGGCGATCCGAAACATACGGTACGGGCGACCCGCACAGCCGGACGCAAAATGCGTTCGCTGCTCCTGGATGCCGCGAGCCGTCTGTTCCGGGAGCGCGGGCTATCGGGGGTCTCGATTGCCGACATCGCTGCCGTTGCCGATGCCTTTCCTAGCCAGATCACCTATTATTTCCGGACCAAAGAGGCCTTGTTCGTCGAAGCTGCGTGCCGCGACATGCTCTATCTCGCGCGTGCCGCGGAGGCGGCCGCCCTTCAGGCGCGGACGCCGCGGGACTACACGCGGGCGCTGGTCGAGACCGTAACCTCAACGGACTCCGTCGCCTTCTTCGCCGAAGCGTTGACATTGACGCGCCGCCGCCAGGACTTGGCGCCGCTTGTCGAGCGCACCATCGATCGATTGCACGCGGAAGGCTTGCGGGCCTACGCAAACAAGATCGACCGGCACGGCTGGCGCAGCCTGCGCGAACCTGACACGACTTCGCGAAGGTTCTGGGCGGTTGCGATCGGCGTCATGGTCGAGGGTTACGCCATGGGTCGCTCGTCCGACGCGCTCTGCGCCGAGATGCTGCGTGTACTTGACGAGCAAGTGTCGCCGTCTGACGACGCGGCGCGGCTGCGCCGGGTTGACGAGGTCGGCGCGTCCGCTGCCACAAAATCGGATCGGGAGGCTTAGGAGATGACCGCACTTCGCATGCGCGCCCGCGATTTTCTGACAGAAGAGCAGTTGATCGGAGTCCGCCGCCGCTCGACCTGGAAGGGCGCGGCCCTGATCGCGCATGCCTGGGCGCTGATCCTGGGGGCGATCGCGCTGGTCGCCTGGTGGCCCAATCCCGTGACTTACCTGTTGGCGGTCGCGATCGTCGGCTCGCGTCAGCTTGGGCTTGCCATCCTGATGCATGACGGGGCGCACGGATGCCTGTCCGCCGACGAGAAGCTCAACCTGACCTTGAGCCAGTGGTTTTGCGCCTACCCCATCTTTGCCGAGACCCGCGCCTATCGCCGCTATCATCTGCAGCACCATGCGCGAACCCAACAGGAGGACGACCCTGACCTCGTGCTATCGGCCCCGTTTCCGATCACGAGGTTGAGCTATCGCCGCAAGTTCTTTCGCGACATCACGGGACAGACCGGCTACCAGCAGCGCAAGGCGCAATTGTTGAATGCTCTCGGCCCTCAAGGATGGCCACTTGGGCGCCGCGCCGCTCATTTCTGGGACAAGCTCGGTCCTCAATGCCTGACGAACGTGATGCTGTTTGCAGCACTGGCTGCGGCCGGCGTCTGGTGGGCATATCCGCTGCTTTGGTTGGTGCCGCTTCTGACCTGGATGATGGTGATCACTCGCATTCGTAATATCGCCGAACATGCCGTCGTTCCGGACAGCCACGATCCCCTGCGCAACACGCGCACGACCCGGGCCAATTTCGCCGAGCGGCTGTTCATCGCGCCCTATTATGTAAACTACCACCTGGAACACCATCTGCTGTTCTACGTCCCCTGCTACAACCTTCCACTCGTTCATCGCATTCTCAGCCAAAGCCGCTTCGCCGGCCGTATGGAGGTGCAAACCGGTTATGCCGCCGTGCTGCGGCTCGCGACCGCCAAACCTGACCATGACGACCGTCCCGGAAAACTCGTGAGCAGCGCACGGCGCGCGCAGGCTGGCGTCGAAGTTGGCGTTGACCAGACCGGAGGCGGGTTTTAGGCGCCCGTCCGCTTGAGGCGGGTTTCATTCTACGGCGCAGCTTGACAGCCCGGCCTCGAGCGGTGTCTTTCGGCCCGGCTTGCGGGCCCGATTGGCGACTTGGTACGATCCTGGTTTTGGATTTTCTCGCAAGATACTGAAAATATACATATTTCCTGCTTTTCCGCTTGCGGCGGAGCGTCCGCGGGAGAAATAGATGTCCGGGAGCATTCATGACGGCAGCATTCACCTTTCCGGGTCAGGGTTCCCAAGCCGTCGGCATGGGCAAGGCGCTGGCGGAGTCTTTTCCGGCGGCGCGCGCGGTGTTCGACGAGGTCGATGCTGCACTCGGCGAAAAGCTGACAGCTATTATCTGGGAAGGTCCGGCCGAGAAATTGCAACTCACCGAAAATGCCCAACCGGCGCTGATGGCAGTCTCATTGGCGACGATGCGCGTGCTGGAAGGCGAAGCCGGTTTCTCTGTGGCCAAAAACGCCGCCTTCGTTGCCGGACACTCGCTCGGCGAATATTCCGCGCTGGCGGCGGCCGGTAGCCTCACCGTGACCGACACCGCGCGCTTGCTTCGCATTCGTGGGCTGGCCATGCAGAAGGCCGTTCCGGTAGGGGTCGGCGCCATGGCAGCCTTGCTCGGTCTGGACTACGAGGCCGCGGTAGCTGTTGCGGACGAAGCAGCACAAGGACAGGTCTGTCAGGCCGCCAACGACAATGGCGGCGGCCAGGTGGTCGTTTCCGGCGACAAAGCCGCCGTCGAGCGTGCCGTCGAGATCGCGAAAACAAAAGGTGCCAGGCGCGCGATGCTGCTGCCGGTGTCGGCACCGTTTCATTGCCGGTTGATGCAGCCGGCGGCCGATGCGATGGCGGAAGCGCTTGCCGGCGTTGCGATCAAGCCGCCGGCCGCGCCGTTGGTGTCAAATGTGTTAGCGGCGCCAATTACAGAGC
>NZ_JBAVCF010000301.1:0-11226 GCF_049586575.1 Bradyrhizobium sp.
CCTCGCCGCTTCGCGTCTCGACACCCCAAGAGCGAGCTTCGCTCGTCTCGGCTCCCACAAGGGGAGAGGGGATAGAAGCGCGGGGCGAGGTAGAGGACGGCGCCTGCGACAACAGCCGCAACCAGAGATACTGCGCGACGTTGGTGTCCTGGTACTCGTCGACCAGAATGAACTTGAAGCGGTGCTGGTATTGCCGCAGCACATCCGGGTGTTCTCGGAACAAACGGAGGTTTTCCAGCAGCAGATCGCCGAAATCGGCGGCGTTGAGAATCTTCAGCCGCTCCTGATAGCTCGCATAGAGCTTGCCGCCCTTGCCGTTGGCGAATACCGCAGCTTCGCCCGACGGCACTTGCGATGGACCAAGCCCGCGATTCTTCCAGCCGTCGATCAGGCCGGCGAGCATCCGCGCCGGCCAGCGTTTGTCGTCGATGCCTTCGGCCTGCAAAAGCTGCTTGAGCAGGCGGACCTGATCGTCAGTATCGAGCACGGTGAAATTGGATTTCAACTGCACCATCTCGGCATGGGTGCGCAGGATGCGCCCGCCAATGGAATGAAAGGTGCCGAGCCATGGCATGCCTTCGACGGCCTGGCCAAGCATCTGGCCGAGGCGCAGTTTCATCTCGCGCGCGGCTTTGTTGGTGAAGGTGACCGAGAGGATTTCGCCCGGCCGCGCCCGGCCCTGGCTGAGAATATGGGCGATCCGGCAGGTCAGGACGCGGGTCTTGCCGGTACCGGCACCCGCGAGCACCAGCACCGGGCCATCCAGCGTCTCCACCGCCTCGCGCTGCTCGGGATTGAGGCGGGCAAGATAGGTGGGCGCGGCGGCGGCGCGCGCACGCGCGGCAATGCCACCGGCCAACGGCTGGTGCTCGGGAACGCTCGTGTGGGGCAGTTGGCTCGGCTCGGTCATCTCATGATTCGGTCTCGGCCCACGTTTACACCGCAGGCCGGCAAAGGGGAGCCTTCATAACAGGAACACGGCCCATATAGGGTGCAGGCGCGGATTTGACAGGAGTTATCCAGCCCTTAGACACCTGTCCGTCTGTTCCTCTCCAATCGGGATTTTTCGTTCGTTCCGCAAGCCAGGGCGGCGGAACCTTTGTTCCGGGGCACGATTATTTCACCGCCTGCGTCAGCGTTCGCAGTGCGACGCCGGAATCGAGACTTGAAGCGGAGAATGTCATGTTGGGCTGGGTCGTCACCTTCCTGATCATCGCGCTGATCGCCGGCGTCCTGGGTTTCGGCGGCGTCGCAGGCGCCTCCATCGAGATCGCCAAGGCGATCTTCTTTATCGCCGTCATTCTGTTCATCGTGTCGGCTGTGGTCGGCCTGGCGCGCGGCAGGACACGGGTTTAGCGATCATTTCTTCGCGGGCATTCCGATCGCCCGGCCGATGCCTTCGGGACTTGCGACCGACGCATGAGCGCGGGCGACGGCGTCGATCGTTGTGCGGATGTCAGGCGGGAAGGGCGCGGTCTTTCGCAGGCCCATGTCGACATGCAGGGTCATGTTTTCCGATGTCGCCGACAGCCATCCTTCGCCGGCATGACGTAACTCCTCGAATGTATGCAGACGCTTGTCGTCGGCGTCGAGCAGATAGATCGAGATCTGCACGGGATCGCCGAGATGAATTTCGCGCAAGTAGCGGACGTGACATTCGGCGGTGAAGGTCGAGAAGTTGCGCGCCTTCTTGTAGTCCGGACCAATGCCGAGCACGAGCCATAGCTCGTCGATCGCCCGGTCGAACATCACATTATAATAGGCCATGTTGAGATGGCCGTTATAATCGATCCATTGCGGTTCGATCCGCATCACCGAAGACAGGAATGGCGCCGGCCGATTGATCCCGCCGGTGCCAGATTGTGTCGTCATGGTGTCCATCTCTCTTCGCTCGCCGACATCTCTTGACCCTCTATATATCCTTTGCCACGGTATTTCCGTGGGAGGAGTTATCGTGGGCACGACCATCACCAATATTCCGAAGCGGGCGGAGGCGAAGGCGGTTGCCGCAGCGGTGGAAAAGCTCGCCGCGCGGTTCGGCAATCGCCTCGTCACATCGCAGGCGGTGCGCGAACAGCATGCCCATACCACGACCTGGCTCCAGTCGCAGCCGCCGGATGCGGTGGTATTCGCGCAAGAGACGACCGACGTTCAGGATGTGGTGCGGATTTGCGCCAGCCATGGCGTTCCCGTGATTGCTTTTGGCACCGGCACGTCGCTGGAGGGTCAGGTCAACGCGCCCGCCGGCGGCGTTTGCGTCGATTTTCACGACATGAACAGGGTGCTGGAAGTCCACGCCGAGGATCTGGACTGTGTGATCGAGCCTGGCGTCACCCGCAAGGCGCTCAACGAGCATCTGCGCGACCAGGGCGTGTTCTTTCCGATCGATCCCGGCGCCGATGCCTCGCTCGGCGGCATGGCCTCGACCCGCGCCTCCGGCACCAACGCGGTTCGCTACGGCACCATGCGCGAGAATGTGCTGGCGCTCAAAGTGGTGCGCGGCGACGGCGAGATCATCACCACCGGAACGCGAGCGAAAAAATCCAGCGCCGGTTATGACCTCACCCATCTGTTTATCGGCGCCGAAGGCACGCTCGGGATTATCACCCAACTCACGATCAAGCTGCGCGGCATTCCCGAAACAATTGCAGCGGCGGCCTGTTCGTTCGACAGCGTGCGCGGCGCCTGCCAGGCGACGATCATGGCGATCCAGACCGGCATTCCGGTCGCGCGAATCGAACTTTTGAACGCCGAGCAGGTCAAAGCCTGCAATTCCTATTCGAAACTGTCCTTGCCGGAGACGCCGTTGCTGCTGCTCGAATTTCACGGCAGCGAGGCCGACGTCGCCGAGCAGTCGAAGAATTTCGCCGAGATCGCCAAGGAATGCGGCGGCGGTGGGTTCACCTGGACGACACGGCCCGAGGACCGCACCAAGTTGTGGCAGGCGCGGCACGACGCCTACTGGTCTGTCAAGGCGCTTCGTCCCGGCGCGGGGGTGGTGGCGACCGACGTGTGCGTTCCGATTTCGCGGCTCGCCGATTGCGTCACCGAAACCGAGGACGATCTGAAGCGCCTGCGGCTGCAATCGCCGATCGTCGGCCACGTCGGTGACGGCAATTTCCACTGCTCGCTCTTGTGCGACGTCGACGACGCCGGCGAAATGGCGCGCGGCGAAGAGTTCATGCATCGCCTGGTCGAACGGGCGCAGTCGATGGGCGGCACCTGCACCGGCGAACACGGCATCGGGCAGGGCAAGCAGAAATATCTCAGGGGCGAACTCGGCTCTGAGGCCATCGACGCCATGCGCGCCATCAAGCAGGCGCTCGATCCGCAGAACATTTTCAATCCCGGAAAGATCATTCCGCAGGCTTAAGCTCGACGAGGTCCGTTAATGCGCCAGTCCTGGCGAATAAGTGCCACCGCCTTGATCCTCACCGCCGCGATCGCGGGCATTGCGCGGGCGGAGGACGCTGGCCCGGCGCCTGCCTCCGCCGGTGCCGCGGATGAGCTGAAACCACAGACGCCGGACACCGATTTGTTCGCGCTGATGACGGGAATATGCAGCACGCTGAATGTCGCGGGTCACGCTTTTCCATGCCGCACGGTCGCCTATGCCCATAGCGTGAAGGGCCGGGCCTATTTCACCATCGCACTCGACGACCCCGCCGACCAAAGCCACATCGTCTCGTTCTCCGGCGAAAACGGCCGGCGAACCAACGAGAATCTATACGACCTGACGGTCGACCGCATGCTGCTCAATTCGAAGAACCAGCCAAAGGCCGATGGTCTGCCGGTGCCGACGGTCGTGAAGTCGGCGGGAAGGTGCGTGCAACTCGGCAATTTCGCCACCGGTCACGTCACCAGCGTCGTCTGCTCGGCGACCGACAGAAGCGGCAAGAAATACGACTTGCGTTTTGAATCGGATGGCTCTCCGATCACAGTGAGGCGAGTGAATCCATCGGCGCCGACCATTCGCTAGTCACCGACGTCGGCATGGTTGAGTTTTGGGAAGATGCGTCATGGCGATGCGCTGGTTCAACAAGCCTAAATCGAAGGATATTTGGGAAGAGCCCATTGCGTGGCCGATCGGCGATATCGAGGCCGCGCACCGCATTCGTGATATATGCCGCGCGGCTGAGGACATCGCCGACAAGAGGCAGCCAGCCGAAGCCGAACGTTGTGAGCGCGCGGCGCGCGCCGCCATGGAAACCGCCATGAAGATCGGCGATGACCTGCTGCGCGACTCCGCCGTGCGCCAGATCATCGGCCTGTGCCTGATAACGGACAACCAGCGGGCAGCGCGAATCCTGTTTCGCGCGATCCGGGCGCCCTCAATCCGCGAAGAGGTGCTGCGCGATCACCCGCAGCTCGCGCAATAGCCGGTACGCGGCCCTGCGGGTCTGGATCATGCGTGCGCTATTTCTCGATCGCGCCGCCGCTGTCGGCCCAATCCTTGAAGCCGCCGATGTTGTAGACATCGTGGTAGCCCATGTCCTTGAGCAGCTTGCCGGCCAGCGCGGCGCGGCCACCGGACGCGCAATAGATCAGGACGGTCTTGTCCTTGGCGAAATTCTTGTCGTGGGTGGGTGAATCCGGGTCGGCGCGAAATTCCAGCAGGCCCCGCGAGACGTGGACGGCGCCGGCAGCCTTGCCGCTCGCCTGCACTTCCGTTCCGTCACGGATGTCCAATAGCAGCGTGTTGCCCTTGGCGATCTTCTCCCGCGCCTCTGCTGCGGTGATCTTCGGCACCGCGGCGTTGGCGGCTTCCATCATCTGTTTGACACCGAGCGCCATGTTTTACCTCCCAGGTTATTGCGCGGATCGTCGCTTTCGCCCGCAATCACGGATATAGGTTTCTCTCCATCGGGCGCCAAGGGACGCGCCAGGATATCAGCCGACAAAAAAGGACTTCGATGCGACTTCCGTTTTTCTACGGCTGGATCATCATCGCGGTAACCTTCGTCACGATGGCGATCGGTGTCAACGCCCGCACCGCGTTTTCGCTGCTGTTTCCGCCGATCCTCGGCGAGTTCGGATGGGACCGCGGGGTGACCGCCGGCGCGTTCTCGTTCGGCTTTGTCGCCTCGGCGATCGTAAGCCCCTTGATCGGCCGCCTGATGGACCGTCTCGGTCCGCGTAGCGTGATGGAGCTCGGTGTGGCGCTGATGGCGGCTGGGCTGCTGCTGGCGCCGCTGACGACGCAGCCTTGGCATCTCTATCTGACCATCGGCGTGCTGGTTGGCGCCGGCAGCATCTGTCTCGGCTATTCCGGTCAATCGTTTTATCTTCCCAACTGGTTCAATCGCCGCCGCGGCCTTGCCATTGGCGTTGCTTTCGCAGGCGTCGGCATCGGTTCGGTCACGCTACTGCCCTGGGTGCAGGTCATGATCGACCACGGCGGCTGGCGAACCGCCTGCACCGCGATGGGGCTTTTGCTTCTGATCGTGCTCGCGCCGATCAACCTTCTCCTGCGCAAGCGCCCGGAGGATCTGGGTCTTCTGCCGGACGGCGATGCCGCGCCGTCGGCGTCGGCGCCAAAAAACACGGTCTCGAACGTCGTCGACCCCGAATGGGCCGCTACCGACTGGACCTTGTCACGCGCGTTCGGCACGGCGCGGTTTTGGTGGCTGTCAGCCGGCTATTTCGGCGGACTTTACGTTTGGTACGCCGTGCAGGTGCATCAGACCAAATATCTGCTCGACATCGGCTTCAGCCCGGCAGTGGGTGTGTGGTCGCTCGGTGCCGTCAGTCTTCTCGGTATTCCCGGCCAGATTTTCTTTGGACACGTGTCCGACCGGATCGGACGCGAATGGGTCTGGAGCATCAGCTGCGCGGGTTTTGCGATCTGCTTTGCCGCGCTGATGGCGCTGGCGCAGGTTCATTCCATGGCGCTCGTCTATCTCATGGTGTTCACGCAAGGTGCGCTCGGTTACGGGCTGACCTCGATCATGGGGGCGGTCGTGGTCGAAATCTTTCAGGGCAGGCATTACGGCAGTATTTTCGGCACCATCATGGTCGCAGCACTGGCAGGTGGCGCTGCGGGTCCATGGATCACCGGCGTCCTGCATGACGTCACGGGCAGCTACACGCTCGCCTTCGCCATCGGGATCGGCATGAGCGCGCTGTCTGCGCTGGCGGTATGGTTCGCGTCCCCGCGCAAGGTCCGCGCCGTCGCCGGCCGCTTGCACCGGATAGCCGGCTAGCGGATAAGCCGTCGTATTCTGACATCCTTTTGGCGGCCCTTGCGGCTAGAGGGTCAAATCCGCTCGACTAAGACCTTCATCTGTAGTTGTTAGCCCCCTATATTCGGCGAAACCGGGGAGGAGACGCCTATGAACGAACACGCTCAGGCCGCGGCGACCGCACCGTTGTTCAACCCGCTGTCGCCGGAGTTCATCCGCGATCCCTATCCGCATTACGACCTGCTGCGCCGCGTCGATCCCGTGCATGTCACGCCGCACGGCATGTATCTCGCAAGCCGCCATGCCGATGTGAGCAACGTTCTGCGCGACAAACGCTTCGGCAAGGATTTCGTCGAGCGATCGGTACGGCGCTATGGCCCGAAGATCATGGACGAGCCGATCTTCCGCTCGATGAGCCACTGGATGCTGCAACAGGATCCGCCCGATCACAGCCGCTTGCGTGGCCTGGTGGTGAAGGCCTTCACGGCGCGGCGGGTGGACGACATGCGGCCGCGGATCCAGCAGATCGTGGATGAGACGCTCGATCGCATCGTCCCGCAGGGATCCATGGACCTGATCGAGGATTTCGCCTTCCGCCTGCCCGTCACCATCATCTGCGACATGCTCGGAATTCCTGAAGAACACCGCGAGGTTTTCTATAACAGCTCGCGCGACGGCGGTCGCATTCTCGATCCCGTGCCGTTGAAGCCGGACGAAATCGCCCAGGGCAATGCCGCCTACATGATGTCGCAGATGTATTTCCAGCAGCTATTCGAACTGCGGCGGAAACAGCCCGGCGACGATCTGACCACGCAACTGGTGCAGGCCGAGGAATACGGCTCGAAACTCACAAATGAGGAGCTGACCTCCAACATCATCCTGCTGTTCGGGGCTGGACACGAGACCACGGTCAACCTGATCGGCAACGGGCTGTTGGCGTTGCATCGCAATCCGGATCAACTGGCGCTGCTTAAGGCGCGCCCCGAACTGATCACCAACGCGATCGAGGAGTTTCTGCGCTACGATTCCTCGGTGCAGATGACCGGGCGGGTCACGCTGGAAGACATTGACGATCTCGGCGGCAAGAAGATCGCCAAGGGTGAAAGCGTGCTGTGCCTGTTAGGCTCGGCCAACCGCGACCCGGCCGTCTATCCCGACCGGCCTGACCGGCTCGATATCACCCGGCCCAATGTGCGTCCGCTGTCCTTCGGCGGGGGCATCCATTTCTGCCTCGGCGCGCAACTGGCGCGCATCGAGGCCGAGATTGCGATCTCGACCCTGCTGCGGCGTTTGCCGGACCTGCGGCTGGATGACGCGGCCAACCCGGAATGGCGGCCGACCTTCGTCCTGCGCGGCCTCAAGCGGCTGCCGGCAAGCTGGTGAGCGGTCCGGCGCCCAAGCTGCTGTGACTTCGCCATAGTTCTCCTTAATATGTGGATATATAGGGGCGGCGGCATGGCGCCTGCCTGAATGTCGGCGCTTGGGCCGAAGCCGGAGGCGCCCGCGACGCGTGAGGCGCGCCCTCAAGAGGAGACACCGTGCAGACGACGCTGCTCGGATTGGCGATCGCCCTGATCATTGCGCTGGTTGCCGCGCTGATCGGGCCGTATTTCGTCGACTGGAATCAATTCCGGCCGCAGTTCGAGGCCGAAGCGAGCCAGGTGATCGGCGCCCCGGTACGGGTCGCCGGTGAACTGGAGGCGCGCCTGTTGCCGTCGCCAACGCTGCGGCTGCGCTCGGTGGTGGTCGGCGGCGCCAACGATCTCGGCAAAGTGCGGGCCGACAAGCTCGACGTCGAGTTCAGCCTTGGCTCGCTGATGCGGGGCGAATGGCGCGCCACCGAATTGACGATCGACGGCATGGCGCTCGACCTCGGGCTCGATCAGCAGGGACGGATCGATTGGCCGTCCGGAAACGGAAAATTCAATCTGGGCTCGCTCTCGATCGACCGGCTGCACGTCACCGGCCGGGCGGCGCTGCACGACGCGCTGAGCCGCCACACGCTGGAGCTCAACGATATCGCCTTTTCCGGCGATGTTCGTTCGCTTGCCGGGGCAGTGCGGGGCGACGGCAATTTCACAGTGTCTGGCACCCGCTTTCCATTCCGTGTCTCGTCCGGCCAGAGTGCGGACGGGAACGGCACCCGTCTGCATCTGGCCATCGATTCCGGCTTGCGGTCCTGGTCGGCGGAATTTGACGGCCTCGTGAGCTTCGAGGGGCGCGCGCCGCACGTTGACGGCGCCATCATATGGTCGGCGACCGCCGGGCCGAAGGATGGGTCAAAGGGCGCCGCGCCGCCAGGCGCGCCTTGGCGGGTGTCGGCCAAGATCAAGGCCGACCATGCCGCGGGCAAACTCGAACAGATCGAGGCGAGCTATGGCGCGGAGGATACCGCGCTCAAGCTGGCCGGCGCCGGCCAACTTCGCTTCGGGGTCTCGCCGCTTCTGCACGTCGTCATGTCGGCACGGCAGCTCGACGCCGACCGGTTTGCTGCCAAAGAAATCGCGGCAAAGGAAGGCGGCGCAAAACCGAGTGGTGGCAACAATGCCGCCGAGCCGGTGCGGGTATTGCCGGCGCTGCGCACTTTGATGAATGCCATTCCGGAGGTTCCGATTCCGGCCAAGCTTGAATTGATTGCCGACCAGATCGTGCTGGGGGGGCGCAGTCTGCAGAATCTTGAGACCGAGCTGCACACCGATACGAAATCGTGGGCGGTCGATCGCCTTGATGTCCGTGTTCCCGGCACCACCCACATCTCGCTCAACGGCAAAACGCCAGAGAGTACGACCGATCACTTCAGGGGCGCGCTCAACATCGAGTCGTCCGACCCGGATGCGCTGATGATGTGGCTGCAGGGGCGGAGCGAACTGACTTATCATAGCCAGGGTCCGTTTCGCCTGAGCGGCGAGGTCAACGTCGCCGCCAACAGCGTCGCGATCGAGAACGTGAAATGCGAGATCGATGGCGGCGCCGTCGAAGGGCGGATCGCCATGACGCACGACGCTTCAAGCGGTGCGGCGCTCGATGCGACGCTGAAGGCCGATCGCCTCGATCTTGATACTGCGTCTGCGTTTGCGCGCGCCGTGCTCGGCCCGCAAAGCGAGTGGCCGGAACGAATGGCGTGGTCGCTCGATATCGCTCACGCCATCTCGGCGGGGCAGGACCTGCATCCGTTCGTGGCGAAATTCGGCTACGATCCAAAGGCGCTGACCCTTGAGAGCCTGAAGATCGGCGAAGCCACCGGCCCCATGCTGGAGGGCAAGGGTGAGTTCGACCGGACCAATGCGACCGGAAAACTCGCGCTCAATTCCAGTGCTCCCTCGCTATCGCAGATCGCAGGCTCGATCGCCCCGGTTTGGCCGCAACTGGCCGCGCGGCTCAATGCCATGAAATCCGGTCCAGGCCCGGCGCGGCTCAAGCTTGCGCTTGCCATCGACAAGGAAGCGGGCCGTACCGATCGCACCAATGCGCTGGTCTCGATCGACCTCGACGCGCCGCAGTTCAAGGGCGCGATCACGCTCACGACGAGGCCGGGCGCGGCAAGCCTGCGCGACGCCGATCTCGACAAGATCCTGCATGGTGAAGTCACCGTCGACGCGAAACTGGCGTCGGAGCAGGGGGCATCGCTGCTTGCCTTGCTCGGGCTCGACGGCGTGATCGCAGCCAGCGATGGACCGGGACGACTCCAGGGGTCGGTGACAGGCGTGTGGGGAACGCCGCTTCGCGTCAAACTCGATCTCACCGGGGCGGGCTTCGACGCGGAGGCGCAAGGCACCGCCGATCCTTTCACCGCGATCGACCTCAAGGCGATCAAGGCCAACCTTTCGCTGAAGGCGCACGGCCTCAATCTCGGGCCGCTGTTCGACCTCAAACCGTCGGACAAGCTCGCACAGGGTATCGGCCTGTCATCGCGGGTTGGGTTCGCCGGCGGCAAGCTCACCTTCGACGATATTGACGGCGCGATGGCGGGATCGCGGCTGCGCGGCCGCGTGGCGATGACGCTCGACGGCGATCACAGGATCGACGGCGAACTCGGCCTCGATGCGCTTGATCTTTCTCCGGCTTTCCTGCTCGCGATTGGCGCGGCCGGCCGCGATGCATCGGAACCTTTCGGCACGACTTTTGTGAAAGGCTGGCATGGACAAATTGCATTTCAGGCTTTGCGCGGCGTGCTGCCGGGCGGCGGCGAATTGCGGCCGCTCAGCGGCACCGTGAAAGGCGACGGTCAGTCGCTGGTCGTGGATAATATCAAGGGCGGCATCGGCGGCGGCGAGGCGAGCGGCAATATCGATGCGAGGCCGACCGCGGGCGGACTGGCGCTCAATGCCCGCGTCGAGCTCAAGGGCGTCGATGGTACGGCCTTGCATTACCGCGCCCTGGCGATGCCCCCGGGGCGCACGTCCTTGCAGATGACGCTGGCGAGCCAGGGCCGCAGCGCCTCTGCGCTCACCGGCGCGATTTCGGGAAACGGTACCGTGACGCTGGAAGCCGCCCGGATCAATGGCCTCGATCCCCGTGCATTTGATGTTGCGATCCGCAGCGGCGACGCCGGGGAGCCGATCGACGACATCCACCTGCGCAAGATCGTGGAGCCGGCGCTGTCGGGCGGGGCGCTGCTGGTCTCAATGGCGCAAATCCCGTTCACGGTTCGAGATGGCCGGCTTCGCGTCAGCGCCACCGCGCTTGAGGCGGAAGGCGTTCGCGCCATCGTATCCGGCGGCTACGACATCCCGGCGGATCAGGCCGATATCCGCGCAACGCTAGCCGCGCCGGGAGCGGGCGCCGGACAGGCGAGCCCACCGGAAATTGCGATTTTTGCCGCCGGATCGCCGGACGCGCTCCATCGAACGGTCGATGTCGCAGCTTTGTCGTCGTGGCTCGCGGTAAGGGCGATCGATCGCGAAACCAGGCGGCTCGATTCGATCGAGCACGGCGAGGCCACCCCGGCATCGATCGGGCCGCCGGGTTCATCCGCGCCACCGTCGGCCGATGCGCCGCACCTGTTGCCGCCAAAGCCGAGAGTCAGCGCGCCGCGACCGGCTGC
>NZ_JBAVCF010000302.1:0-1504 GCF_049586575.1 Bradyrhizobium sp.
CACCCGCGCGACCGGTGCAATCGGCGTAAAATCCGTAACCGGATCGTAAGGCAGCTTGCGGTACAGCGCCTTGTTGATGGCAAGCGTCGTCGATGTCGCGGTCAAGAGCGTGTAGCCGTCGCCTTCCGAGCGCGCCACCTGTTCGGCGCCAAGCACGGTGGACGCTCCGGGCTTGTTTTCGACGACGACCGTGGCGTTCAAGCCGGCCCGCAATTGGTCGGCGACCAGCCGCCCGAGCAGGTCGATGGTCCCGCCGGCCGGATAGGGCACGATCATCTTGATCGTTCGGTTCGGATACGCCGCCTCGGCCCAGGCCGGCCAGACTGCGAGTCCGGCGAGAGCGCCGCAACAGCCCGTTATCGCCGCCCGGCGCGTCAGCATTGGATTTGACCTTCCACGGAGCCCATTATCCTTTGAAAAATCGGGGCTCGCGCGAACCAGATTAGCGGTACCGGCGACATACCGGAAGGTGCCGTCCGCAGAGGCGGCCTAGCCTTGCGCCCGGTTTCGCCAGCCACATCTGTTCATTGACGCCCTTTTCTCGCGCATTCTCTTAAGGACTTTGCCATGCGAACGACCGGTCTGCTCGCCGTTTCCGCGCTGCTGCTGGCAAGCGCGCCCGCGTTCGGCCAGAACAATGGTCCGGCGCGAGGCGCTATTGTCCCGAATCCGGCAAAACCGGCGATCGCAGCCCCCGCCAATCCGGCCCATGCCGCCGCCAGACCGGCAACCGCCGCCTCGACCCCTGAATCCCGTTCGGCCGCGGCGCTAGCGCTGTCGCATGAGCCGACCTTCGACGAAGGCACGGCACAGCGGATCAAGGACGCCGCGCTCAGCTATTCGGATCTCGCGGTCCGTGGCGGCTGGCCGATGATCCCTGCGGATGCCAAGTTCGCGATTGGCGTCGCGGGCCCCAACGACGATCTGTTGCGCCGCCGACTGATCATCAGCGAGGATCTCGCCGCCGACAAGGCAACGGGGGCGTTCGACGAGGCGCTGGCCGAGGCCATCAAGCATTTCCAGGTGCGCCATGGAATGGCCGTCACCGGCACCGTCACGCCGCGCACGCTGGCTGCGCTCAATATCTCTGTTCAAAAGCGGATCAGGCAGCTCGAGGCTTCGCTCGAACGTCTCGAAAACACGAGCTTCCAGTTCGGGCAGCGCTACGTCGTCGTCAATCTTCCGGCGACTTTTGCCGAAGCCGTCGAGAACGATACGGTGGTGCGGCGTTATCGCGTCATCGTCGGCAAAACCGAAAAGCCCTCGCCGACGCTGACCGCGGAAATCACCGGCGTCAATCTCAATCCGACCTGGACCGTCCCGTCCTCGATTGCGAAAACCGAAATCTCCGCGCATATGCGTAAAGACGCGAGCTATCTCTCGCGCATGCATATGGAGGTGCTTGACGGCCACGACCACCCGATCGACCCGGCTGCGGTGGATTGGTCCGGCACGCATGTGCCGAATTTCACGGTACGCCAGCAGAACGGCGCCTGGAATGCGC
>NZ_JBAVCF010000303.1:0-11894 GCF_049586575.1 Bradyrhizobium sp.
GCCAGATCCGGTGCAGGAAGCCTTCATCGCCGAGCAGGCCGCGCAATGCGGCTACTGTCTCAACGGCATGATCATGACGACCAAGGCGCTGCTCGCGCGCAATCCGCATCCGACCGAGACCGAGGCGATGGAAGCGTTGCGCTACAATCTTTGCCGCTGTGGCGCGCATGTCGAGATCATCCGCGCGGTGATGCGGGCGGCCGGCGCGCCTGCGGAGGCCCAAGGTTGATGGGTGGGCTGATGGGCACATCCGACTCCGCGGAGGGTCGCGAACATCACGCAGGGATGCTGGAAGTCACGCGCCCGGCCTTGGTGGACACGAAGAGCCCGTTTGAAACATTCATCCGGATCACCGCGGACGGCTCGGTCACGGCCTTTAACGGCCATGTCGATCTCGGCACCGGTATTCGCACCGCGCTCGGGCAGATTGTCGCCGAAGAACTGGACGTGTCCTTTGCGCGCGTCGTCGTGGTGCTCGGCGATACCTCGCGTGTTCCCGATCAGGGGCCGACGATCGCGAGCGAAACCATCCAGATTTCCGCAGTGCCGCTCCGCAGGGCGGCGGCGCAGGCACGGCAATTCCTGATCGCGCGCGCGGCCGGGCGGCTCGAGCTTCCGCCCGAAGAACTTGCGGTCGAAGATGGGCTCGTGCGCGGACATAACCGCAGCATCAGCTACGGCGAACTGATCGGCGACGACATCATCCGCCTCGAACTCGCCGATGAAGTCGAAGTCAAATCCACCGATGCCTACCGCATCGTCGGCCAGTCGGTGCCACGCGTCGATCTCGCGGCCAAGGCGACCGGCGAGCTTGTTTATGTGCATGATATTCGCGTCCCCGGCATGCTCCACGGACGCGTGGTGCGCCCACCCTATGCCGGCGTCGACGGTGGCGACTTTGTCGGCACCAGCCTGCTCGACGTCGATGAATCCTCGGTGCGGGATATTCCCGGCCTTGTTGCCGTGGTGCGGATCGCCGATTTCGTCGGCGTGGTCGCCGAGCGCGAGGAAAATGCGATCAAGGCCGCCTCGCAGCTCGGCCTGACCTGGAAAAAGGTACCGGCGCTGCCGGACCTCGGAGACATCGAGACGGCGCTGCGCGCCAATCCATCGACGCCGCGAACCCTGATCGACAAAGGCGATATTGACGCGGCGCTCAAGCAGGCGGCCAAACCGATCGAGCGTACTTATATCTGGCCTTACCAGATGCACGCCTCGATCGGCCCCTCCTGCGCGGTGGCCGACTTTCGCGACGATCAGGTCCGCGTGTGGTCCGGCTCGCAAAATCCGCACATGCTGCGCGGCGATCTGGCGCTTCTGTTGCGGCGGCCGGAATCCGACATCGACATCATCCGCATGGAAGCAGCCGGCTGCTATGGCCGCAACTGCGCGGATGACGTCTGCGCCGACGCGGTACTGCTGTCGCGCGCGGTCGGCCGTCCGGTCCGCGTGCAATTGACGCGCGAACAGGAGCACCTCTGGGAGCCGAAAGGCACCGCGCAGCTGATCGACGTCAGGGGCGGATTGAATGCCGATGGCGGCGTCGCGGGTTACGATTTCGCAACCCGCTATCCCTCCAATCTCGCGCCGACGCTGGCGCTGCTTCTGACCGGCACCATCTCGTCCGTGCCGGCCGTCTCCGAGATGGGCGATCGCACCGCGATCCCGCCCTACGATTACGAGAACCTGCGCGTGGTGGCGCATGACATGCCGCCGATCCTGCGGGCGTCCTGGTTGCGCGGCGTGTCGGCGCTCCCGAATACGTTCGCGCATGAATCCTATATCGACGAACTCGCCACCGAAGCGGGCGTCGATCCGATCGAATATCGCCTGCGCTACCTGAAAGACCCGCGCGCGGTCGACCTCATCCAGGCGGTCGCCGACCGCGCCGACTGGAAGCCGCGCCCAGTGCGGCAGGAGCGCGGCGAAGGCGATATCGCGCATGGCCGCGGCTTTGCCTACGCGCTTTATGTCCACAGCAAATTTCCCGGCTATGCCGCGGCGTGGTCGGCCTGGATTGCGGATGTCGCGGTCGACAAGGCAACCGGCGATGTCAGCGTGACGCGGGTGATCGCGGGCCAGGATTCCGGGTTGATGATCAATCCGGATGGCGTACGCCATCAGATTCAGGGCAACGTCATTCAGTCGACCAGCCGCGCGCTGATGGAGGAGGTTTCGTTCAGCGGTCGCTCAATCGCGAGCCGCGAATGGGGCGCTTATCCCATCATCCAGTTTCCGGAAATTCCTGACATCGACGTGTTGATGCTGCCACGCGTCGATCAGCCGCCGCTCGGCGTTGGTGAATCCGCCTCCGTTCCGAGCGCGGCCGCGATCGCCAATGCCATCTTTGACGCCACCGGCGTGCGCTTTCGCGAACCGCCGTTCACGCCCGAACGTATTCTGGCTGGACTACGCGGCGGTCAAACCCCGCACCACGACGCCCTCCCCGCGCCAAAGGGCCCGGCGGTTACGGATTCAAGCCGATGGCCCAATCCGTTTGCCCGGCGACGTGGCGTCCTTGCGACCGCCACAGCACTCGTGGCCGGCGGCATCGGCATCGCCGCAGCGCTGTTGCCATGGCGATCGATCGCGCCGATTGCCCCGCCGGATGCGTCGGTGTTTTCGGCAGCAACCATCGAACGCGGCCGGCAACTCGCCGCGCTCGGCGACTGCGCGACCTGTCACACGTTGATCAACGGTGTTCTCAACGCCGGCGGCCGGCCGATCGATACACCGTTCGGTATCATCTACAGCACCAACATCACGTCCGATGTCGAGACCGGGATCGGCAACTGGTCGTATCCGGCTTTCGAGCGGGCCATGCGCGAGGGCATCCATCGCGACGGCCGGCATCTCTACCCGGCATTTCCCTACACGCATTTTGCAAAAGCCAGCGATGCCGATTTGCAGGCGCTCTACGCTTTCCTGATGGCGCAAGCCCCGGTGCGCCACGAAAATCGCGCACCCGCCCTCACCTTCCCCTTCAACTGGAGGCCCTTACTCGCTGGCTGGAATGCGCTTTTCCATTCCGCCGATACCTTCTCACCCGACCCGATGAAATCGGCCATCTGGAATCGCGGCGCGTATCTGATCGAAGGCCTCGGCCATTGCGGCGCCTGCCATTCGCCGCGCAACGCTTTGGGGGCGGAAAAGACCAACGCTTATCTCGCGGGCGGTCTTGCCGAGGGCTGGGAAGCGCCGCCGCTGACTTCGCTTTCGCAGGCGCCTATCGCCTGGAGCGAGGATGAGCTCTTCAGCTACCTGAGGACAGGCTATTCGCACTTCCATGGTGTTGCGGCAGGTCCCATGGCGCCTGTCGTGAAAGACCTCAAGGCGCTCCCGGACGAAGATATCCGCGCCATGGCAATCTACCTTGCCTCCTTCCAGGGCACGTCCGCTAATATATCCGGTCAGAAGACGTTGGCCGAAAGCCTCGAAAGCAAAACCGGCACACGCATCGTCGCGGCCTCGCCGGTCGGCCAGCGCTTTTACGAGGGTGCCTGCGCCGTCTGTCACGAGGTTGGCGGTCCGCCTTTGTTCGGCAGCCGGCCGTCGCTGGCGCTCAACACCAATTTGCACGCCGCCGCCCCCGACAATCTGATCCAGGTGATCCTGCACGGCATCATGGAGCCGGTTTCGAGCGATCTCGGCTACATGCCAGCTTTCAAGGACCACCTCTCCGACGACCAGCTAGCCGAGCTCGTGACCTATCTCCGGCAGCAATTTGCGCCGCAAAAGCCGGCCTGGACGGGGGTTCGGGACGCCATCATGCGTATCCGGCAAGGCAACGCCGGCTGAAACCCACTGGTTGCAGGGCTTTCCGCGAGCTACACTTCCATTATGACAGTTACAGACATCGCGACCCGGACCTACAATCACGGCTGGCGGCTCGATCCGATCGTGCGCAGCCTGCTGGATACCGATTTCTACAAGCTGTTGATGGTGCAAATGATCCGGGATTGTTACCCGGACCAGCGGGTGACCTTTTCGGTCATCAACCGCAGCAAGCATGTCCGGCTCGCCGAGGTCATCGACGAAGGGGAGCTGCGGGCGCAGCTCGACCACGCGCGTACGATCCGTTTCAGCAAGAAGGAGCTGATCTGGCTTGCCGGTAATACGTTCTACGGCAAGACGCAGATGTTCTCGCCCGATTTCATCGACTACCTGACGACCTTTCGCCTTCCCGAATACGAACTGAAAAAGGTCGATGGTCAGTACGAGCTGAATTTCTACGGCCCGTGGACGCATACCACGATGTGGGAAATTCCGGCGCTCTCCATTCTCAACGAACTGCGCTCGCGCCAGGTGACGAAGGGACAGGGCCGGTTTGCGCTCGACGTGCTTTATGCGCGCGCCAAAGCCAAGCTCTGGAGCAAGGTGGAGCGGCTGCGAAAGCTCGACGATTTGCGCCTGTCGGACTTCGGCACGCGGCGGCGCCATGGCTTCCTGTGGCAGCGCTGGTGTGTGGAAGCTGTCAAGGAGGGACTGGGTGAGTCCTTCACCGGCACGTCCAACGTGTTGCTCGCTATGGACAGCGATCTCGAGGCCATCGGCACCAACGCGCACGAACTGCCGATGGTCGCAGCCGCGCTCGCAAACGACGACAATGAACTGCGCTGGGCGCCCTACCGCATTCTCGATCAATGGCGTCACACCTATGGCGGCAACCTGCTGATCGCGCTGCCCGATGCCTTCGGCACCAAGGCCTTTCTGCGCGACGCACCGGAATGGGTTGCGGACTGGACCGGCTTTCGCCCAGACAGCGCGCCACCGATCGCCGCCGGCGAAGAAATCATCACCTGGTGGAAGCAGAAGGGACAAAACCCGAAGGAAAAACTTCTGGTCTTTTCTGACGCCATGGACGTCGAATCGATCGAGGAAATTCACAAGCATTTCGCCGGCCGCGTCCGCATCAGCTTCGGCTGGGGCACCAACCTCACCAACGACTTTGTCGGCTGCACGCCGAACGGTTCGGTCGATCTCGATCCGATCTCAATCGTTTGCAAGGTCACTTCCGTCGATGGCCGGCCCGCGGTCAAGCTCTCGGACAATCCGGAAAAAGCCACCGGCATACCCAGCGAGGTCGAGCGTTACCTGCGCATATTCGGCAATGCCGGGCGGGTCCGCGCGCCGGTGCATGTCTAAAACAAAAATCTTTCTTCGTTTGCACGAGCACCCGCATGCCCGCACCCAAGCCGCCCGCTTTTGAAACCCTGAGTCTGCACGCCGGACAACGGCCCGATCCCACGACCGGCGCGCGCGCCGTGCCGATTTATCAGACGACGTCTTACGTCTTCGAGGATTCCGATCACGCCGCCGCGCTGTTCAACCTGGAGCGCGCCGGCCACATCTACACGCGGATTTCAAATCCGACCACGGCCGTGCTGGAAGAGCGGATTGCCGCGCTGGAGTCCGGGGTTGGCGCGATTGCGACCGCGAGCGGCATGGCCGCGCTTCATCTGGCAATCGCTACGCTGCTCAATGCCGGCGACCATATCGTGGCCTCCGCCTCGCTCTATGGCGGCAGCATCAACCTGCTGGCGCACACCCTGCCCCGCTTCGGCATTACCACCACATTCGTGAAGCCGCGCGCGCTCGATGAATTCCGCGCAGCGATCCGCCCCGATACGCGCCTCGTCATTGGCGAGACCATCGGCAATCCCGGGCTCGAAGTATTGGATATTCCAGCTATCGCCCAAATCGCCCATGAGGCGAAAATTCCGCTTTTGATCGACAACACCTTTGCCACCCCGTTTCTCAGCCGGCCGATCGAACTCGGCGCGGATATCGTGATGAACTCGGCGACCAAGTGGCTCGGCGGCCACGGCATCGCCATTGGCGGCGTGATCGTCGATGGCGGCCGGTTCGACTGGCACGCTTCCGGCAAATTTCCGGTTCTGACCGAACCCTATGCCGGCTATCACGGCATCATCTTCGACGAGCAGTTCGGCCAGGCCGCTTTCATCATGCGCGCCCGCACCGAAGGCTTGCGCGATTTCGGCGCGTGCCTGTCGCCGATGAACGCTTTCCAGCTCCTGCAAGGCATCGAGACGCTCGGCGTTCGCATGGAACGGCACATGAGCAACACGCTCGCGGTGCTCGAATTCCTGAAATTCAACAAGGCCGTCGACTGGGTTCTTCACCCCTCGCTGGAAGACCACCCCGATCATGCGCTCGCCAAAAAACTCCTGCCGCGCGGCGCCGGTTCGATCGTCTCTTTCGGCATCAAGGGCGGTCGCGCCGCCGGCAAGAAGTTCATCGAAGCGCTCAAGCTGATCAGCCATCTCGCCAATGTCGGCGACGCCAAGACGCTGGTGATTCATCCTGCCAGCACCACGCATCAGCAGATGGATGCCGCCCAGCTTAAATCCGCAGGGATCGGCGAGGAATTGGTGCGGTTGTCGGTCGGCATCGAGGCGGCATCCGATATCCTCGACGATCTCGGCCAGGCGCTGCGAGCTTCGCAGAAGGGTTGAACCATGCAGCTTCCAGTGAACGGGATCGATACCTTCGTGGCGACCGGCGGCCAACCCTTCGATCCGTCGCTGCCCGTCGTCGTTTTGTTGCACGGCGCCGGATTCGATCATTCAACCTGGGCGCTGCATAGCCGCTGGTTCGCCTATCACGGCCACGCGGTACTCGCGCCCGACCTGCCCGGCCATGGCCGCTCGCTGGGCCGGCCGCTGCCGACGATCGGCGACATGGCGAACTGGACCGTGGCATTGCTTGATGCAGCCGGCGTGTCGAAAGCCAGACTCGTCGGTCATTCCATGGGCTCGCTGATCGCGCTTGAGACCGCGGCGCAGCATCCGGACAAAGTGTCCGGCTTAAGCCTGATCGGGACCGCAGCGGCAATGACGGTCGGGCCCGATCTCCTGAAGGCCGCCGAGGCCAACGACCCCGCCGCGATAGACATGGTTTCGATCTGGGGGCTTGGCTTCAAGGCCGAACTCGGCGGCAGCCTCGCGCCGGGTCTTTGGATGCACCAGGGCGCCCAGCGCGTGCTGCAACGATGCGCTCCCGGCGTGCTCTATAGCGATCTCAACGCCTGCAACAGTTATCAGAACGCGATTGCCGCGGCGGCGCAAATCAAGGTGCCGGTGACGTTCATCCTCGGCGAGCGAGACATGATGACACCTGCCAAAGCTGGCAAGACGCTCGCCGCAGCAACACCAAATGCCCGCACGGTGGTGCTACCGGGCGCTGGCCACATGATGATGGTGGAGCAGCCGGATCAACTGCTCGCGGCGCTGCAATCGTAACTGCTTTTTCCGTCACGTCGCGCCGGACCCACCCACCACGATCCGCTCATTCAGCTTCTGGTCGACGATGTCGACCGTGTGGTCGATCTCGGCATTGGGCAGGCCGAGCTGATGCGAGATCAACTTCACCAGAAGATCGACCCGCTCGATAAAAGGAGCTCCGCTGGCCACCGCCCGGGCAGCCGATGAGGGTTTGAGAAGGCTTTGCGCCGCTTTGGCATATTTCTCGAAGGGAACCTGATCCTGCGGATCGGCGCCAAGGCGCCGGGCGACAGCGTCAACGTGGTCGTAGATCGCCTGCGAAAGTTTCAGGTCGCTGTGGACGGCGTCGCGGATGGACCGCGGGTCTTGCAGCGTGATGCAGCGATAGTTCCCGGTCAACAGCATCGACCATTTGGCCAGAGGCACGAACAGCGAGTCGAACACCTTAAGCTTGACCGGAACGTCATGACCATCCAGCGTCACCGCGTCGATGCCAGCTTCGAGCTCACGAAGCACCTTGTTGTGCTGTTCGTCCGCAAAGATTGACGCCTTGAAGTTTGTCGGCAGGCCGACATGAAGGACATTGGCGGCCTCCTCCGGCGGGCGGAACGCCTGCGGATCGGGCGAGCAGAGCGACACCAGCCCCGGCTCGAACCGCTCCCAGACCTGCGCGTTGGTGTAGGCTTCCTCAAGCTCCATACCTGCCAGCGACGGAATCCGTTGGAGATAGGGCAAAGGCGGCATGTTCATGATCGAAAGACAAGGCAGCTTCGCTACTGCGATTTTGACCATCAGGACACGAACCGTGTGGTTGGTGTATTGCGGCTCCTGCATCGCAAGGCAAACCAGATCGTAGCGGGAGACATCGACTTCACCGGGCGTGACCGCGTCGAGCGTTCCGGGCAGGTCGCGCGAGAAGATCGCCCGGTGTACCGCCTCGTCGCGAAGCTTGATGCGAACCTCGGTGCCGTCGCGATTGATGAGTTCGGCGGTCTTTTTCCGGCAAACGAGCGTCACGTTGTGACCCGCCATCAATAGCTTCGTGCCCAGCAAGGAGCCGTAGGAGGCTCCAAGAATCAGAATATTGCGCGCCATGCTCTCTCTTTCAAAGTCGATGCTGGAAATTTCGCCAGCGTCTCCACCTTGCCGAGAATTTCTCTCAGGGATGATGATGGGAGATCGCACGGAGCAAGCCAGGCTAGAAACGCACTGGAACAGCTCTCTTTGGCAAATCGCGTCGTGTTTAGCGCAGACAAGCGGACCTGACAATCTCGTACAATTGTGACAAGCGCTGTACTCGTTGTGACAAACCCGCCGCTGGTCTCAACAGCGTCTTTGGCCGGCGGAATATTTCGCGTGTCTCGAACAACGCGACTAGGTCTGTTCGGCTTCCGTCGGCGGCTGTCGGGGTTCGCTGGACGTCTCTCGTCCGAGAAAATAGCTCTGTAGCGCCGGCACGACCACCAGCAACAAGACCGGCCCGATCAGCATTCCCCCCACGATCACCGTCGCCAGCGGCCGTTGCACCTGGCTGCCGATTCCGGTTGAGAGCGCAGCCGGGAGCAGACCGATGCAAGCGGAGAGAGTCATCATCAGAATTGGCCGCATCTGCTGGTCGACCGCGCGGAACATGGCCTCGGCAGGAGCGAGACCCTGGCCGGCCACGCGATAATAGCCATGGATGATGAGAATGCCGCTCATCACGGACACGCCGAACAGCGAGACAAATCCGATCGCGGCCGAGATGCTGAAGTTCAAACCGAAGACATACAATCCAAGAATGCCGCCGCTGACCGCAAAAGGAAGCCCAAGCAGCGCCAACAGGCTGTCGCGGAACGAATTGAACAGTCCGTAGAGCAGCACCATGATCAGGACGAATGTAATGGGTAGAATAACGGCCAGCCGTTTCTTGGCCTGTTGCAGCCACTCGAACTCTCCGGCCCAGTCGATGCGATAACCGGCCGGCAGCTTCACATTGCGGATAATGCGCCGCTGGGCTTCCTCGACGGCGCCGGCAAGGTCGCGGCCCCTGACACTGAATTTGATCGGCACAAAGCGCTGGTTGCGCTCGCGAAAGATATAGGAGGCGCCGGTGTCGAGCGTGATGTTGGCAAAATCGCTGAAAGGAATATGCGCGATTCCAGCAGGCGTTTGAACGCCGACCTTGATATTTTTCACCTCATCAATATTGTTGCGAAATTCGGGCGCCAGCCGCACGACGACGCCGAACTGGCGTTCCGCTTCCAGAATGGTGGTCGCTACCGTTCCGCCTAACGCGGCCTGAACGACGTTATTGGCGTCACCGACATTGAGCCCATAACGCGCCGCCTTCTCGCGATCGATTCGGATGTTCAGATTGGGCTGCCCGAGCACCCAGAAGGCACCGAGGTCGGTAATTCCCGGAACCTGAGCCATCTCGGCCATCGCCTCCTTGGCGATCTTCTCCAGCGTGGCGAGGTCGGGCCCGACAATCTTGATGGAGTTCGCGCCTTTGACGCCCGAGAGTCCTTCCTCGACATTGTCCTGGATGTATTGCGAAAAATTGAAATTGATGCCGACGAATTCGCTGGAAAATTCCGCCTGCAATTCGTCGACAAGCTTCTCTTTGGTCAGCCCGGCCGGCCATTCCTCGAACGGTTTCAGCGGCACGAAAAACTCCGCATTGAAGAAGCCCGCCGCATCGCTCCCGTTGTCAGGACGGCCATGTTGCGAGACCACCGTGATGACTTCAGGATGGCGCAGCAGAATTTCCCGTATCCGATTTACGATCGGCATTCCCGCTTCGAGCGACAGCGTCGGCGGCATCGACGCGCGAATCCACAAGTTCCCCTCTTCGAGCGTCGGCAGGAACTCGCTGCCGAGGCGTGAACCGAGGAATCCGCAGATACCGAGGAAAACCAGCCCAGCCGCAATCGTGATCGGCCTGTTGTTCAGCGACCAGCGCAGCACGGGAGTGTAGACGCTACGCAACGCCCGCACGACGATGGTCTCGACCTCGCTGACGTGCGCCGGCAACAGCAGCGATGCCAGACATGGTGTCACAGTGAACGTCGCCGCGAGCGCTCCCACCAGGGCATAAGCGTAGGTTCGGGCCATCGGGCCAAAGATCTGGCCTTCGACCCCCTGCATGGTGAACAGCGGGATAAATGCCGCGACGATGATCGCGGTGGAGAACAACACGGCTCGGTCGACCTGCAAACCGCTGATCAGGATAAGCCGCAACCGATCGGTCCATGTGGGATTGCTTGATGGACTTCCAGCGTCCGTCGGATCGGGGCCCCACTTCTTCTCGGCGAGTTGATTCAGCAATTCTTCCTTCCCTTCGGGACTGGACTGAAGATTGCGATAGACGTTCTCGACCAGAATGACGGCAGAATCGACGATGATGCCGAAGTCGACGGCGCCGACCGACAGGAGGTTTGCGTCTTCGCCACGCAGCACAAGGATGATGATGCTGAAGAACAGCGCGAAGGGAACATTGGCGCCGACAATGACGGCGCTGCGCAGGTCGCCGAGAAACAGCCACTGAACGGCGAAAATGAGCAAAACGCCAAAGATGAGGTTGTGCAGCACCGTGCTCGTGGTAACGCCGACGAGCGCGGTGCGATCGTAGAACGGAACCAGTTTCACCCCCGGCGGAAGGCTTCCATCAGTGTTGATCTTCTCGATTTCCGAACGCACGCGCGCGACAACGTCATTGGTGTGCAGCGTCCGATTCATGATGACGATCGCCGCGACAACATCCTCCGAGTGGTCCCGACCCGCCTTGCCTAGCCGTGGCGCATAACCCACCGTGACTTTGGCAACGTCCTTCACGAACAACGGCAAGCCTTGCGACTCGGAAAGCAGGACGTTCTCGATGTCCTGGACCTTGTAGCCCTGGGTCAAATCGGCGGCGCCCCCGGTGTCCATGAGCCCAACACCCCGGACATTCACCGACTGCTGTCCCACGTTGATGGTACGGCCACCGACGTTGACATTGGCGTTGCCGATGGCGCTGATCACCTGCGGCAGCGTCAGGCCGTAGGCTTCAAGTTTTCGCGGGTCGACCTCGACGTCATACTCCTTGGTCGTGCCGCCCCAGGTATTGACCTGTACGACACCGGGCACGGCAAGAAGCCGCCGCTGCAATATCCAGTCCTGGACGGTGCGCAGGTTGCTCAACCCGAAGTGCGGTGGCCCGACCACCTCATAGCGGTAGATCTCGCCGACCAGGCTGGTCGCCTGGATTTGGGGCGTGACGTTGCCGGGGAGACTGACGTTCTGCTGGAGATTGATGGCTGTCTGCGTGAGCGCGAAATAGTAATCGACGTTGTACTGGAACACGACGCGGACAAAGGACAGGCCATAGAACGAGGTCGAGCGAATGACATCGACGCCGGGCGTCGCGGCAAGGCCGACCTCGATCGGAATGGTGAAGTAGCGCTCCATCTCCTCGGCGGAGAGGCCCGGAGACTGCGCCGTGATTTCCAGAATCACCGGAGCTGGATTGGGATAGGCCTCGATATTGAGCCGCGAAAACGCGAACGTGCCCGCGCCAATAAATAGCAGCAGGCCCAACAGGACCAGCGGCCGCCGGGTCAAAGCGAAGGTGAGAAGCCCCTTAAGCAGAGAGTGCCTCCGAATCCGAGTCTTGCGCCGCCATTTAAC
>NZ_JBAVCF010000304.1:0-5525 GCF_049586575.1 Bradyrhizobium sp.
TCGGATGAATTCATCCGCGAGACCCGTCCGACGATGCGCGATCTCGTCACCCATGTCTGGGGTAAAAATCTCTATGACGTCCCAGCGGATCAATTCGAGGAATATGTCGAGAAGCGTGTCGAGGCGGTGCGCAAGGGTACGGCTTCCATAACGGAAACGCGGCTGCGCGATGGGCGGGTCATCCAGTTTCAGACGCGACCGCTGCCGGATGGCGGCCGTATGCTGACCTATTTCGATATTACCGATCTGAAGCGCAGCGAAGAAAATGCAACCCGGGCGCGCGATGTCGCTGAGGCCGCATTGGCGGACCTCAAGATGGCGCAGGACCGGCTTGTTCAGACGGAAAAGCTTGCATCGCTTGGTCAGTTAACGGCGGGCATCGCGCATGAGATTAAAAACCCGCTTAACTTCGTCAATAACTTCTCAGTGCTTTCGGCGGAACTGATCGACGAACTGGACGAGACCCTGGCCCCAGCTCCGCTCGATCAGAAGATGCGCGGTGACGTCGTTGAACTGACGCAGATGTTGAAGTCCAACCTCGCAAAGGTTGTTCACCACGGGAGGCGCGCCGACTCCATCGTGAAAAACATGCTGCAGCACTCACGTGAGGGTTCCGGTGAGCATCGTCCCGCTGACATCAACGCGATAGTCGATGAGAGCCTAAATCTCGCCTATCACGGTGCCCGAGCAGAAAAAGCAGGTTTCAGTATCGCGTTGCAACGCGATCTCGATCCATCCGTCGGCATGGCTGATGTCTATCCGCAAGAGATCACACGAGTCCTACTCAATCTGATATCGAACGCATTTGACGCCACGACCAAACGTAAAGTGGAGATCGGTGACGGCTTCGAGCCAATCCTTTCCGCTACGACCAAGAACCTCGGAGACAAGGTTGAAATCCGTATTCGCGATAACGGGACCGGTATCCGGGAAGAGGTCAAAGAGAAAATTTTCAACCCGTTCTTCACGACCAAGCCGTCTGGGGAAGGTACCGGGCTTGGCCTGTCGATCAGCCACGACATCATCGTGAAACAACACGGTGGCAGCATCGATGTGGATACGGAGCCCGGGAAGTTCACCGAGTTCAAACTCGTTTTGCCGCGGACGATCCAACGGTAATTTGCCACGCCCATTTCATCGGCTGACAGCATCAAATTTGCTGCAGTGCATGAGTCTCTTGTTGGCACCTTTGAGACCTGCCGACCAGTGCTATGGATGTCTCCTGGTCGGGGAAGACTGGAAGCGAGCGGCGCGCGGTCAAAGCGACGCTCATGACCCGTTACCGACTTCGTGAAAGGGCGCCGGAAGGACACGCGCGCCCCGAATTCCCGGTCGTTGGTGTAAGCGCATTTAACGTAAACAAGACAATAAAAAGCCCGCTCAGTCGGGGGAACTGAGCGGGCTGCGGTTTACATTGAGAGGGGGGCCGGTTCGTGCTCAATGTAATCCAGAAGATCAGCGCTGAAGCGAGTTCTCCTTCAAAGAGCAAGAACGACTGTGACGGGTAAGGGTTCGTGATTGTCCCTTTCGTCCCGCCTCCTGTGTCTCATGAACGGCGTCCCGAAGTTGCGCGACCTCCAACATCATGGCAGAAATTTTTTGAAGCTCGACTGCACAAGCGCGTAACCTTTTTTGATTCATCACAGCACTTCTCCTGGAGTTCTCAACTAAGCCGATGTCTCTTATTGATCTCCTAACGACTTCATCGAAGGCCGGTTATCCTGGTTCTCTCAAAGCGTTTCAACGCCTCAGGAAGTTTCGTCAATTCGGCTTCGAGCAATTGAAGCAGTATCCTGCGTTTGCCCGGCTGCGTTTCCGTCTTCAGAAGCGACCTGTAGAGACTGATGTTCTGAGCCGTGATGAAGTCCTCGAGCGCACTAGCCATTTTGAGATCCTGCAGTTCAGCCGATCAAAAAAAGCACCCTGCTCCACGGGCGCTGATCGATGCCGTTCCTCGTCTTGGGCTCCCCGGGCGTTTCGCCTTGAAGCGGAATTTAACGGGACGGTGACTGGGCGGTAACTCGGGAAACTACGAGCTGGTAGTTTTACAAGCAGCCATTGGAGGACGCAGCGGACGCGCCTTGCGACACCGCCAGGCTCAAGCTCGTTATTTGGATCATTTGGAAAAGCCGTGCGGTTCGTTGACCGGTAAAATGATGTCGAATTGCGCGCCACCTCCCTGGCCCGACGAAGCCAGCAGTTGCCCTCCGTGGCGCTCGACAATCATCCGGCAGATGGCGAGACCGAGGCCGATCCCGTGGGATTTGGTCGTGACGAACGGATCAAATATGTTGTCGAGGCTTTTCGGATCGATTCCCGGTCCGGTGTCCATGACCCTGATGACAATCCCCTCGTCCTCGCGGCGTTCGGTGCTCAGGCTGAGCACGCGGTCCCCATATTTTCCGGCCATCGCCTCGATCGCATTGAAGATGAGATTGAGCAGAACCTCCTGCAACTGACCGTGGTGGCCGATCATAGATGGCCCTTCAGGCATGAGCTCGGTACGTGTCGCGATGTGGTGTTCGGTCAGCTCCCTGTGCATGATATCGAGTGTATTCAGCACCAGCTCGTTGACGTCGATTTCCACTTTTGACTGGTCGGAAGCCCGAAACAGGTCACGAATGCTATTGAATATTTCGCTGGCGCGATGACCGTCGTTGACGATCTTGTTCAGAGCCGATCGCGCCTTCGCAACCTCGGGGGGCGCATGCCCAAGAAACCGCAGCGCGGTACTGGCTCTCATGACGATTGCCGCCAGCGGCTGTTTCACTTCATGTGAAATCGAGGCCACTACCGCTGCCATGTTCATCAATTTGTTGTCTCGCTCGCGCCGCAGCAACGCGTTTGCAAGGGCCAGGCGGTTGTACAAGTCCATCGTCTCGGCAAGCAATACGACGAGCACGATAGTCGCGGCCGCAAACGAGAAGATGCGGCTGAAATAAAACCCAAGACTGAAGCGGAAGCTGACGAGAGCCAGTTCACTTATCAGCGCGCAGGCAACGACCATCAGCCACAAATCGAGAACCGAACGTCGACGCGTCCACAGAAACGCAAGCGCAACCACGCCCACAAACAAATCGAAGTAGGTGACGTAAAATCCCAACGGGGTAAGCTCGAAAACGTTCTTGAATTGGCGCGGCAATACCGGGTCGCCGATGATGGCGAGGCAAACGAGTCCCACGACCAGGCTGATCGAGATCGAGGTGCACCAGCTGATCGCAAACCGAACCGAAACCTGGATGGTATGGTCTTCGTCCTTCAGCCAGACATACAGCAAGAGACCTGCGGGAAATCCCAAATGCCAGAAAGTGTAAAGCCAGGCGGTGGTTTGCGGGCCCGCTCCGAGCAGGCCGGTCGGTGAAAATGCGCCTGGAAAGGTGAGCGCATGCGGAATCACAATCATCGCAGTAAAAAGATAACTTCCGGCAAGAACCAGGAGTGCCCGCGATCGAGAAATCGAAAAATGGACGAACAGGAGGATAGCAGTTATCAGGTCGGTAACCAATATTGCCGCGTTCATGAAGGGAATGAAGGCGGCGAACCGGGGAAGCGTCTTGGGTGCATAGGGAGCCACGCTGGTCGCAGCGACGAGGAGAGCTGCAACTGCCGCCAGTGCCCATAATTTCTGTCGTGACGTCGGCTGATGTCTTATCAGGCCGATGTTTGCGTCGTCGAATTGATCGGTCGACGCCAGGGCCGTGGTTGCGCTCGATGCGACTGTGCTTGCTGATAGGTCCTGATTTGCGCGAGCGGTCATTTCGTCGACGCTGACAAATCGGCTGACAGCCAGACCCGGACGAGTTCTGGCAATCCTTTGGCAGCCATTTTTTCCATTACGTGCGCGCGATGAAATTCAACCGTACGCGGGCTGATGCGAAGGTGCGCGGCGATCTCCTTGTTGGACTTGCCAGCGACCAGCTGTTCGAGCACTTCGTGCTCGCGAGACGTCAGCTTCTGCAGGAGTTGACGCGACGATTCCGTATCCTCAGCCGTGTCAGAGCCGGGGGATTGGCTCAAAGCCGCACTTAGCGCGGCCAGCAACGCGTCTGCTTCAAATGGCTTTTCAAGAAAGTCGATGGCGCCTGCCTTCATCGCAGCCACCGCCATCGATACGTCGCCGTGAGCGGTGATCAGCATCAGCGGTATTGTCGAACCGCTGGCGCGCAGTCGCCGCAGCAAAGTGAGCCCGTCTATTCCCGGCATGCGCACGTCGCTGACAATGCAGCCCGGCTCGATAGCCTCGCCGCGCGCCAGCAACTCCTCGCCTCTAACATAGCCGCGCACCGTGTAGCCGCCGTCTTCGAGCAGTTCCACGAGGGAAGCCCGCATATCCTCATCGTCTTCAACGACATGGATGACACTTTCGCTCGGCAAAAAGATTATCTCCACGATTGCACTAGCCGAGGGCACTGGCTGACCGCCTCACCGACCAACGGGCGGTTAATCAGTACCATTTCGGCCTAATCCAACTTTGATTTTGATCAACGAGTTCGTCGGCCTAGCTCAACGCCTGGCTCGCCGAGTGACGGTGTCCCCTCAAACCCCGCAAATGTACTAGCTCGCAGTCTACCGAGTTACGCTCAGCCGGCGGGACGAATAACCAGTATGGGGTCAAACATACCCGGATGAAATTATCGGAGAGAGCCATGAAGCCTGATATTTTACGGAGTGGGGAGGCGATCTCCTCGGAGCGATCGTTCCATATCCCGCTGAATGCCGGACATCCGAGTGCTCCGCCTGCCTCGTCGATCAGTCTTCGAAGCAGCGCACCGGAAATGAAGCCGGTATCCGGAGAAGTGTCCGGCCGGGTGTTTGCAGCCTATGCCGCCGCGCTCGCCATTACGGGCTTCTTGTTCGTGATGGCGTTGACTGGAGGCATTCACCTCGAATGAGCGCGCGGTTCGAAAGCCATGAGAAGCGGAGAGACTTATGTTTAGTCCAACTGATCTGAGCCTGAGCCCGATGTGTCCCAGGTGTAGACGCCTCGCCAGCCTTCGGCTTCGCGCGAGCATTCCGGAGCGTGATGGATTTCCCCAAGTGCAGTGTCTGGAGTGCTGTGCTTGCGGTGAAGTCATGATCGTCGAGCGCGGATTGGGCGAAAGGAGCAAGGCTCTCCCGGAGACCGCCGTGCGCGTCGCTGCATAGTGCTCGTCGGCCGCCAGCACAGCGTAAGGCCGCCAGATCTGTTGCAATGAACGAGGGAGAACCATCAATGGACCTCGAGAGATTTTATACCGATGAAAACCTGGCCCTCTATCGGCTCCTTGCGTCTTCGACCGACGTCGACGAGCGACGCGCAATTCTCAGGCTGCTCGCCGGCGAAACAGCCAAGCTGAAAAGCGAGCTGCGCAAAACCGACTCTGAGGCGACCGGCCGTGTCGCCAAAACACGGCATTGACATAGCACCCGCTCTGATTTGGCCCGGCGGCGGAGCTTTTCGTATTTGCTTGAGGCAGGCTGATATAAGTGAATGAGTAGCATCATGCTTGTCAGGACATTCACGTGGCATTCGCTGACTTATATAG
>NZ_JBAVCF010000305.1:0-15081 GCF_049586575.1 Bradyrhizobium sp.
GTTGCCGACCGCGTTGCTCAGACGGTGGTCAAGCGGTTCCTGGAGCCGCTCGTGGAGCCTCACTTCCACGATGACTCCTATGGATATCGACCCAACAAATCGGCGCTCGATGCGGTTGGGAGGGCGCGGCAGCGATGCTGGCGCCATCCGTGGGTTCTTGATCTTGACATCAAGGCCTTCTTCGACAGCATCGATTCAAATTTGCTTATGCGCGCGGTCCGCAAGCATACCGATTGCGCGTGGGTGCTTTTGTTCATCGAGAGATGGCTGAAGGCCCCTGAGCAGATGAAGGATGGAAGCCTCATCGCAAGGGAACGAGGTACGCCTCAGGGTGGGGTCATCAGCCCCCTCCTGGCGAATCTCTTCCTGCATTATACGTTCGACCTGTGGATGCGCCGGAACCATCCGGATATCCCGTTTGAGCGCTATGCCGATGATGTCATCTGCCATTGTCGCAGTGAGGAGCAGGCGCGAAATCTGAACGCATCGCTTGAGCAGCGGTTCGCTGAATGCGGGCTAACACTTCATCCGGAGAAGACAAAGATTGTCTACTGCAAGGATGATGACCGACGCGGGACCTATCGTGACCAATAGTTCGATTTTCTCGGCTACACGTTCAGGCCGAGATTGTCGCGCCGATGGCATGGTTTTGGCGTCGTGTTTAGCCCAGCGGCGAGCGACAAAGCTCTCAAAAAGATTCGGCAGACAGTTCGCGGCTGGGCGCTACATGAGCGCAGCGACAAGTCGCTTGATGATCTGGCGCGGATGTTCAACGCGAACATCCGCGGCTGGATCAACTATTATAGCAGGTACTACAAGTCAGCTCTTTACCCGACCCTTCGGCACATCGACCGCATCCTGGCGCGATGGGCTCATCGGAAGTTCAAGTCCTTGAGGCGGCATCGGCGACGATCACAGCAATGGCTGGAGCGCATCGCGCGCCGCCAGCCGGATCTGTTCGCTCACTGGCGCCTCCTGCAAGGACGCGGCCGAACAATGGGAGCCGGATGAGGCGAGAGTCTCACGTCCGTTTCTGCGAGAGCGCGGGGGTGAAACTCCCCCGCGCTACTCACCGCAACATCTATGTTCGGACGCGGCGGGCCGGCGAGCGGGTGATGGCATCGATCACGCGATTCCTGACCGAGCGGCTGCGGCTCAAGGTCAACGCAGCGAAAAGTGCGGTTGACCGCCCCTGGGTGCGGACCTTCCTCGGCTTTACCATGACCGCTCACAAGCAACCGCGCCTTCGGGTGGCGGTCAAAAGCGTGAAGCGGTTGCGCAGCAAGCTGAGGACGACGCTGCGCCAAGGGCGTGGACGAACTCTGGTATCGACCGTCAGAACCTTAACCCCCATCCTGCGCGGCTGGCTGCAATACTTCCGGCTGGCGGAGGCCAAAGGGGTGTTCGAGGAGCTTGACGGCTGGATGCGGCGCAAATTGCGCTGCGTCCTCTGGCGCCAGTGGAAACGACCACGAACACGCGCCAAGCGCTTGATGCAACGCGGGCTCGATCCAGAGCGGGCGTGGCGCTCGGCCTTCAACGGCCGTGGCCCTTGGTGGAATGCCGGGGCGAGCCACATGAACGATGCTTATCGCGCTGCCTTCTTCGCGCAACTCGGCCTGCCGTCCCTCATCGGGCTGCACCGCCATCTCAACCGTGCTTGACGAACCGCCGTATACGGAACCGTACGTACGGTGGTGTGGGAGGGGGAAGCCGCGAGGCTTCCTCCTACCCGATCGCATGCCTTCTGACGGCGGCTTTGCCCGACGGGTACAAATGTGGCGCAGCCGTCCCCAGTTTGGCCTTGATCGACCACCGAAGCGGCAAGGAAGTGCCCCATAAAGCCCAAAAACCCGATGCTTGATGACCCGATCCAGCGTTTTGGACCCATCATGTGAGTGAGTAACAATGGCACGTCATAACCCCTCATCGATGTCGGAAGACGGATCGGTGTCCGTTGCTGAGCCGATCACCCCGGCGCTTGCGGAATCTCTCGAGCGTACGGAGATGCTTGAGGCGCAACTCAAAACCTCGGAACGGCTGAACGAGTATTACAACGAGGTCGTCGCGGAACTTCTCGCCTCGCTCGAAAAGTTCGAAGAGGGCGAGCAGGCGTCCTGAGACCACAAGACCTCTCGAAGCGGGCGTTTTGAAAAGTTTCACATTGGTCTCCTCACGTTTTCCGTGAGGGGCCAATTGTTTTTTTGGCGCGTGGAAGCGTGTTGCCGGGTTGCATCAACACATCAACGCCGCGCAACGAACAAGGCACAACCGCGTTTCAAGCGTAATCACGGCGAATTCTTGACTGAGGTTGCTGCTTTGCAACTGCATGTGAACGGAGCGCTATCATGCCGACAACACAAGAAGAAAAGCCCGCCAAGCCGCGCCAGCGCAGCCGCAAGGCGGATCGACGGAACCCGAAAGGTGAACCGAAGACGGAGACGAGGCTCGATTCCGACGCCGTCGTTGCGCCGGTCGAATCCACGCCGGTTGCCATAGTCGTGGAAGAAATGGCCCGGGAAGAAGTGGCCGTGGAAGAAGCAGCCGGCGTGGAAGAAGCGGCCGATACGGCGTTGGCGGGCGAGGTGCTTCCGCCGGAAGTTCGCGCGCCCCCAGCCCAGGCTTCCGGCATTCCAGCCTTCGCCCACGTCTATAGCGAATACACGCGAAAATCGTGGGCCGCCGGCCGCTTCCTTGTCGAGCGGCTGATCGCGGCGCGTTCGATCGAAGAGGCCGTCGAAATTCAGGGCGAGTTCGCCCAGCAGGCCTATGCGAACCTTGCCGCCCAGTCGCAGCAGATCTGTGAGCTTTACGGCGAATGGGCCCGGCAAATGTTCAAGCCGTTTGAAAAGTTCACGGCCGAATTGACCCGGAGTGAGCGCGATCGGGTGTCGCAGACGCTTCACTAGAAAATTGATCTGGTGTGGCTTTTGATTCAGAGGTTCGCGTGACGAGCTCGTGGTCCGATTCTGACATTGGCATCCACTAGCGGGCAGCAATGATGCGGACTTCTGAACCGTCCCACTGAGCGTGCCCCGTTCTCAATCGGGCACGCGCCCCGCATGGTGCAGCCAGGCATGGATGATCTGCCACTTGTCACGCCTGCCTGGGCGGAAATCCAATAGCGGAGAGCTTCTGTCCTGAAGCTCGCAAAAGAACTTCAGCGTATCGCGGGCGGTCGGCGTTGTGGCATCGATCGGCTGGGCCTGGAGCCAACGATCCCATTCTTGAAGCACCTGGGATTTCCACTGGTCCTGTCTCATAGCGTCGAGTCCTCGTCTCAAGAGGCTGAGACCCCCGTTGGAAGGGTCTCGATGGTTCGCGCTGGTTTTCGGAAGCAGGTTTTTTGTCGAGATCGCTCGTTGGAAGCGATCCGGAAGGCGCTCGGCGACCGCCGTGCCGATGAGGCCTTCAAAACCCACTATGCTTGGGAGGGCTTAATCATTTCTAAATGCGTCTGCATGGATGTCAAGCGATTGGCCTGGTCTCGGGGCGTCGCCGGCCTGAAATAACCCCCGTCATTGTGCCGGCGGTCCTTTGAATCTAACATCCGGGCGAGGTAGTGATTGCTGCCCGTATGGATGGACCGGTCGAATCATGCGGCGCTTTAATGTCGATTTGATGAAAGCTTGCATTGTGCTGGGGTGCCTGTTCGCGGCGCCTGCTGTGGGCGCGGCGCAGCCGTCGTCGTTGTTTGCCGCTCCGCTCAGTTTCGGCATGAGTATGGATGAGGCCTCGGCGGCGCTCGGCGTACCGCTGAGCTATGTTCGAGGCCGTCCCGGCGATGAACTGCTGCTCGCTTTGCCCAACGTCAAGGGCAGTGCGCTCGCGATCAGGAGCGACGGGCTTTATCTGCAATTCCGGCGGGGAAGGCTGAGCGGATGGAAGGGCGACTGGGGAACGTCCAGGCCGGTAGGAGTGGGCTGGTGAGAGACGCAAGTATGAAAAAAGCGATTCTCCTGGCTGCGTTTGCGGCATCGATGGCGAGCGTGCCGGCATCGGCCCAGAGCTATGGCGAGCGGCCGCAGCGCTACGGCAATACGGCCAGCTTCTTCAACTATGACAGTCGCGACGATCAGCGCGATTTGCCGACCAACGGCGTATTCCCCGGTAATTTTGCCGCCGATCCGTTCACGGCTTCTGTCGGTGCCGCCGGCTGGCTCGGCAGCAACCCCCAGCATTCGGCGACGCCGTATCCGTCCCAGACCTATTACGTCGACGCGCGCGGGCGTGTGTTCTGCCAGCGATACCGCGCCGAGGAGGCCACCGCCGGCGCTCCGGCCGCAAGGCGGCGGTATCACGCCTGCCTGCCGCGGTAACGGGCCAATAGCCCGCGTTTATCCGGCTTTCCACACAACTTGCACCCTATTGCGGTCTTGACGGTCGATCACCGCATCAGGTCAGATGACGTCATGGTCCGGGCTCTCTCACTTGCGCTCCTGGCCGCTGTCGTCGCGGCATCGCCTGCCATGCTACCCGTCATGGCCGAAACCATGAGTTTCGAAAACGCGACCTCGATCCTCGCGGAAAGCTGCGGCAAGGACATCGACGCCAATTGTCTTGGCGTCAGCCTCGATGCGCCGCGTCTCAAGGAATGCCTCTATCGCAATCAGGACAGCGTTTCGCCGCAGTGCCGCGCCAACTACATCAGCGCGTTCGATGCGATCCAAAAGCGCATCGCCGCGCGCAGCGCGGTCGGCAAGCTATGCGCGCGCGAAAGGCAGAAGATCTGCGCCGACACACAAGGCAAGCCCGGCGAGACGATCTCCTGCCTGCTGAAAGCGCCGACGAAGAGCTTGGGCTGGGGATGCAACCAGGCGCTCGGCCAGGCGGGATATCGCTGATGCCGCTTCCCGACATCGCGCGCCGGCTTCTTCCGCTGATGGTTGGCCTCTTGATGGTCGCTTGGCCGGTTCGGTTGGCCTGGTCGCAGGAAGCGCCGACGACGGAGGCGATGGTCAGCGCACTCGTGGGCCTTGAAGCGCCGTCCGATCTGGAAGTCCCAGTACTGCGCCAGCAGGCCACCGATCGCCTCAAATCGAAGGCGGATGCGATAGCGCTCAAACGCCCGCCCGTCTCGGCCCAGCTCAACAGGCTGCCGCACCTCAACGTCGACATCCGGTTCAATCCGGATACCCCGGTGATCCGTCCTGAATCCTACCGCGCGATCGGGCGCATCGCGGATGCACTGACCAATCCCGCGCTGATGTCGTCGACGTTCCTGATCGTCGGCCGCACCGAATCGACCGGCAGGCGAGACAATAACCTGATGCTGAGCCAGCGCCGTGCGGAAGCGATCCGTGACGCGTTGGTGACGACGTTTCGGATCTCGTCCAAGCGTCTTCTGGCGGTAGGCCTCGGCGAGGAGCAATTGCTGGATGCCGATCACCCGAAGTCGGCCGCCAACCAGCAATCCACGATCGTGACGGTTAAGTAGCGTTGCCTGCCTCTGTGGCATTGGGCTGGCGCTGACGATTTTCGCCGCGATCTTTCGAGGGGCGGAGGTGCCGCCGCCGTATTTTTAAACCGACTGTGACTGGCGTCACATTTGGCGAATCTATCGACCCGAAGGCGGCAAGCGGTATCCAGTACGCAACGGCCCTGGGCTTGAAATGACTGGCTCTGGAATACTGGATCGTCCGCCTTCGCGGACGATGACGTCAGAGACAAAGGCGGGCCTCACGCGATCAAGTCACCTCTGGTGACCATCTTTTGGCATTGCGGCTTTGCGCCTTTCTCGTCTAGAACGGCGTCAGGAGCGGCTTCCCGGCAACCAACCGTCAACGGTTTTAGCCGAGAATTCTCGCTCTCAAAGGGTCCGGCAATGCTGATTCGCAGCGAAATCGTTGGAGTTCAGGGTGGGATGGCCGATGCCGTCCGCATCCCGACGATTGCGCTTGCGCCCCCGCCCACCCTCATTATCGGCGGGATTCTGCTTCTTATCGGCCCCTGAGGGCCGTCTGGGCGCTTTTCGCCTGGGCACTCAGGGGTTTGTACCGATAGCACCGCGAAACCCTTAATGCGCTCGACCAGATGCAGCGCACCGACCCAAAAGGAAGCAAGCAGATGACCTCAGCCAGAAAGTCCGAAAAGGACCGCGTCGTTATATTCGACACCACCTTGCGCGACGGCGAACAATGCCCCGGCGCCACCATGACCTTCGAGGAAAAGCTCGAGGTTGCCGAGATGCTCGACGACATGGGCGTCGACATCATCGAGGCCGGTTTCCCCATCACCAGCGAAGGCGACTTTCAGGCGGTGAGCGAAATCGCCCGCCGCTCCAAGAACGCCGTGATCGCAGGCCTCTCGCGCGCGCATCCTGACGACATCGACCGTTGCGCGCAGGCGGTGAAGTTCGCCAAGCGCGGCCGCGTCCACACCGTGATTGCGACTTCGCCGTTGCACATGAAGGTCAAGCTGAACAAGACGCCGGAGCAGGTACTCGAGACCTCGGTCGCGATGGTTGCGCGCGCGCGCAACCAGATCGACGACGTCGAATGGTCGGCCGAAGACGGCACCCGGTCCGAGATGGATTACCTGTGCCGCATCGTGGAGGCCGTCATCAAGGCCGGCGCCACCACCGTCAATATTCCGGACACCGTGGGCTACACCGTGCCGGAGGAATACACCCACTTCATGCGCACGCTGATCGAGCGGGTGCCGAACTCCGACAAGGCGGTATTCTCGGTTCACTGCCACAACGATCTCGGCATGGCGGTTGCGAATTCGCTCGCCGGCATCGCAGGCGGCGCGCGCCAGGTCGAGTGCACCGTCAACGGCATCGGCGAGCGGGCCGGCAACGCCGCGCTCGAAGAGATCGTGATGGCGATCAATGTGCGCAACGACAAGTTTCCGTGGTGGAACAAGATCGACACCACGATGCTGACGCGCGCCTCCAAGCTCGTCTCGGCGGCGACCTCGTTCCCGGTGCAGTACAACAAGGCGATCGTCGGCCGCAATGCGTTTGCGCATGAGAGCGGTATCCATCAGGACGGCGTGCTGAAGGACGCTTCCACCTACGAGATCATGAAGCCTGAGATGGTCGGCCTGAAACAGTCCTCGCTCGTGCTCGGCAAGCATTCCGGGCGCCATGCCTTCGTGCACAAGCTGGAAGAGATGGGCTACAAGCTCGGGGCCAACCAGATCGAGGACGCCTTTGTGCGGATGAAGGCGCTCGCCGACCGCAAGAAGGACATCTACGACGAGGACATCGAGGCGCTGGTCGACGAGGAGATCGCGGCCTCGCACGATCGCATCAAGCTGACCTCCCTGACGGTGATCGCGGGCACGCATGGTCCGCAGCGCGCGACCATGAAGCTCGACGTCGATGGCCAGATCAAGATCGAGGAAGCGGAAGGCAACGGTCCGGTCGACGCGGTGTTCAACTGCATCAAGGCGCTGGTGCCGCACGAGGCCAAGCTCGAGCTATATCAGGTCCACGCCGTCACCGAAGGCACCGACGCGCAAGCCGAAGTGTCAGTGCGGCTCGCGCACGAGGGCCGCTCGATGACCGCTCGTGCTGCCGATCCGGATACGCTGGTGGCGTCCGCGAAAGCCTATCTCGGCGCGCTGAACAAGATCGTCATGAAACGCCAGCGCGACGTGCCGGCGCAGGCGGCGGGGTAAGCGCTCATTCTTATCCCTCCCCACGCTATCGCGGGGAGGGATAAGAGATCTCGCCGTCTTATGAGCACGGCCTGACGCGGTATGACGCCACAACCTTCATCTGCCATGGGATCAGCAGGGATGCTCAGGCAACATCGCGCCGTGCTGACATCGTGAGCCGGCCGCGACCTCAGGCCCCATCCGGCGATGCCACGAGTTCGTCGACGTTCAAAATTCAACTCCTGAACGATGATTATACGTCGATGGATTTCGTGGTGCATGTGCTGAAAGAGATTTTTGAACTGGAGAACGAGGACGCTGAGCGAGTGATGCTCGAAATCCATCGCGAGGGGGCGGGCGCATGCGGGAGCTTCACGCGTGAGGAGGCGGAAGTGCGCGCTGCGCAGGTCATGGAGCTCGCCCGCCAACATCAACATCCGCTTCGATGCCGCGTTCTGGAATGACGAACTGAAAAAAGCCCCGGACTGGTCCGGGGCCTTTTTCATACTTTCGATCTGGCGTTTCGCCTGACCGCGGCATCCTCACCCAGCCGCGGTCACCGCGCGCTGCGCCATCACCTTGACGAGATTGGCGCGATAGGCCGCCGATCCATGGATATCCGACAACAACCCGTCGCTGGATATCTTGACGCCATCGATCGCCGCCGCCGACCAATTGGCCTTCAGAGCCGTCTCGATCGAAGGCACCCGCATCACGCCGTTCTGCGACGCGCCGGTGGCGGCGACGCGAACGTCGCCCGCCTTGGTCTTGACCACGAACACGGCGGTCAGCGCGAAACGCGAGGCCGGATGGCGCATTTTCGAATACCCGGCCTTGGCTGGAATCGGGAAAGCGACCTGCGTGATGATCTCACCGTCCTGAAGCGCCGTCGTAAAGATGCCCTTGAAAAAGTCGTCGGCCGCGATCGAGCGCTTGTTGGTCTTCACGGTTGCGCCGAGCGCCAGCACCGCCGCCGGATAATCCGCCGCCGGGTCGTTGTTGGCGATCGATCCCCCGATGGTGCCGCGATAGCGCACCGCCGGATCGCCGAGCACGGACGTGAGGTACGCGATCGCCGGAATCGCCTTTTTGACGTCGGCGTTGCTCATGATGTCGTAATAGGTTGTCGCCGCCTTGATGGTCAGCGTGTCCCCCGACAATTCGACCCCGACGAGATCCTTGATCCTGGCGAGATCGATCACCTCGGACGGCGCAGCCAGGCGCTGCTTCATGACCGGAAGCAGGGTCTGGCCGCCGGCCAGATATTTGGCCTCGCTGCCCTTGGCGAACAGCGCGGCCGCCTCGTCGATGCTTGAAGCGCGATGATAGGTGGTCTGGTACATGGTGCGTTCCTTTATTTCTGGCGCTCAACCGTGGATCGCGTGCCAGACGCGATCGGGCGATGCCGGCATTTCCAGTTTGTTGGAACCGATGGCGTCGGTGATGGCGTTGATGACGGCCGCGGCAGCTCCGATCGCGCCGGCCTCGCCGCAGCCTTTGACGCCGAGCGGATTGCCCGGACACAGCGTCGAAGTGTGCTGGACCTTGAACGAAGGCAGGTCCTCGGCGCGCGGCATCGCGTAATCCATGAAGCTTGCGGTCAACAACTGGCCGCTCTTGTCATAGACGCAGTTTTCCAGCAGCGCCTGACCGATGCCCTGGGCAAGACCGCCATGGACCTGGCCTTCGACGATCATCGGATTGATCAGCCGCCCGAAATCGTCGGCCGCGACGAAGTTGATGAAATCGGTCTTGCCGGTGCCGGCATCGACCTCGACCTCGCAGATGTAGGAGCCCGCCGGAAAGGTGAAGTTCGACGGATCGTAGAATGCGCTTTCCTTCAGGCCGGGCTCCATGCCGTCGGGCAGATTGTGCGCGGTATAGGCCGCCAGCGCGACCATCGGAAATGCGATCGACTTGTCGGTGCCGGTGACCTTGAACTCGCCGTTCTCGATGACGATGTCGCCTTCCGAGGCTTCAAGTTGATGTGCTGCGATCTTTTTGGCTTTCGCCTCCATTTTCTCCATCGCCTTGACGATGGCGGTCAGCCCGACCGCCGCGGAGCGTGACCCGTAGGTGCCCATGCCGAACTGCACCTTGTCGGTGTCGCCATGGACGATCTGGACCTGGTTGACCGAGATGCCGAGCCGCTCGGCGACCACCTGCGCGAAGGAAGTCTCGTGGCCCTGGCCGTGGCTGTGCGAGCCCGTGAGGATCTCGATGGTGCCGACCGGATTGACCCGTACTTCGGCGGACTCCCACAGGCCGACGCCGGCGCCGAGACTGCCGACCGCTTTCGAGGGCGCGATGCCGCAAGCTTCGATATAGCAGGAGACGCCGATGCCGCGCAGCCTGCCTTCGGATTTGGCTTTCGCCTTGCGCGCGGGGAAGCCGGCATAGTCGATCGCTTTCATCGCCGCGTCGAGCGACGCGTTGAAGTCGCCGATGTCGTAGGCCATGATGACCGGCGTTTGATGCGGAAACTGGGTGATGAAGTTCTTGCGGCGCAATTCGGCCGGATCGACCTTCAACTGCCGGGCCGCCGTCTCCATCAGCCGTTCGACCACGAAGCTCGCCTCGGGCCGTCCGGCGCCGCGATAGGCATCGACCGGCGTGGTGTTGGTATAGACGGTGATTACTTCGGCGAAGATGTTGGGAATGTTGTACTGGCCCGACAGCAACGTCGCGTAGAGATAGGTCGGGACCGACGACGAGAACAGCGACATGTAGGCGCCGAGATTGGCGTAGGTCTTGACCCGCAGGCCGGTGACCTTGTTGTCCTTGTCCAGGGCCATCTCTGCCTTGGTCAGGTGATCGCGGCCATGCGCGTCGGTGAGGAAGGCCTCGGTCCGGTCACTGGTCCACTTCACCGGCCGCCCGGTGCGCTTGGAGGCCCATAGCGCGACCATTTCTTCCGGATAGATGAAGATCTTGGACCCGAAGCCGCCGCCGACATCCGGTGCGATCACCCGTAATTTGTGCTCCTGGGCGACATTGTAGAACGCCGAAAGCACGAGCCGCGCCACATGCGGATTCTGCGACGTGGTGTAGAGCGTAAAGTGTTCTTCGGCCGCGTCATAGTCCGCGATCGCCGAGCGCGGCTCCATTGCGTTCGGCACCAGCCGATTGTTGGTGATATCGAGCGCGACCACGTTGGCGGCGCTCTTGAACGCGGCTTCCGTTGCGGCCTCGTCTCCGATGGTCCAGTCGTAGATGACGTTGCCGGGCGCCTCGGGGTGAAGTTGCGGCGCGCCGCTCGCCACGGCGTCGCGCATATCGACCACCGCCGGCAATTCCTCGTAGTCGACCGCGACGGCTTCGGCGGCATCGCGGGCCTGATTGCGCGTCTCGGCGATCACCACCGCGACGGCCTGGCCGACAAAGCGCACCGTATCGGGCGCCATCGCCGGCCACGCCCCCATCTTCATCGGGGAGCCGTCCTTGGAGTGGATCATCCAGCCGCAGATCAGATTGCCGATCTTGTCATCGACGATCTGCCGCCCGGTCAGCACGTCGACCACGCCCGGCATCTTCATCGCCTCGGAGATGTCGATGCCCTTGACCCTGGCGTGGGCGTGGGGGCTGCGGACGAACGCGGCATAGGTCATGCCGTGGAGGCGGATGTCGTCTACGTAACGGCCCTTGCCGGTGATGAAACGCTTGTCTTCCTTGCGAACGACGCGTGCACCGATGCCTTCGATTCCCATGATATGATCTCCCTGTGGCCGTCCGGGCGCGACTTGACTGGCACGCTTGCGGCTGTCTGGTTTCCTCGCGTATCTGCATTCCGCGACCGATACCGGTCTGGCCGGTATCGAAGCCGGATCGCAGGAATGCTATTCGGCCGCCTGCGTGACCTTCATGCGGCCGGCGGCGTCGAGCACGGACTTGACGATGTTGTGGTAGCCGGTGCAGCGGCAGATATTGCCCTCGAGCTCATGGCGCAGCGTCGTCTCATCGAGGTTCGGACCATGGCGGTTGACGATATCGATCGACGCCATGATCATGCCCGGCGTGCAGTAACCGCATTGTAGCCCGTGATTGTCGCGGAAGGCCGCCTGCATTGGATGCAGTTCGTCGCCCTTGGCTATCCCCTCGATGGTCGTGATACTGCAACCGTTGGCCTGTCCCACCAGTACTGTGCAGGACTTCGCCGCCCGTCCGTCGATATGAACCGTGCAGGCGCCGCATTGGCTGGTATCGCAGCCGATGTGAGTTCCCGTCAGTCCCAGGTGATCGCGCAACAGATGTACCAGCAAGGTCCGGTCTTCGACCTCCGCCGAAACCGGCTTGCCGTTCACCGTCAGTTTAATGTGAGACACGCTCAATCCTCCCAAAGGTTTAATCGGTCTGGCTCGAATAAGATCACGACGGCAACGCATTTGTAATCGCTATCTTCGTCGCAGACAGGCGCCGGCCTAATCGGTTGATTCATTTGGAGGACTTTGGCGACGCCCGCGCGTTTCGGGCGATCTGCCGTCAGCCGCACGGCGATCGGTGGCCCGGATCGCTCCCAGGTTGTCCGGTCTGAACTGCACAGCTAATTCAGCCCCGCGCGACGGAAGCCTTCCAGATAATGTTCGCGATCGGCGTCGGACCGGATCGGCATGTGGCTGATCAGCCAGTCGATCGAGATGTTGGGCTGCGCCCGTTCGAGTTCGCGCAATGCGGCCTTGGCCAGATTGTCGCGGCCCGCCATGCCGGCGGCCGCGGTCAATACGCGGTGACCGCCGACGAAATCGCCGCGTTGCCGGATTGCCTCGCTCGCCAGCCTTATCGCCTCATCGTAATTGCGCCCGACGAAGTGGGCGTAGGCGGCGATGCCGCAAAAAATCGCCGCGAAGGGGTCGCGAGGGCTCAGCCGCAACGCGCGTTGCGCCGCCACGCTCGCCTCCTGCCACCGACCGCAGTATGACAGGGCGAGGCCGTAATAACCCTGGGCCATCGAGAAACTCGGGTTGAGGCTTAACGCCGACTCGAACGCGGCCAGCGAATCTTCAAAGCGCTGCTTGAACAACGAGACGCTGCCAAGCGCGTGATGCGCCCAGGGGTCCTCGCTGTCGGCCTGGATCGAGGCCAGCGCGGCGCGTTCGGCGATCGGAACAACGGTCGCCATGTCAGCCCACCCCATGTGGGCGCTGAACATATAGCTTGTGGCGAGCACGCCAAGAGCCTGGCCGTAGTTCTGATCGAGTGTGATCGCCTTCTCCAGCAGCGCTTGCGCGACGACATTATCTTGTCGCGTCACCCGCCAGTAATGCGACAATGCCCGCATCACCAGATCCCACGCATCCATGCTTTCCGGCGGCTTGCGCCGGGCGCGAAAATTCTCCGCGGCATAAAGCTGTGGTTCGATCGCAGCGACAATGGCCTCGGTGATTTCGTCCTGCACCGCGAACACATCGGCCAGACTGCGGTCGTACTTTTCCGCCCATAGGTGGCTGCCAGTCGTCACATCATTGAGCTGCACCGTAATGCGCACGCGGTCGCCGCCCTTGCGGACGCTGCCCTCGATGACGTAGCCGACGCCGAGCTCCTCGGCGACCTGCTTCATGTGCACAGCCTTGCCCTTGTAGGTGAACGACGAGTTGCGGGCGATCACGAAGAACCAGCGCAGCTTGGACAACGCCGTGATGATATCTTCGCTGATGCCGTCGGAAAAATACTCCTGCTCGGAATCGCCACTCATGTTGATGAAGGGAAGCACGGCGATGGCGGGTCGATCGGGCAGTGGCATCGCCGGGCGCGGCGGCTCGTGGATTTCATCCGTCGCTGCGACGGGACTTGGCTCGGCAGTGTTCGACCTGACGTCAACGACACCGACAAAACGGATGCCCTTGCGGGCAACGGTGCGTATCAGCTTCTGCTCTTCGCCGTTGTCGCCGACGGCCTTGCGCGCGGCGTTGATGCGGCTCGTCAACGTGGACTCCGACACAACACGCCCGCCCCAGACCGAAGCGAACAGATCATCCTTGCTGACCACTCGATCGCGGTTTTGCAGGAGATAGATCAGCAGGTCGAAGACCTGCGGTTCGACGGCGATGCGTTCCGAGCCGCGATGCAATTCGCGCCGTTCGGTATCAAGCCGATGGTCGTCAAAAATAAAAAGCAACGGCGGCACTCCCAAAATCCGCGCACGTCTCAAGAAACAATCAAGCTCCCCTCAAGCAAAAATCAGGCTCCCGGCAAAGTCATTTGATCTCGAACCCCCGCATGCTCGCGACTTCCATGCAGTCCGAGCCGAGGAGAGAGATCATGACCCAAATCCAGACCATAGGCGAGGAAATGAAGGGCAATCCGATCGCCAGATTCCTTGCTTTCATCTACGGATTTGCATCCTACGCCATATTCTTCGTGGCATTCCTCTACGCCATCGGGTTCGTATCGGGCCTGATGGTGCCCAAGACGATCGACACCGGCGCGGCCGCGCCGGTTCCCGAGGCGATCATCATCGACCTTCTTCTGATGTCCGTTTTCGCCATTCAACACAGCGTCATGGCGCGCAAGCAATTCAAGCAATGGTGGACCCAGTTCGTGCCGAAGCCGGTCGAGCGCAGCACTTATGTGCTGCTATCCAGCCTCGCGCTTGTGCTGTTGTTCTGGCAGTGGCGTCCGATCCCCGCTGTCGTCTGGGAAATCACCGATCCGCCGATCGCCATGGCAATCCTGACACTGTCACTGATCGGCTGGCTGATCGTTTTGGCGAGCACGTTCCTGATCAATCATTTCGAGCTGTTTGGACTGCATCAGGTCGCCAACAATCTGACCGGTCGTCCGATGCCGGTCCCGCGCTTCCGCACGCCGCTTTTTTACAAGTTCGTGCGGCACCCGATCTATCTTGGTTTCATCATCGCATTCTGGGCCGCCGCCACGATGACATTTGGGCATCTGCTGTTCGCGGCGGTGACCACGGCCTACATCTTCGTCGGCATCTTTCTGGAAGAACGCGATCTGGTCGATCTCTTCGGCGAGGACTATCGCCGCTACAAACAGCGCGTTTCAATGCTGGTGCCCTGGCGTAAATCGACCCGATGAATGAAAGGCGGCCCCCGTCTATTCCGCGGCCGCGCGCATCGGCGCCGCCGCGGGCCGGGTCGTTAGGCAGGATCTGGCCCGGGAGCGGTTCATTTCAGAAGCCGAGGCTTTTTTTCCCCTGAAAACATGCCGCCAGGGCGGGAACCTTTGCACCACTGCCGCATCTAAAGGGCGTTCGTATGGTGCAACAGGGGAGATTTGCCATGCTTACCTATGCTGTCGTTGTCTTCGCCATCGCCGCTCTTGGGGGTCTGTTGCTTGCTTCCTATGTCCTGCAGGGGCGGCTCGCGCCCTGGGCGGTGTCGCTGCTGCACGCCGCGCTGGGTGCCATCGGCCTGCTTCTTGTCATTTACGCCGCCATCGCCACCGGTATCTCGCATGCGGCGGTGATTGCACTGATCATCCTGGCGGTCGCCGCGCTTGGAGGGTTCTATCTGGCCT
>NZ_JBAVCF010000306.1:0-3239 GCF_049586575.1 Bradyrhizobium sp.
CTAACCGCCGAGATCAAGACCGTATCCCCCAACGCTTGTCATAGTGCACAAAGTTCGGATCGGCGTTTTCAAGCTTGAATTTCCCAATTCGGTTGTTCGCGATACCACCGAGGTAGAGATGTCCACGATGTTCCCGCATCGAAGTGATCATGGGGTGATTGATGCCCCGCAAATCCCAAAACGATTCGAGGATCTGACCCTGTTCGTTGAATTTCACCACACAGCCGGTATTGATGTTGGGAAAAAGCCATTCATCAATTGGCACACGTTTGGCCATACGCCGGCGGAACCCAGGCATCTTCCATGCAAGATCGAGCGACGGGCTGCGCATGCCAACCAGCGCCATCCAGTAGTTGCCGTCCGACGCGAGGTTCAGATTGTCCGGATAACCTGGCAGATTATCCATCACCATTTCCACAGCGCCCTTCTTCGGTCCCGCAAACCAGTATCGCTTGACCGAACAGCCGAACGTCTCTGCAAACAGGATCGATTGCTTATCGCTGGCTATCGTTACGCCGTTAGGAAACTTCAAACCGCGCAGCGCCGTGTGAGTGGTCCCGGTCTTGGTGTCGTAGCAGATAATACGGCCGTTGCCCCGCGCTTCGAGCCCGTCGATCGGCCACTCATCCATCTCGTAGCGCACCGTAGCCTCGGAAAAGAAGATCAGACCCTCGTCGGTAATGTCGAGGTCGTCCGCCAACCGCAAGCGGCTGTCGTCGTTGACCGAGTGCATGCTACGATTGGTCTCGTCGGTCGCCTTCTCCACCACCCCATCAGGCTTGATGCGGTAGAGTCCCATGCCACCGATGCAGACGTAGAGGTTATCCTGGCGATCGAACGCCATGCCCAGCGGTTGACCGCCGATGTGGGCGAACACCTCCATCCGTTCGTAGTCCGGCGGGAAGAAACGGATGATGTCGCCATGGCGGGAACCAGCATACAGTACGTCGTTGCGGTCCAGGATTACGTCCTCGGGCGCCTCGATACGGCCAAGTCCGATCAACGCAACGTCTCGCAATTTGTCGTTCTGCTCGAACGGTCCACCCTCGCCGATCTCGGTTGGCGGCGGAGGCGGCAGCGCATGATAGGTCGGCGCGACGTAGACCTTGCTGATGATGCGCGTTCGATTTTTCTGCCAGCGAATATCAACCATGGCGGCGACGAGCAGGATTCCCGCCAGGGCCATACGGTTGACACCGCCGCGCGCGTTCAAGGTGGTAAGTCCATTTGTGATCAGCAGGACGATCAGAACGCCGACAAGAGATTTCGTAACGGTGCCTTTACCTCCGCCAAGCGTGATTCCGCCCAGCACGGTCGCAGTGAGCACAATGACTTCCAGACCAACGCCGATGTCGCCACCGACAGTCCCGAGGCGCGCAGCGAAGAAAAGTGCGCCAGCGGCAGTGAGCACGCCGCTCGCCACATAGCACAAGGCGATGGTTCGACGCACAGCGATACCAGAGTTGTAAGCAGAGCGGCGTGAACCACCGATCGCGGTGATGTGCCATCCCGGTCGCAGCCGCGTCATGAAAATGTGACCAAAAATCGCAACGGCAATATAGACCAAAGCCACGCTCGGAATTCCGAATACGCCTCCACCGCCGATGAAATTCCAAGAAGGGATATCGGGGAAAGCTGCGGCGATCTCGTTCGAGTAGCGTTGTATCAGGAGGTCAAAGGCCGAGCGGTAGATGATCAGCGTGATCAGCGTCGTTATGAAAGCTCGCAGTCGCAAATACCCGATTAGCAAGCCGTTCACAGCGCCGAGCAGCGCACCGCACGCGAGCGTTGCGATGATTACGGCCGCCACCGGCCAATCCAGGACATCCAGCGTGTACAAGGCAACGAAATCGGTCAGCGCGAACATCGAGCCAACCGACAGGTCGATACCGCCGACGATGACCACGAGCGCCATGCCTAGCCCGATGAAGCCGATCTCCGCTGCTTGTCGCGCGGTGTCGGCAAGACTCGACGGTGAAAGAAAGTGGTCAATAGAACGGCTGAGCGCGAATCCGACGATCAGAAGCAAAGTCACCGGGATTGCGGTCTCCGTCCAGCGCTTGGATAGGATCTCGCCAAGCAGGTGATCGGGCCAATAGCGGTAGCGTAGGCGAGTCAATGTGTCGCGCATCTATCTTCCGTCGGTTTGACGATGTGGGAGGCGTTGGCAGCATCCCGAGCGAGACTCGGAATGCCGCCTTGCGACACTTACTTCTTGAGATCGGAGAGATTCCAGCAGGCCGTTTGACTATCAGCGTTGTCTTTGGTGATCGGAATGAGCGTCGTGTATTCCGAACCCTTCACCGAGCCCGCCTTTACTCCGGATGATATCAGCCACTTGATCGTCCCCGCCATCTGTTGAGCTTGCGTGGGCACGTCATAGCTAAGATCGAGGTCGAAAGAGCCGTTCTTCACGAGCTCGCACGATCCCTTGCGCTCGCCGCCGCCAGAGGTGGCAACGAACACCTTGCCTGTCAAGCCGGCTTCCTTGACCGCGGCGGCAGTACCAATGTCCATACCGTCCCAGAAACCGACTATTCCGCAAAGATCGGGATTTTGCTTCAGAACAGTCTGGGCAATTGCCTTTGCCTTCGCTGCGTCCCAATCCGCGGCCTGGCTGGATACGACCTTGATCTCTGGATGCTTGGCGAGCACGTTCTCTACACCCCTGAGCGTATAAGCGCTCGCAGCCGCCGACAGCGCGCCCTGCATGATGGCGATTTTGTTGGATTTGCCCTGGCAGGCCTTGACTACGGCTTCGGTGTCCTTTTCGCCTATGTCGATCCAGTTGGCGCCGACAAATGCCGAGGAACGATAAGCAGAACCCATGTTGATCTGAATGACGTAGATTCCTTCATTCTCAGCGCGCTGTAGCAGCTTGGCGTAAGTCTGCACGTCCGGATTGTGAATGACCATGACTGCCGGTTTCTCCGAGATCAACGACGTGACCGCTTGCGCTCCGGCGTTGGTGTTCCAGTTGGGGTCGCGGATTTCGAACTTCACGCCATACGGCTCCAATTCCTTCTTCAGGCCAGCATACCAGCCCTCCGTCAGGTCGAAGTTCATCGCCACAGGCACATAGGCCACTGTCTTGCCCGCCAGTGCTTCCTTGAATGACTTCTGGAACGGCTCATTTAGCCCTTGCTCCTGTGCCAAAGCTGGCAAAATGGAGCAGGCAAGTCCCAGCGCCGATATCCCGGCCAGAGCGGTCTTATAGACTGTCATTTTAGGTTCCTCCT
>NZ_JBAVCF010000307.1:0-2896 GCF_049586575.1 Bradyrhizobium sp.
AGCCATATGAGACGCTAATCCCGGCGCGCAATCTGTATGAGCTCTTCGTCGCGACGGCTGAGCTCTATCCTGATCGACCGGCATTGACGGTTCTTTCTGACGGCGATCCGGCCACTGCGGTCAGATACACGCATATCGAATTGCGGCAGGAGATTGCTCGTGCCGCCAACTTGTTTCGGACCACGCTTGACGTCACGTCAAACTCTGGGACGATTGCATTTCTGTGTACGGCGCTTCCGCAGATCCCGGCGGCTCTGCTGGGGGCTCAGGTGGCCGGCGTCGCCAGTTCAATTAACTACCTCCTCAGCGAAGACGCGATTGCGGACCTTCTGGCAGCTGAAAATGCGTCCGTTCTGGTAGTGCCGTCCGAAGATAACGACCCGGTGCTCTGGAAGAAGGCAAATGCGGTTGTTGAAAGGATACCATCCATTCAAGCTGTTCTAGTGGCGGGCGGGAACGCGGCGATGGGAGGCAAGTACCGGAATCTGAGCGCCGAACTTGCCGCGCAGGGCGACGAGCTAACATTTTCTCCCACTACCGATCGCTCCGGTGTTTGCGCGCTATTCCACACCGGAGGCACGACCGGACGCCCAAAACTCGTCCGCCTGACGCATGGCAATCAAATTCATGCGGCCTGGAGCTTTGCGCAGGTCCACGGGGTTGACGAGCGGGACGTCGCTATAAACGGCTTTCCATTGTTCCATGTAGGCGGCACAATAACCACCGGTCTGTCGGTGCTGGCCGCGGGCGGTCACATTGTCATTCCGTCTGCCTACAGCCTTCGAAGCAAGGAGGCGATCCGAAATTATTGGAATATCGTTGCCGCGCTGCAGGTTACGATCGTAAGCGGCGTACCGACTTCGATTGCTGCGCTTGCGGAGCTTCCCATCGGTAGCGCCGACATTCGATCAGTCCGTATGGGTCTGACGGGTGGCTCGATATGCCCGAAGGCGGTTAGCGATCGTTTTAAATCCCGAACCGGGATCACTCTGTATGAGACCTACGGCATGACCGAGACCGCTGCGGCGATTGCCTTCAACCCCGGGCGTGGTCAGCCATTGCAGGGGAGCGTAGGATTCAGAGCACCTTTTGCTACGACCCGGATTGTAAGTCTCGCGGACCATGAGAAGATGCAGAATTGCCCCACCATGACAAGCGGACTCGTCGTCGTTAAAGGCCCCCAAGTGTTTCCAGGTTACGTGGATCCGAAGCACAACCGTGGCCTCCTCACCGACGATGGCTGGCTGATAACCGGCGACGTTGGTTACCTGACGGACGACCAACGCTTGGTGCTCACCGGTCGCGAAAAGGATATCATCGTGCGAAGTGGGCACAATATTGACCCCGCCGCAATTGAGGATGTCGCTAACGAGTTTCCCGGCGTTCAAATGAGTTCTGCGGTTGGGATGCCGGACGCCTATGCCGGCGAAGTACCTATCCTGTTTGTGGTGCCGTCGCCGGGCGAGACAATCGACATCAACCAGTTGCGCGCTCACGTCGACGAGAGAATCAACGAGCCGCCTGCAAAACCAAAGCAGATTGTCTTGCTGGAGTCCCTGCCGGTTACAGCCGTCGGAAAGATATTCAAGCCCGCTCTTCGGGACCTCGCTATTCAGGAGCGGGTACGGTTGGAAGTCTATGCGCTATTCGGTGAAAAAGCCCGATATACGGTCGAAGTGGACAAGGACGAAAGACTCAATACGGTCGTTCGTCTGTCGATCCATACGATCGATAAACATTCATTGCAGAAGCTCACCGACATTCTCGCGTCGCTCCCTCAAACCTACGTCGTTCGACAAATTGACCGCTAGGCCGGTTCGCGGGTACTGTATCGCGGTCTTCTTTTGCGAGGTTAAAGATAGATGAAGCGTTTTCGGTTCACTCAACAAGAGATCGTCTTCGCGGTATTTGTCGTTCTGTTTTTGGCGTTTGCTATTTTTCTGCCGGGGTTTTTTAGCCCGGAAAATATGCTGACGCTGCTGCAAAACGTTTCAGTTCTGGGCATTCTCGGGCTCGCAATGGCAATTGTCGTGATCGGTCGCGGCATTGATATCTCGCTTATCGCAGCACTTGCCGTTCCGCCTGGCGTTGTCTTGCAAATGGTGCAGAATGGTCATTCGCTGCCCAGCGCGCTCGTCGCAGCTGGCGCGCTTGCGATCGGCTTTGGTCTCGTCAATGGATGGCTTATTGCCTACGCCGAGGTGCCATCGCTGTTTGCAACCTTGGCGACGGGCATTTTTCTGGCTGGCCTCGGTCAGGCCGCCTTGTTCCAACTGGACGTCGTGCAGTGGAGCGAGGGTATGGCGGGATTCGAGAAACTGGGGCAGGGGACCATTCTAGGCATCCCGACCGCGATCGTTATGTTCGCGATTGCTTGTGTCGTCGTCTTCATTCTGCTGCGGCAGACAAGGTGGGGCGCCTACATTTACGCGATCGGAGACAATCCTTTTGCTGCTCGCGTAACCGGCATTCCGTCGCGACCGATCATTGTCCTTCAGTATGTTCTTGCAGCGCTGATCGGCTATTTCGCCGGCCTTGTCATGGCGGCTTCCGTCAACTCGATGCCGACCCGTATTTTCAATTCGACCCTGATTTACGACGTAATCCTCGTGGTGGTCCTCGGCGGGATAGGGCTATCAGGAGGTCGCGGCGGCGTCGTGAACGTCATTATCGGCACGCTGTTGATCGGAACGATGCTGAACGGGATGACGATTATGAACATCCCTTACGCTGGGCAAAACCTCATTAAAGGCGTGGTGCTGCTGCTCGCAGTTATCACAGATACGATCTTGAACCCAAGAAACGAAGAGACCGCACAGCAGGGCGACATATAACCAATCACTCGGAGATAGCTTCGAGGATCAAAGAGGAGGAACCTAAAATGACAGTCTATAAG
>NZ_JBAVCF010000308.1:0-3548 GCF_049586575.1 Bradyrhizobium sp.
CGCCTACCGTGCCTCGTCGTGATGTCGCATGTTCGCCCTTAGCGTCTTGAGGACACGTCCGCTTAAATGACGCTTTCGGAAGTATAGTCAACATCGTGCGTGAGCATGGAATTGGTAGAAGTCGACCCCAAACAGACCTCAGATTGGTCATTGACACGAGTCTGGTAGCCCTACATCATTCCAATGCTTTCACCAGAGGCCCGCCAAGGGCGGCCGGGGGCGATAGGGGCGACATGCGGTGCAATCGCAACTGCGCCCGAGGTGGTCAAGAACAAAGAATAGCCATCAGGAGCGGCTTTGGCGACGTCTTCGGCTCCGACCGCGCCGGCGGTGCCGGGCTTATTCTTGATATACACATGTTGGCCGAGAGCTGATGTCATCTTCTCGGTGAATGAGGCGACCGACGAAATCGGTTTCGCAAGTCCATGCGCCAAGTTCGTAGCGTCATCGGCGCGACAAGGATTGCCCCCGAGCTGCTGGCGTTGGGATTTAGGCGCAGCGTCATGCTCCCTGCGCCCGCAACGTCCTTCCCTGCGATTCTACGGCTGCTCGCTGCAATCCGATGGCTCGCTTCCCTGCCAACGAATAATGGAGAATTATCGATAAGGGTCTGATTTAAAATGGATTTGCGGGATGGTAGGCCCGCACTTCACCCTGCATTTCGCTAATTTCACCCTGCGATTGAATAAGCCATTCGGTAACCGCCCATCATAAGTAAGTATTGGGGGTGACCCCTCCGTGGTGAGGTTCTTTCCATGCGCGATTGGCTCATGGTCCTGACGCCGATAGCGGTCGTTCTCTATATCGCGAGATATCCGGAGCAGGCCGAGACGATGCTCAACTGGGCGGCCGGACTGCTAAGTAGTCGATAAGGCGGCAGGATAGGGCAGACTTCAAGTTGCCCAACGCTAGCGAGCGCATGAGCGGCAATGGGCCTCTTGCGGATTCTTCATTAGCCAATTGGTAACCATTCCGCGGTAGCTATTCGTTTACCGGTGTTCAGGCCGGTCGTTCGATCTTCGAAAGCAGGGCCCCGGCCGCGTGCAACGGCCGGGGTCTCTTTATTTCGCTGCACCGGCCAATAGATCAGTCCCCGCGCGAGACGCCCGGATGCCCGTGCCTCGTCGCGTATCAGCGACGCGGATAAGCGCCCCTCCGCCCATTTGCCAGTCTTAAAAGCTGAAGCTTGCGCGCCTGGCTCTTATCGGTTCTGATAACTCCGCGCGGCCGGTGCTTCATCGCGGCAGAGCATTAGATATCGCATTTCTTTCTGAGCGATCCGAAATAAGGGCACTCGACGCCGTCGTCGTCCACGACGCGCGCGTAACGGATTTTGCCATTCCGCAATCCGGGCGCCACGACTCTCACCGCGCTATCCACGGCGCCGCCGACATTCCAGACGGTGAGCCGGCGCCTTCCCCAGCTTTGCGCCTCTGTTGCAATTCGCCATCGGATCAGAAGTGGAGAGGCTGACAGCCTGCGAAGTGACACTACACCCGCACAAGTTATCGGCTCCTTGGCTGTCCGCTTGATCAAATTCAAAACGCTGCGGCCTGTCGATTTGGGAAATTCGCAACCGGTCGCTGGTCGTGCTAGGTCGGTTGCATGTCAGGCGAGAGCAAAGACCGACCCTCTTTAAACGACGGTGCCGAACTCGTAGCAAGTGGCCCTGTGTTGGCCCGTTGGCTCGGAATATCCGGCAAGGCCGTGTACGACTTGGCGAAGGCCGGGATCCTGCTGCGTGTCAGCCGAGACCAGTTTTCCCTGGAAGAAAGCGTCCGACGCTATTGCGAGTATATCCGGCGGTCGGCATCGCAGCGCGAGGCCGACGCTAGACAAAGTCAAGGCATTGGGGCCGCCGACCAAGCGGGGGCGTCCTGACGCCCACACAGTGCGGCGCGGCAGGGTCCTCGCGGCTCACATTCATAGAGGCCGCGCCTCGCCACGCTGTCCGAAGCGCCTCGGTCCAAGTTCGCCTCTGGCGGCGGCTGGCCACGGACGGTCGGATGAACGCATTTTCCGCCTGCGGCAAATAAGGTATTTGAGTGACAAGGTGACATTACAGGAAGCGCATGGGCAGAAGCTCGCAGCTCCGAAGCTCCTAAAGTCTCCATGGCCTATTTCGCGGCGGGATAGCCGTGACTTCGCGGAAGAAATTGTTGCCGGGCTGCAACTCGCCGGATTTGCGCCGGTTCTCGATCGCCATGACATTGCTGCGGGGGAGGAATGGGAGCCCGGCTTAGCGGCCTCATTACGCAGGCAGATGCTGTAGTGTTTGTTTGTCTCCGGAGGCGGTAAATTCGAAACGCTGCAAGTGGGAAGTCAATAAGGCTGCCGCACAATCAAAGCGGCTGTTGCCAGTAATCTTCAAACCCGTGCCGACAGACGATATCCCGCGGGAATTGCGAAAGCGACAATACATCAGATCCGGTATTTCACCTCGGATTTAATTGAACGACCAGGTCAGCCAATCAATGACGGCCCTCACACCGTTCTGCTCAGATGGCCAGGCTTAACCGGTCTCGACCATCGCAAGTGTGGCCAAGAGTTTATCGATCTGCGCGTCTATAAGGGAAAGCGCGTGGTCCGGCTGTAAGAGATCCGCATCTGCGACGCCCCAATATTGGATGCGTCGCTCCCACTCCAAGAAGCGTTCACGCATGAGCGGACGATGCTCAGTCTCATCGAGCGCCACAACGTGATCCGCATTCTCCAGATCGATCACGGTACATTGGCGCGGAAAGCAGGCGGCGCCCTTTGGCGTTACTCCGCGCTCCATCAAGCCTTGTAAAGCAAACCGGGAAACCGGTCCGACATTGTATAGGCCGCGTTCAATCGCAAGGGCACGGGATTGTGCTTGCCAATTTCCGGCAGCACGATGATTGAACAGCTCCTCGGCGAAGCGGCTTCGGTAATAGTTACCGGTGCAAAGGAAAAGAACGCATTTCATGCGGCGACACGTTTGGCTCATGACGCGTAAACAGTCAAAACGTCGCTAGTGCACGCAGACAGTCGGTTGCCTCGCAAGTTACGAAGGCTGCTTGTAGGCCTGTTGACTACACTTTGGGTGCAAAAGTAAAATAGAAAAGACGTTTGATGCTCGTTACGAAACCGGGCTCGCTTATTGCGGACATGCAGCCGCCGCCGCCCGGCTCCAGCATCCGTAGTCTTCGGTATGGAGCGCACCAACGGCAGATTTTAGTTCAATTGCCCAACGCGATCGCGACGACGCTACATTCATGAGTTCGATGTACCGGCGGGAGCAGCATCTTAAGACGATAAAGCGTAGCGCAATACAAGCCTTGCAGAAGGCAGGCAGTCGACGCGTAATCTAGGCCGCAAAGACAGTGATCGTGAGTTTTGCCCAATTGAGCACGTCCATGGCGGACTCAGCGATGGGCTGACGAGTAAAAGGAGCAGGCAATGGTAGCCCCGGTTGGATACGGAAGCATTACCGCAACGGGTATAAGCGTGGCCGGGACAGAAGGCGCCGCGATCGATGCGACGGTAGCGACCTTCACCGATACCAATCCGAATACAACGGCCAG
>NZ_JBAVCF010000309.1:0-1569 GCF_049586575.1 Bradyrhizobium sp.
AGTGCAGGCGCGGAAGCCGACGTCAACCCGGTCAGCACCAGGACGAGCGGAAGAGCGGCGGTGAGAATGATTACGCGGAGCGTCTGCACCACCGCAATCGCCGGCATGTCCGCGCCCTTTTCGACCGCGAGCAGCGCGATTTGCGACAGCGCGCCGGGGCAAGCGGCCAGAAAAGCCGAGGTGCGGTCCCAGCCGTGGACGCGCTGGAGGTAGTAGCTGGAGCCGAAGGTGGTGCCGAAGGTCGCGAGTGCCAGAAAGCCGATGGTGAGGGGATAGGCGCCGATATGTTGCAGCAGTTGCCGCGACATCAGCGAGCCCAGCGAAATCCCGAGCAGCACCAGCACGGCTTGCGTCAAATGGGCGGGTACGGCCATCCGCCGTCCCAGCATGGCCGCAACCGCGACCGCGAGCATGGCGCCCGAGATCAATCCGCCTGGCAGGTGGGCAACGAGAAACACCACGCCCCCGATCGTGCCGATCGCAAGCGTTTCGAGGAATTGGAGGGTCTTGGTACGGCTGGGGATGGCATCGGCCACCCATTGCGGGATCTGGGTCACGGCGCCTTATGGCAAATCCGTCATTCAGGGACAAATGTGCGGATGCGCACCCTGTATTGATATTCGTCGAGCCTTGATGCCGCTGAGCCTTGCCGGCCTGAACGGGCGACGATCGCGTGGGGGTGGTATCCCATCCTCCCGCTGACAAGGAGGATGGGATCAATCGAGGTGGTCTTGTTACTTCTTTTCCTTCGCGGTTCTCTTGCATTCGGAGCGGAATTTCTTGCGCTCCTTGCCATGAAGACCCTTGGCGTCCGCCTCCTTGGAGCATTCGATCGATTCGGCGCTATGGACCTTTGCGGGCTTCGCCATTGGCGCGGCCGCATCTGACTTGGCAGCGGGGGCAGCGGTGGTTTGGGCGAAAACGGGAGTGGCGAAAAGCAGGAAGGACGCACCGATCGCGGCGGCCAGGCGGGAAGATATCGTCATGAGAAGTCCCTCGGGGTTGAAGAGGGCGCCACGGTCGCGCCTTGATGCTGAACCGCGCATGAATGGGCATGGTGGTGGTCTCTTCGCGGCGCGATATTTTCGCGCAACCCCGCATGGCCGTTGTCACATGTCTTGGCTAAGCTAGTGGTCCGATTCTGACATTCGCATCGGCGGGCAGCTTTGCGAATGCCAGAATCAAAGAACCACCTGCAAATATAGGTTTCTAGTGGAGTTCAGGATTTGACCTTCGCCTGACGAATTCCCGGCCAGGTGGCTTGCGAATGTCAAATCCACTCCACTAGGATGGGGAAACTTAGACCAGCATCCCCAAAGGATAAGGGAGACCAAGGATGAGCATTAGAGCCAGATTATTGTGCGCCGTCGCCGCGTCCGGTTTTGCCGCCGTTATGGCCACCGCGCCCGCGCAGGCTCTCACCATGCAGGAGTGCAGTGCGAAGTATCAGGCCGCCAAAACAGCCGGCACCCTCAATGGCCAGAAGTGGAATGATTTCCGCAAGTCCGAGTGCGCGGCCGACGCCGCTGCCACGCCGGCGGCAGCGCCCGCCGCGCCGCCACCTGCGGC
>NZ_JBAVCF010000310.1:0-2371 GCF_049586575.1 Bradyrhizobium sp.
GTCCTAAACCAGTCCCGCAAATGACTGCGAAGCAGTTTGAGGAGCGTTTTCCTATCGGTGACCACGAAGCCTGCCTTCGGTACTTGGTCGCGCGACGATGGCCGGAAGGCGTGCATTGTCCCCGTTGCGGGAATACCGACCTGTACGATGCTTCGAGCTACAAGCCCTTCCACTGGCAATGCCGAGCGTGTGCGTCGCAGGGCTATCGGTTTTCGTGCCTTACCGGGACCATCTTCGAGAACACCAAGAAGCCGCTCCGCGACTGGTATCGCGTCGCCCATCTGATGTTTTCCAGCAAGAAGGGAATGAGTGCCCTGCAAATTCAACGCATGCTCGGCTTCGGCAGCTACGAGACGGCCCATTCCATGTGTCACAAAATCCGCGCAGCCTTGATTGCTCCGGAACAAAAGCTTGGTGGCATTGTGGAGGTTGATGAAACGTGGATTGGCGGCAAGGAATACAACCGCCACGCCAATAAGCGTTTCAAGGGAACGGGTGGCGCTGGTAGCGGCAAGACGCCGATCATCGGCGCAGTCGAGCGACAGGGCAACGTGGTTGCCCGCGTGCTCAAATCGGTCACCGCCAAGGCGGCTCAGCGGTTCGTGCGCGAGGTCGTGTCGAATAAGGTTAGCCTGCTGGCGACAGATGCCAACGCGGTCTATGACGGCTTGCACGAATTTCCGCGCCAATATGTGGAGCATCAAGCACGTCAGTACGTGGTCGGCGCGGTGCACACCAATACGATTGAAGGCTTTTGGAGCATCTTCAAGCGCGGCGTTGTCGGCACGTTCCACAAGATGAGCGAAAAATATATGCCTCTGTACGTCGCGGAATTTCAGTTCCGTTACAACAACCGCTTTAATCCCGACATGTTCGATACGGCGATAGCAGGCTGCTGAGGCGTGGTCACTGGCATCCGTCTCAGCTAAACGGGGACGATGCCAGCGAACCGAACGATGAGCAATTGGAGTTGCCATTTTAGCAGTTCCGAAAACGCTTAACCACGCCTCTGGCGATTGCAAAAATAGCTGCTAAAAGCGCGAAAAGCAGCGCGAGTGGGGCCAAAATGGTCGCATACTTGTATGCTTTGCTTGCTGGCGACCCTGATGCAGTTCGTGCTGCACTAATATACGGGTCCGTGGCAGGCGGCATTGTCGTCGCCATAGGAATCATTTGGGAGGCTGGCTGGAAATTAAATATACCGACGGGGCTTGTCGTAATTGGCGTTATCCTCGAATCGTTTTGCACCATAAAGCTCTTCGTCACCGACGAAGGGATTAGTAATTCCCAGCAATCCGTGATTCGCGTCCAAAACGACCAGATCATCGCACTCCATCTTGCGCTGTTACCGCGTTTGCTAGAGCAACGACTTACTGCAGCAGCACTCTCAAAATTTAAGGACACCCCTTTTGTCGTTGTGTCGGCACCTGACTCGGAATCGAAAAGCGCGGCGGGCCAAATTAGATTTATGCTCGATTTGGCGAAATGGACTCGGTCGAAAGATCGACTTCCGCAATTCGACTTCCGCCGCCAAGGCGTATTCATCCATTTAGTGTTCAATAGCCTTGAATCTGCGCAGCGGACAGATGAGGCAGCCAAGGCGCTCAAGGACGTGTTGCTGCACAACAAGATTGATGCCGAACTTGCGTATCCCGTACATCGCCTCGACGAAAGGGGAGCAGAAATTCTGCCAACAATGCTACCGGCGGTGGGGCCTCCTTGTGCGCTTGTTATTGAAGTCGGGCCGAAGCCCCTGCCAAAATCTCTCCAGGTCGGCCCCGTCATTCCGGCCGACCTGCGCAGCAACGAAATGTGGGGCAACGTCGCAGAATAAGCGGCCGTCGTTACAACTAGTGCAGCAGCGCAGCCAATCCCTGCAAGAGCAGCCCTAAGCCGCTGAGCAATGCGCCTATGGCCATTGCGGAGCCTTTCCGGTGACTTTTGCGCGCATGCCGTCGCTCTATGCCCGATCCGCGTCCCTGCCGTTTCCGGCGGGTAGTGGATGTCACAGGCATGGCTTCCTACGGTTTTCCCTTTGTCGCCGGTTTTTGGGCTTTCTCGCGTGTATGGTGACCGGCTACTTTTGTCAACTGGCAGACAATCGCCCCCCAAAGAGGCGGCGCATTCTCGTACCTTAAACGGGGACATTTGTCAATATTTGTAACCGAATCGGCACCGCGTCGCGACGCCGGTAGGGACTACGGGCACGTCATGCGCGTCATGATTCGCATCGCGAAAACAGGAAGGATGAGTGTCGTGCGCGCCGCCGCGCGCGCCGCCCGCGGTCTAGAACAGCTTGAGGCAGCAGAGCACTTTGCCGAACACTTCCAGCTCGTTGAGCAGGATCTCTTCGCTCGGATGCGTCGGGTTA
>NZ_JBAVCF010000311.1:0-1716 GCF_049586575.1 Bradyrhizobium sp.
GGCTTCTGCTCGACTACGGCAACTTCATCGTTCACGTCTTCAGCGAAAAAATGCGCCTCTTTTACGATATCGAGCGCTTGTGGCGCTCCGCGAAGCGCTTCGACGTTCCCGAGCCCGGTCCCTCGCACGCTTCTGGCACCGTATTATGACCGCCGCTCACCTGGAATGGATCGCGGCTGATCCCGCATCGGAGCGCATGTTGGAAATTGCAGGGAAAGTCGCCGGCACATCGACCACGGTTCTCATCACCGGAGAAAGCGGTACGGGAAAGGACCATCTCGCGCGCTGGATTCATGAGCAGAGCCCTCGACGCGACGCCGCATTCCTGAAAATCGATTGCGCCAGTCTTCCCTCCGAGCTTGTCGAATCCGAGCTTTTCGGCCATGAGCGCGGCGCGTTCACGGGCGCGGAAGCGCGCAAGCCCGGGCGCCTCGAAATGGCGCGCGACGGCACCATCGTGCTCGACGAAGTGGCCGCTCTAGCGCCCAACATTCAATCCAAACTCTTGCGTGTCCTCGAAGAGCACAAATTCGAGCGTCTCGGCGGCACCGAAACACTCGATATGGACTCGCGCCTGATCGCCCTGACGAATGCCGATCTCGAACGCGCCGTCCGCGGCGGGTATTTTCGCGAGGATTTGTTTTTCCGGCTCAACGTCGTCGTCATCGTCGTTCTGCCCCTGCGTGAACGCCGCCAAGACATTCGACCGCTCGCCGAACATTTTCTCGCGCGTCTCGCGCTCGTCCACGGACGCGCCAGCGCCACGATTGATCCCGCGGCAATCGCCGCGCTCGAAGCCTATGCGTGGCCAGGTAACGCGCGCGAATTGAAAAATGTGATTGAGCACGCGCTGATTTTCGCGAAAGCGCATACACTGAAACGTGAGGATTTCTCTGCTGTCCTTAATGCCAGCACCGAAGTTTCGCACGCCGCGCGCCCCCGTTCCCTCGAAGAACTCGAAAAAGAAGCCATCATCGCCACTCTCGAATGCACGCATTACAAAATCGCCCAAGCCGCCGATATTCTCGGCATCAGCCGCAAGACGCTGCTCGAGAAACGCAAGAAATACGGTTTGGCCTAATCTCGATTATGAAAATCCGCATTATCATGCTGGGCCGAACACGACGTGCCGAAGTGCGCGCGCTGGTCGATGATTATCTGGGCCGCATCCGTCATTACGCTGAAATCGAAACCACCGAATTGCGCGAGGCCACCGATTCTGCTCTGCGAAAACTCAAACTCGAGCCTTCAGCAACAATCGTCTTGCTCGACGCCGCCGGCAAACAATTCACTTCCGTAGAATTTGCCCGCTGGCTCAGCGATCTGCGGGATCGCGGCGCGCGTGAGCTTGTCTTCCTTTGCGGCGACGCAGCCGGATTCCCGGAATCCCTCCGCCGCGCCGCAAAACAGAAGCTTGCTCTTTCCACACTGACCATGCCGCACGAGTTCGCCCGCGTCGTCCTCGCCGAACAAATCTACCGAGCCTTCGCCATCCTGGCTGGCCAGCCCTATCCGAAATAACTCGAAATAGGCAGATTCCGCACGCACATTCTGCGACAATATCCGTTCATGGCTACCAAAATTACTCACGACGCGAATGCAGCCACAGCGTCAGTGGAGCTGACGATTACGCAGCCTCTCGATGACTTCGACCTCACCGAAGTCGCGGCCCCGATTCCGCGCGACATCGATCCGATTCTTGCTTCACAAGGATTC
>NZ_JBAVCF010000312.1:0-3270 GCF_049586575.1 Bradyrhizobium sp.
GGTGAAGGCCTTCCCGCCATTTCGATGGCGGTCAATCTTTCGCCGAGGCAGTTCCTGGACGCCAACCTGCTCGGAGACCTTGACGAGGTGCTGGCCTCGACCGGGATGCCGGCTCACTTGTTGCAGCTTGAGATCACCGAAAGCATGGTGATGCAGAACGTCGAACGGGCGATCAAGCTACTGGACGAAATTCGAAGCCGCGGGGTTCGGTTGGCGATCGATGACTTTGGGACAGGCTATTCATCGATGTCACTGATGAAGAAATTTCCGATCGACACGATCAAGATCGATCGATCCTTCGTTCTGGGCCTGGCGGAAAGCGCGGAGGACCGGGCGATCGCGACGGCCATCATCAGTATGGGCAAGGCGCTGGGTTTGACCGTGGTCGCGGAGGGCGTCGAGACGACGAAACAGGACGCTTTCTTGCGCGGGCACTCGTGTGATGAAGTTCAGGGCTATCTGTTCAGTAAACCCGTGCGGCCCGAGGAGATCCCTTCGCTTCTTAGTCCTATCGTATCCTCGCCGTCGCTTCAGCCCTCAGAGCTTCCATCTTCCGGACATGTGACATATCAAGAGTTCGAGGCAGCGCATAAGGCATGCAAGCTAAGCTTTGACGCTTCTATCGCACCCAAAGGCGATCAGGTCAGCGTCGGAAAACGGATATTGCGATAGCCGGCTGGGCGGTAGAGAGTCCACGGATAGGGAAGTGCCGTGTTCGCTTGCCCATCTGATGTCTGGCGCAACGCGCATCTGAAGCTTGGCACTCCGAATAGTGCTGCTACTAGAGCATTTTCGATTGAATTGAATCGCATGAGAATTCGCAGCGATCTGGAATTCTGGTTCACAAAGCTGGCTGCGAAAAAGGGCGACATGGATGCCATAAGCCTGTTCCGACGAACTTCGTGGCCAGGCCATTCACGGCATCAACGGTACCATCGGCGAGATCAGCGAGATCGCGACGGCGATAGCGGCCGATAAACCTCGACCGGTAACGTCGAAGCCGGGCACGGTCTGAGCTCTGCCGGTCAGTCTTCCCGCGTTACGATGTGCGTTAAGTTTCGAATAGCGGGTGCTGCGAACAGCACAATCGGCAACATCATGATCCATGCAAGAAGCCAGGATTGTAGCCAGTGCGTCGCGAACGATCCTCCCGCTACGAAGGGGAAGCTCGCAATCGCCGCTTTGCGCAGGTGAGGCCCGACTGAGTGAATCCATAAACAAAATGGCTGAACCGGTGCGGAATTCCCAGCATGCAGACCTCGGCTAAACGGTACGCAAGAGCCATGCCCAACCTCTCCGAAAAGTGACTACTCTCGGCCCCCGAAGGACCGAGCCCCTCGCGGGCTTCATCTTCTTGCTTCCGGCCGATCGTATGGCTCGATTCACAGGCCATCCATTTGCCCTCCGCTTTCGGCGGTGCGCAAACCGTCCTCTCGTTGGGTGCGGATCCCTGCCGGCGCGCTGCTGATCGGCGGGAGCATCCTTGCGCTCTTCGGGGTCTGGATGCTGCCGCCCGGGCTGATGCTGCTGGCCGAAGACGTTCCGCCGTTGGCGCGCGCCATCACCTGCGTCCTCGACCGGATCGAACGCCACCGACCGCACTGAAGAGTGCCACAAGGCGCCCATCCCGGTCGCGAAGGATCAGGCGACTGCTCGCACCTCCTGCAGGAAAGATTGCACTTGTTGGCGAAGTCGCTCGGCCTGCAGCGACAGCTCCGTCGAAGCAGAAAGGACCTGGTTTGCAGCCGCCCCAGTGTTCTCGGCCGCCCGGGCCACGCCGCCGATGTTCGAGGTGACATCGCTCGTGCCACGAGAAGCCTCGGTGACTGAGCCAACGATTTCGTCGGTTGCCGCCGTCTGCTGTTTGACCGCCGAGGCGATGGAGGACGCCGTGTCGTCTATCTGGCGGATTGTTCCCGAGATCGCCCCGATCGCCGAGACCGCTTTGCCGGTCGAAGCCTGGATGGCAGCGACTTTGCTCGATATCTCTGCGGTCGCCGTGCCGGTCTGATTTGCCAGCGCCTTGACCTCCGCAGCGACGACGGCAAAGCCGCGCCCGGCCTCACCGGCACGGGCAGCCTCGATGGTTGCATTCAGCGCAAGGAGGTTCGTCTGAGAGGAGAGATCCGAGATGAAGCCGACGATTTCACCGATGCTGCCGGCAACCTGGCTCAGTTCAGAGACAATCACGGCCGTTCCGTCAGCTTCGACAACGGCTCCCTTGGACATCTCAGCAGAGAGCTCGACGAGCCGACGGATCTCGGCAACCGACGATCCCAACTCTTCGGCCGCCCCAGCGACAACCACAACATTGGCCCCGGCCTTCTCCGCCGCGGAGGACACGGCGGCCGATTGGTTCGATGTTTGTGTGGCAGACGCGGCAAGTTGTTGCGCCGTCGCTTCGAACTTGGTCGCGGCGCTCGAAACGGTCTCCGTCAGGGACGACATTTCGCGGTCGAAGGTCGCGGTCAGATTTCCAAGTATGTTCGCCCGTTCCTTGGCCGACGCCGCGGCAAGAGTGGCCTCCTGGATATCGACGAGAGAGCCGCAGGCACGGATCGCTTTCCCGTCCGCATCGTGAACAACCCCTCCCGTGGCGCGGAACCAACGGTAGCTGCCGTCTGCCATCTTTAGACGGTAGGTCACATCATAGAGGGATTTTTCGGCCGTTTTCTTCAGTGCTTTATTGAAAGCTGCGAACGTCGGTTCGACATCGTCGGGATGGAGCTTATCGGACCACGATTGGCAAACATTCGGAAAATCCTCTCCGTTTTTGTACCCGAGCAGGCGACGAAACTCGTTCGTCCAAGTCCATTGGCTCTTCGGATGAAGAGCGTCTTCGTTCACGAGAATCGCATCCCATAGACCAACGCCGCAGTAATTTCCAAGTACTTCGATAAGCTCTTCGCTCTTGCGCTTCGAACGCATAAACATGGTGAACCCTTCGTGCTTTTTACGTGGCGTTGGCCAGGATCGGAGATCAATCTCGGTGCAGCGCTTTTGGCTAAAAATAGTTTTCATTTTGTAAATGATCTTTTGAAATCTCTTAAGATGACGTCAAAGACCCCCAGTTGGGAAAAATCGTGCAGCAGATTCAGCTGCCGGTGCTGGACCATCGCGCGAATATCGGCATTGATCTGCCAGAACTCGCCGGTCTGCTTGAAGTATTTGACCAGCATTTGGATCGGAAGGCCGCGCTGGACTTCGAATTGGCTGTATAGTCCCGCCCTGGATTTCTCCAGCACGCCCTGCGAAAGATCGGTCGCAAGG
>NZ_JBAVCF010000313.1:0-3178 GCF_049586575.1 Bradyrhizobium sp.
CTAGTGGACTTGACATTCGCTACCCATCTGGCCGCGCACTCGCCAAGCGAATGTCAAATCCAAAACTCCACTAGAAACCCTATATTTGCCAGTGGTTCTTTTGATTCTAACATTCGCAAAAGAGATCGCCGCAACGGGATGTGAATGTTAGAATCGGATAACTGGTATCAGGACCGCAGCCATGCCGCACAAATTCGACCGCACCGCCGAGGACCTGGGTAACTCGATCCACCTCGAACACGTCAATGTTCAGGTGCCGGATCAGCATTTGGCGACGCTGTTCTATGTGTCGGGATTGGGACTGACGCGCGACCCCTATCTGATGACGTCCGACGACAACATGTGGGTGAATGTCGGCCGCAGCCAGTTTCATCTGCCAAGCGGCGAGGCGCAGGTGCTGCGCGGCTATACCGCGCTTGTCATTTCCGGACGGAAAGCACTGCTTGAGCGGCTGGCGTCGGTGGCGAAGAAGCTTGAAGGGACCAAGTTTGCCTTCAGGGAATACAACGACTATGTCGAGGCGATCTGCCCCTGGGGCAATCGCGTTCGCTGCTTTGAGCCCGATGCCGATCGTTTCGGACGGATTACGCTCGGCATCCCCTATGTCGAGTTCGACGTGCCCACCGGCAGCGCCAGAGGCATTTGCGATTTCTATCCGAAGATCATGGGAATGCCGGCGCAATTTGCCAATGGCGATGCAAACGTTGCTTCCGTGCAGGTTGGCAAGAGCCAGCATTTGCTGTTTCGCGAGACCGACCGGCCGCAACCGGAATATGACGGCCACCACGTCCAGATCTACGTCACGAATTTTTCCGGACCGCATCGTGCGCTTGCCGAGCGCGATCTCATCTTCAGCGAAGACAACCCCTATCAATACCGCTTTCGCGACATCGTCGATCTTGCAAGCGGCAAACACCTCTTCACCATCGAGCATGAGGTGCGCAGCGCCACGCACCCGATGTTCCTGCGGCCGCTCATCAACCGCAATCCAGCCCAGACCAACCGCACCTTTGCCGCGGGTTACGATCAGTGGCCGTGGGCGATGGGGCCGGATCAGTACGACGGCTAGGTCTGCAGGGTTCCGAACTCTAACGGCCACATATTCCACTCGCGCAAGCCGCTCCCTTTTTTGCGGCTTTGGTTCGTCCAGTTTAGCTTTCGGTAAGTATGTCATGCCAATCTGGCGCAGTTAGTTGCGTTGGAGTAAGCGGTGACTGAGTTTGAAGAGCTGCACGAACTCGCGGCCCAAACGCGCCATTTCATCGGCGCTTCCCACGACAAGGTCTGGGCGTTGAAAGCCGTCGTCCGGGCGCACGACGTCGTCCTTGGCATTTTTCCTGCCCCCGAAGGACTTGGATTACACGTCATCAAAGGCGACGCGATCCTGCAACAGATTGCCGAAGGCGGCACCCATCCCGACTATAGCCACACGGCGATCGCGCTTTATTCCCAACAGCAGGCGGTTACGTTGCAAGAGCTGCTAAACTAGCTGCCGGTTCGAGCCTTTTCCTCTGCTGCTACTCTCTGCTAGAGGTTGACCGATCTTTCGTGATCGGGAAACGCCATGGCTGCGCCGCTGTCCCTTGCATTACTGTGCGCCCTGTGCGCGATCCTCGCCTGGATCGATATCCGCAGCGGCATCATTCCCGACTGGCTTAATCTGGCGATTGCCGCACTTGGCCTTCTCAAAATCACGATGACCGGCGATGCCTACGCCGCGATCGAAGCCGTCGGCGAGGGTGTCGTGATTGGCGTCCTGTTTTGGCTGCTGCGGCGGCTCTATTTTTCGTTCAGGGGAGTCCAGGGACTGGGACTGGGCGACGTCAAATTGCTGGGCGCGGCGGGAATTTGGGTGGGCATTGCAGGCATTCCGCTCGTGTTGCTGGTTGCGACGATGACGGCGTTGGCCTGTGTCGGCGTCCTGCAACTGTCAGGACGCGCGCTCACGGCCCAGACATCTCTGTCGTTCGGGCCGTTTCTCGCGGCGGGACTGCTGGCGACATTTGTCCTTCAGCAATATGGTTTCTGATACCGCCGGCGTTTCCAACCGAAACCTACCGGTTGCGCGGACGCGCGTTGCCCGCCAACAGCTTTCCATCCTCAGAGGGCCGGACTTCCTCGCGGACCGCGACGGAAGGTTGTGAAAGGCCCGGCTGCGGCAATGCCACAACGAAGCTCAGCTGATCTTTTTGAAACGCCGCTTCCCTGCCCTGGACCGATTGAAGCTTCCAGCCCTGAAATTCCTCACCTACCCGCAGCCGCAGCACGGCCTTGGTCGATTGATCGATAAAGATGCCAAACTTGTCGTCGTCGCCCGAGATCGTGCCGACCAGAGAAAGCTGCGGCTGCTCGGGCTCCTTCGGCTTTGGCGGAACAATCGCCTTCGCCACTGTTACCGCTGAAGCAGGCGGTGCCGGCGGCCGGCGCGATGGCAGGAAGATTGGACGATCGCGGGTGGTGGAGAATTGCTTGATCGGCATCGCCCATAGCGGATTGGCGCTCAGCACGGGCTCAGTGGGCGCGCGCGGCTTCGACGGGGGAATGGTCACTTCCACCACAGTCGTGGTGGGCTCGCTCCAGTTCGAAGGAACCGCACCGTTCGACCTCGCGCCGTCGGGCTGATCGTCGAGCAGGGAATCGGAGAGGGCCATGGAAGCGGATGCGGCCGCGCATAGTGGAAGAGCAAGCACCAAAATCTGGATGGCATATTTACGCACGGTCATTTTGCACCCTGCCACTGGCCGGAGACCCCGAGCAGGAATCGCAACTTGCCCTCGCCTGCGGTTACCACCTGAATGTCGAGCTGATCGATGAACAGAAACGGCATGCCGGCTTCCAGATCGTAAAGCAGGGATTGCAGCGCCGACTGCTCGAGTTCGCAATTCGCGACCATGCTGACGAAGCCGGCCTTGGCGTGCGGGCCCTGCAAGTCAAGCTGGGACGACAGCACATTGCCTCCGGCCTTTGTTACCGCGCTGGCGACACGTTGCAGAAGCGCTGCGCCCGCAACCGTCACCGTCGCGCCTTCGAGAAAGACCGAGCCCGCAGGCGCCCCGGCGTCGCCCGACCGCGCGCCAGCAGCAAGCGGCTTGCGGCCCTCCAGTTGCTCCAGCATCGCGGCCGCTGCCGAGACCGATGCCCGCTGGCTGAGCATGTCGACGAGGGAGCTGACGGCCAC
>NZ_JBAVCF010000314.1:0-23063 GCF_049586575.1 Bradyrhizobium sp.
GCGCGGTTGTTGAGGCCTGCCGCGGTGAAGAAGTTGGTCGGGTTGTCGAGGGCCGAATTGACCGCGTTGCCGGTGGCAAGGTCATTCTGGGTCGTTGCAAGCAACGAGGCTGTCGACTGCAGGGAGAGGAGGTTTTGGCGAACTGACGCCGAAAGAACGATACCGGACATTGCTGTTACCTTTCTGGTTTTCTCAAGTACCCGACCCTTCAGGCCGGATTACCGAGGCACCGTGGAAGCAAGCCCTCTAACAAAACCTGAATCCAATTCCTCCAATTCGGCCAAATACCTGAAAAACAAGACTAAAAACAGATTTTTCACTATATCGATTCACCATCCTCCCCCTTGAAATCATTGCACATTTTCGAGTCTCTCGCCGCGTTTACGAATTCTTAAGAGCGACTCGGAAAGACTGCGATTTGGCTACGATTGTTTGAGTCCGTCGCCGGCGTTCTGAGCGTTTAAACGCGCAAATTCGAACATCACTTCCCACAGGGCGGCAACGGAGAACAGGCATGGCGCTAAAAGTCGAACTCAAGCCACACGAGCGGATCATTATCGGATCCTGCGTAATCACCAACACCGATCAGCGCGCCCGCCTGCTGATCGATGGCGAGAAGATCCCGATCCTGCGCGAAAAGGATATTTTGACGCCCGAGACCGCCGATACGCCGGCCAAGCTCATCTATCTGTCGGTGCAGTTGATGTACATTTCGCCGGAGCCCGACATCAATCACGGCACGTACTTCAACCTGCTGCGCGAGCTCGTCACCGCGGCGCCGAGCATGTGGCCGATCATCGAGGGCATCAACATCAATATCCTCAGCGGCGACCTGTATCAGGCGCTGAAGGAAGCGCGCAAGCTCGTGGCCTACGAGAAGAAGCTTCTCGATCACGCTCGCGCCAAGCAGGCCGCCTGAGCTGATCGCTCAGTCCATCTGAAGTCGCGATCAACCCGCTGAAGCGCCCGGTGAACGCCGCGCGCCGAATTCAAGCACCGCCGCGACAAGCGCATCGAGATCGCCGACGTCGGTGCGGTGATTGACGATCGCGGCGCGGATCGCCAGCTTTCCGTCCAGCGTTGTGGTCGACGGCGCCGCAATCCCGGACTCCTGGATGTCGGCGACGATCTCGCTGTTGACGCGGTTGGCGTCATCCGCGCGATAACGGAAGCAGACGATGTTGAGTTGCGCCGGCGCCAATAGCTCCAACTGCGGCTCCGCCAAGACCTTCGCCTCGAGATAGCGTGCCAAGGCGCAAGTACGCGCGATCATGGCGCCCAATCTGTCAGTGCCGAACGCCTTCAACGTGAACCACGTCTTCAGCGCGCGGAATCCTCGCGACAGGTCCGGCCCGAGATCGCACGGCCAGGGAGAGCCTGCGGCAAGTCCTCGGGTTTCGCGGCGCAGATAAACAGCCGGCGCAGCAAAGGCTTCGAGATGCCGCTCGCTGTCGCGAACCAGCAGGAAGCCCGCATCGTATGGCACCTGTCCCCATTTATGAAAATCAAGCGCGACGGAATCGGCGGCTTGCAACCCGACGAGACGCGGCGCGAGCGCGGGCGAGAGCATCCCGAGCGCGCCGTAGGCGCCGTCGACATGAAACCATAGTTGCTCCTCGCGGCACAACGCGCTCAAGCCAGCGAGATCGTCGATCGCGCCAACGTCGACCGTGCCCGCGGAGCCGACCACGAGGAAAGGCCGCAAACCGATCTCGCGATCTCGCTTGATCTGGGCACGCATCGCTTCCACATCGACACGATGCGAGCCATCAACCGGCATGCTCCGCAACGCGTCGGTGCCGAAACCCGCAAGATCCATCGCTTTCGAAATGCAACCGTGGGCCGCCTTCGATGTGTAGGCCGTGAGCAACGCGCCCTCGCCACTGACGCCGCGCTGACGCGCGTCCGCGCCGAGCGCCGCCGTTCGCGCGACCCACACTGCCATGAGATTCGCCATCGACGTTCCCGTGACGAAGACGCCACTCGCTCCGAGCGGAAAACCAAGCATGGTCCGCGTCCATTCGGTGATCTGACGCTCGACTTCGATCGGAACATGATCGCGACCGCCGAGATTGGCGTTGAGTCCGGCGGCGAGCATCTCCGCCAGCGCGCCGACAACATTGCCGCCGCCATGCACCCACCCCATGAAGCCGGGATGAAGGTTGCCCGTCACATAAGGCGCGATGAAATTCGAATACTCGCGATATATCTCACCGAGCTCTCCGCCCTTGCGTGGAATCTCCGCGCGAAATCTGGCGCGAACCTCGTCCGGAATCGGACGCCAGACCGGCTGCTTGCGAATGTTGGCGACGTGATCGATCATGTCATCGAGCATGCGATGACCTAGCGCACGCAACTCATCCCAATTCTGCGGATCGAGCGTTTCGCCAGGCCCGATCGCCGGAGGTTGCTCGGGCGATGACGTCACGCCGCCGCCTCGCAGCGACGTCCGGCGCGGCGGTGTAACATCGCAGCGAAAGCATCGAACACTTTTCGCATTTGCGGCACCTTGTACGGAAAGACATCGGGCGGATCCATGTCGTGGACGATCGCCGTGTTGTCGGCCTCGAAGATCAACAATGATCCCTGTTTTGTTTCCGCGCAATCGACGGTGAAGTAATCAAGACCGATGCGCTTCGACAAGCCGGCAAGCGCTGCGCGGTGACGCTGCGCAAAACCGGAATCGAACGTTCGCATGAACGTCGCTTCCTCATTGCGCTTGTCGGCGCTGTCAGCCATTGCCGCATTGAGATACCAGATGTCCCAGCGACCGGCGATCGCAAGATGACAGGCGTAGGGTTGTCCATCGATGAAGACGATTCGATATTTGCGGAACAAGCCGTCGTCGCTTCGATAGTCGACAAAGCGCGAAACGAAAAATGAATCTTGCGGATGTTCGTCGAGATAATGCTCGACTGCAACAGCATCATCGAGCTTCGCAAGACCTTTGCCTGCATGCGATCCGAGCGGCCTGGCGATAACAGGAAAGGAAACGCCGGAAGATAGTTCGGAAGGCGCGAGTCTCGATTGCGAAAGCAGCGACAGTTGTTCGCGTGTGACGCCTATCGTCGGCGGAATCTCAAGTCCCGCGATTCCATCGAGCAGGCCGTGCAGCCTGTCGCGATCGAGATTGCCGATGAGTTGCGGCGGATTAAGCAGTGGCCGCGGCCAATGCGTCATCGCGTCAGCGATCTTGTCGAGCGCGTTGCGGCAATCCTCGGAGTCCGAAGCAATCACCATCGCCACGTCATGATCGGGCAACCAGTCGGGCCAGTCGATGTCGGGCATGACGTAGAGCGTCGTCAATTCGATTCCGCTGCTTTCCAGCAAAAATTCGATTGGCGTGTTGCTGCCGATGTCGGTGGCCGCCGCAAGCGCCAGCACACGCAACCGCGGCGGTTTTGCTGCGCAAGGCGAGCGGAACAATTGATGCGAAGAAAGAATGGCGTTCTGGATCGCCAATCCTGCTTCCTTGTCGCCCAGCAGTTGCGCGATCACCGAAAGGTCGAGCCCCTCGCCCGCTTCGATCGTGCCGTCAAGCAGGCGCGAGATCAGCCGCCGCCATAGCGGTCGAAGATCATGCCCCGCTTCGGCCGCGCGCGTCAGTCTGGCAAGGCCGATGCGTTCGGCGCAACGCGGCCGGGGAACGACGGATCGATGTGAAAGCGCAGCTTCCGGCTCAGGCCGCATCGGTCGCCAACACCGGGCTTGCAAATTGCGAGGCGACTTCGCCACGGAACACCGATGGCCCAACGTGGTCGAGGCGGCTCTGCAGATCGGCCCAGATCTCACCGCCGATATCGGTCCAGCGTTTGCAGAAGGCGAAATCCTCGCTCAGGTAAGTGCCGGTCGCCGGATCGATCATGCATTCGAACAGCGCGAAGCGGTTTGGGCTTCCTGCCAGCTTGTCGTGCGAGTGTTCGCGAAGGAATTGCAGCGGCGCATAATCGGGATGCGCGCACATTTTCTCGAATACCTGGCGGCGGATCATCAAGAAACCCGTTCCGGCATAGCGCACCCGCGTGAACCCGTTGACGACGGCGACATGATCCGGATCGTTGATCTCGAGCACATAGTCGAGCGCGGCCGCCGGTATGTTCGGCCGCCGGCCTTCGATGGCGCGCTGCGCCTTCTCCCAGTTCACGCGCTTGATCGGATAGACGCCGGCCACGACATCGGCGCCGGACTCGATCAGGCGAAACACCTGATCGGGCGTAAAGCCGATATCGGCATCCACGAACAGAAGATGCGTCGCGGTGGGATCGTCGAGAAACGCCGTCATCAGGTTGGCGCGCGCACGCGTGATCAGCGCATCGCCATCGCGCAACTCGACCTTGAGGCGAAGATTCGACAGCGACCGTACCGCGCTCTGCAGCGCGAAGATGGAGTTGACGTAAAGCGTGGAGACCTGGCCGCCGAAGCAGGGCGTGGCCACTACGAGGTGAACTGGCTCGGTCATGAGGCGCTCCCGCGGCTGGTGCCCAATCTGGGCGGCACCCGTGGCCGCAATTGTCACCAATCAGTAAACAGACGTGGTTAACGAAATCCTAACGGCCGATCCCCGCCCCTTCCCGAGCGGACATTTCATTGGCAAGGTCGTCGATGACGCTGTCCCAGTCGCCGAAAGCCGGCTGCCGCAACAGTTTTGCGGTCGGATACCAGGGCGTATCCTGCGAAGCGCGCAGCCAGCGAAAATCCGCCGCATGCGGCAGCAGGATCATGACCGGCTTGCCCATCGCGCCGGCAAGGTGCGCCACTGCGGTATCGACGGAAACGACAACGTCCAGCAACGAGATGACGGCGGCGGTCTCGGTGAAGTCCGTAAGCTCCGGCCCGAGATCCCTGAGGTTCGGCAGCCTCTGCAAGACGTCGTGGTCGGCATCGCGCATCTCGCGTTGCAGGCTGACGCAGGTGAACGGAAAATTCTCGAAAAGCGAAGCGAGTTGCGCCAGTGGTATCGAGCGATTGGCGTCGTTCTTGTGCATCGGTGAGCCGGACCATACGAAGCCGGCATGCGGACCGCTATTGCCAAGGTGGCCGCGCCAGTGGGCCAGGCGCGATGAGGGCGCGGCAAGATAGGGGATTTTGGCGGGAATGGTCGCGAGTTCAGTGCCGAAGGCCAGGGGGAGGCTGAGCAACGGACAATGCAGATCGAAGTGCGGCAGCTCGCAGCCCTTGGCGACGATCTCGATGCCGTCGAGCTGTGACAACAGCGACACCAGTTCCGGCTGCACTTCGCAAATCACCCGCGCGCCGGAACTCACGAGCAGCGGCGCATAGCGGATGAACTGAAGCGTATCGCCAAACCCCTGCTCGGCATGGAGCAGAATGGTCTTGCCGGAAAGCGGCGAATTGCCGAGCCATAGCGGCTGACGAAACGAGCGCCGCTTGTCGGCAAACGCGCCCGTCTTCCAGCGCCATTCATAAGCCTTCCAGCCGGCATCGAAATCGCCGAGCGTCAGATGAGCGAGCGCCGCCTCGAAATGAGCCTCGGGAAATTCCGGGCTCTTCTTCAACGCGGCCGCGAAGTCGGCCAGCGCCTCCTGCGGACGATCGAGCCGGCGCAGCGCATGACCGCGGTTGGTCAGGATTTGCGGATGGCCCGGCATGGTCGCGAGCGCCCGATCGTAGCTATCAAGCGCATCCGCCGGCCGGTTGAAACGCAACAGCGTGTTGCCGCGGTTGACGCGCGCGCCGACATGGGAGGAATTGTGCGCCAGCGCCTCGTCATAGCTTGCGAGCGCCTCATCGATGCGGTCGAGCGCGAGATAAGCATTGCCGCGATTGTAGAGGATTTCCGGATGGTGCGGGGTCAGCGCCAGCGCATCGCGATATCGCGCAATGGCTTCCTCAAAACGTCCGGCCCCATGAAGTGCAAGGCCGAGATTCGACGTCGCGTCGACCGACGCGGCATCGACCTTCAGCGCTTTGGTCAGAAAGCCGATCGCCTCGGCGTGACGCCCGCGCTGCAAGCGGATGAAACCCAGCAAATGCAGCGCGTCGAAATCGTCGCCGCGATGTTCGAGGATCGCGCTACACAGCCTTTCGGCCTTGTCGAAGTGCCCCTGCTCGAATGAGCTGACGGCCTGTCGCTGCAGACGCGCCAGGTTCGGCAGCCGCGCAGAGGCGCTATTCCATGGATGCGACAAACCCCTGCTCCAAATGCGCGCGGGCGCGTGGCCACTTTCGAATCATTTGCGCCCGCGAAGGCTATCATTTTCGCGACCCTTTCGGCTGAGGCCGCAACACGCGTCAACATGCGGTGACAGGCCCGCGGCGAGGCGGCTATCACTCCAGATATCTGGCTGGCGGATAATCGCGCGAGTAAACTGGATTGGCGAGGAACGCTTCCTTGCCATAGGTCCAGAACTGACTGACGTCGGGATAGGTCTTGAAAACCGAATTCACCAGCCGTCCGTCCTTACGCGTGACCTTGCGCAAATAGACGTTGCCAACGACGTTGCCGAGATCGTCAAACCTGACGGGCCCCCTCACCGTTTCGACGTTGGTTCCGCGGAGCGCCGCCATCAATGCCGGCCGATCCTCGACCTTGCCGTTCACCGCCTTGACGGCGGCTTCAAGCACCGCGCCGTTGACATAAGTACTCGCGGCATAGAATCCCGGATCATACCCAAACTCCTTGCGGAAGGCCGGCGCGAAGGGCCGGTTGGGCGGGTTATCGAGTTCGGCCGAATACCAGCAAGTCGTGATGATACCGAGCGCCTCATCGCCCATGTTGCGCAGCACCGCTTCGTCAAGCGCTGTCATGCCGCCGATAACCTGCATCCTGTCCTTCAAGCCGTACTCGACGAATTGCTTGAGAAAGCGAAAGCCGTTCGAGCCGGCCAAACCCAGAAAGACCGCATCCGCATTCTTCAATTGGGCCACGAAGCTTCCATAGTCCGGCACGGTCAGTGGCGGAAACAGCTTCTGGATAATCCGGCCGCCATTATCCTCGAAGACGCGTTGAAAGCCGGCGCACATTTCCTGGCCATAGGCGATGTCGTCGGCGACGGTGATCATTCGCTTGAACTTCAACTCCTTGGCGGCGTATTCGCCAAGCGGATGCGCGCATTGCGAGGAGGTTGAGGTGGCGCGAACGAACCAGGGATTGGGGTGGCGCTGGGTCATGTCTTCGGCGGCTGCGACCGAAAGCGTGGGCATCCTGTTTTGGCGGATGTAGTCGTCGATCGCCAGCGCCTCAAACGCGGCGAGCGGCCCGATCAGGCAATGCACGTCGTTCTTCTCCACCATCTCCTGCGTCTTGGTCCGCGCTGTCGCCGGAACCCCGCCAGTATCGCCGGTAATCAATTCGATCTTGCGGCCCGCCAGCATGTAGTTGCGCTCTTTCAGATACATGATCAGCGCGCGCTCCATGTCGATGCCGCCCGAAGCCAGCGCCCCGGTCTTGACCGTCAGTAGCCCGATCCGGATCGGCCCATCGGCGGCCCTCGCCCTGAACGTCGCGGCACCCGACAGGCTTACTCCGGCAATGCCGGATACAAATTTGCGGCGTGAAATCCTCATGCAATCCCTCCCCACAATCTTGTTAATGCCGACCGAAGCCTCTTTTGAAACCGGGCTTTCTGATCGCGAACGCCAACCCAACCGATCGTTGCCTAGCGAGGCGAGACGACCGGCAGCAAAATATTGCAACACCCCTCCCGATCGAGATGCAGCGTCGTTGTTCCCGCAAAGAGCCGGCGCGGCCGATCACGGGGATCATCGTGCAAGAAGGGGCCGCATCCCAACAGTTCGTTCTTGAAATTGGAAAGCTTTGCGCCGCTGCCCGCCTGCCACATGTAGTCCTTTCCACGCACGCTCAACGCGATGCGGCATCCTTTCGGCACGACGATCGACGTCGGCCACAATTCGACGGCGAGATCGACAGGTATTCCGGGTCGAAGCGGCTGTAGCTCATCGTGGCTATGGTATGGACGATAAGGTTTTGACAATTTCTCGTCGAGCTTGCGGTGCGAGGCGCGCAGCCACCCTTGTGCAACCGGCGTATGCGGGTCGATCGCACCAAGAAACGTGATCTCGCGCAGATCCGCCGTGAAGACACGGAACACGAGAAAGACGTCGGCATCCTCGGTGCTGGAAGAAACGCGCAGATTCGCGGCCATCGGGCCGGTGATCTCAGTTGCTTCCGAAAGCGGCTGAGACATGAATGTCAGCCCGTCGCCGTCAGCCGAAAAGCAGATCTCGGCCTCTTCGGACGGGGGCTCCAGGGAAAGAGTTTGATTTCGAGGATCAAGGTAGAACCTGGTCCAGAGCGTAGACGGTAGCGGCCAGTCTGCCTCATGCCGTTCGACGAATTTATCGACGTGACGAACCTGAAGCTGAACTTTTGGCTGATCGCCCCAGCCGTTCGCCTCACCCTTGAGATGAAAATCGAAAAACCGGCGCTGCAATTCGCGGCCATAGTCGGTGTAAAAATGCGTCCAGTGCTCCAGCCCGTGGCATTCGAGCCACTTCTGTTTCGAGGCGGCCCGAACAAAGCCTTCGAAATTACCCCGCGGATGCAAGCCCTGCCCGCCCCAATTGGCCGCCGACAGAAACGGCACCGTGACCTTGCTCCAGTCGGGCGAACGCGCCTTGTGGTAGTCATCGTCGAGCGGATGAGCCAGAATCTCGTCGCCGAAGCTTGCGCGATTACGCGCGAGTTCGTGATCGGACAGGGTCTCGTCACCGCAGACCAGCACGCCCGTAACGACGCTGCGTGGCCCCCTCTCGCCCAGGCCGTATTGCACGGTCTTGACCTGCATGTCGTACCAGTTGGCCCAGAACGTCGACAGGATGCCGCCGTGATGCGTCATGTCGCGATACCAATCCGCTGCCCCCTCCCAGATGCACATGGCCTTCAGATGGGGTGGCTGAAGAGAGGCGACGTGCCATTGGTTGATCGCGTAATAGGAAATGCCGTTCAGGCCAACATTGCCGTTGGACCATGGCTGAACGCCCGCCCACTCGATGCATCGGTAGAAATCGCGCGTCTCGCGCGGCGAAAAGTGATCGACATAACCCGGTGACCGGCCGGTTCCCCGGGAATCCACCCGCACACAGACATAGCCAAGCGGAACCCATTTCTCCGGGTCGACCACTTCCCAGTTCTGATATTTATTGGTCGATCCGAACGCGACGTCCGGGTGACCAGCGATCATGTTCTGCCAGGCGCTCGGATAGCCCTTCTGAAAGGAGAGTCCCTTCGCGTAGGGACCGTAAGTCAGAAGCACCGGCCATTTTCCCGGAACCCCGGGCCGGAACACGTCCGCCCGAACCACCACGCCGTCGTCCATGGTGATGCCGACATCCCAATCGATGAGCATGTTGTCTTGTTCGACCGGCTCGGCCATTCCCGACGTCCCTTCCCTGAGCGGATTTTTCGCCCGCCAAGGCGCCCCACGCACCGAAATCGGACCCCATCAAAGCCGCGTGGTGCCGAACATCTTGCAACTCTTTAACGGCAGCTTTCAAGCCCATCCGAAAAGTCTGCGAACACGTTAGGGCTGCAGCAAGCATAGAGATCGAATCGCGTGCAACCGCGTCAGGCTGACGATCGGTCTAACCAACTATTCAGGCGTTGCGAGTAGTTGGTTACCAGCGCAACGGACGGGCGCTATGGCAGAGAATATGCATTCGCGGCAGATCACCTGGAACCTGCAGGCACGCTGGAGTCCGACCGCGGACGATCCGGAAGTGGTCGCGCTCGTTTTCTGTTTCGGAACGCGTGAAGCGCCGACAGTGGGATCCTGACCGTGCACCGTCTGATCGCCAACCAGATCGCAAAGGCCACCGACGCTGCGGGTGTAGTCGACGTCGACAAGCTCGCAGCCTTGATCGACAGCGCCTATGACGAGTTCGATCGCGACAGCGCCGTACCGAGAGGTCGATGTCGCTGATGATCGAGGAAATCGACACCGTCAATCGCAACCTCGAACAGCTCGTCGCCAAGCGCTCGGCGGAGCTGCAGGCGCGGGAACGCGACTTGCAGGCGCAAAACGTGCGCTTTGATATAGCCATCAACAATATGACGCAGGGTCTCTTGCTGTTCGATTCGACCGAACGGCTGATCGTCAGCAACCAGCGGTACATGGCGATGTACGGGCTGTCGCCGGATGTCGTGAAACCCGGCATCGGCCTTCGCGACCTTGTCGGCTATCGCAAGCAGATGGGAACGTTCGACGGCGACGTCGACGAATACTGCGCCATCCTCTCCCGCGGCATGCTGGAAGGAACGACGAGCCACAATCAGACCGAGACGCCCGATGGGCGGACGATCCTGATCGTCAACAAGCCCGTTGCCGGGGGAGGATGGGTCGCAACCCACGAGGACATCACCGAGCGGCGGCGCGCCGAACAACAGATCAGGCACCTCGCCCACTACGACGCACTGACCGATCTGCCGAACCGCGCGCTGTTTCACGAACGGCTGGGGCAGGAACTCGCCCGCATCGCGCCTGACCAGCAATTGGCGGTGATCTATATCGACATCGACGAATTCAAGAACATCAATGACACGCTCGGGCACCAGGCCGGCGACGAATTGCTCAAGTCGGTCGCAGCCCGCCTCTGCCGCCAGGCCAACCCGAACGAATTTATCGCCCGCCTTGGCGGCGACGAATTCGCCGTCGTGCAGACCGCGGTTCGCAACCAGGCTGAAATCATCGGGCTGGTGACACGGATATTCGAAGCCATTCGCGCGCCCTTCGAATGCTTCGGCCATCTGGTGACATCAGACGCCAGTGTCGGCGTTGCGGTGGCGCCGCAGCACGGCTCCGGTCTCGACCAGATTCTCAAGAACGCGGATCTTGCGATGTATGCCGCCAAGTCGTCCGGCCGCCGGACCTGGCGGTTCTTCGAACCGGCGATGGACGCGCGGGTCAAGGCGCGCCGCGTGCTCGAAATGGACATGCGCCAGGCCCTGCTCGACGGCGCATTTGAAGTCTATTACCAGCCCTGCGTCAGCCTCGAGGACAACAGCATCACCGGGTGCGAGGCACTGGTGCGCTGGCGGCATCCCGAACGCGGAATGATCTCGCCCGTGGATTTCATCCCGGTCGCCGAAGAGACCGGCCTGATCAACGAACTCGGCGAATGGGTGCTCAATACCGCTTGCAGGGACGCCATGACATGGCCAGGCGAATTCAAGCTGGCGGTCAACGTGTCGCCGGTTCAGTTCAAGAGCGGCTCGCTGGCGCTCAAGATCGCGGCGGCGCTTGCGGTTTCGCGGCTTCCGGCTCGGCGGCTGGAACTGGAAATCACCGAAGCGGTTCTCATTCGCGACGACGAGGCGGCGCTGACGATATTGCATCAGCTTCGGGCGCTCGGCGTCAGGATCGCGCTCGACGACTTCGGCACCGGTTATTCGTCGCTGAGCTATCTGCAGCGCTTTCCCTTCGACAAGATCAAGATCGACCGCTGCTTCGTCAGCGACCTTGCTTCGCAAGGCGGCACCTCGATCGTGCAGGCGGTGGTGAATATCGCGGCCGCGCGCGACATGATGACATTGGCTGAAGGCGTCGAGACGTCCGAGCAAAGGGAGTCGCTTCGCGCGCTCGGCTGCTCGGAGATGCAGGGCTTCCTGTTCAGCCGGCCGGTGCCTGCGCCTGAGATCCTGCGGCTGTTGCAATCTCGCCCCGACCAAGCCGTCGCCTGACGACGGGCGGGAGCGAACAGCCTCTACGCCGCCTGCTCCCGGTCCGGCCTCGCGCGATCCAGCATGGCCGCAAAGGCGTCGAAAATCTTGCGCATCTGCGGCCCCTTGTAGGGAAACACGTCAGGCGAATCCATGTTGTGGACCACGGCCGTATTGTCGGCCTCGAAGATCAACAGCTCGCCGTTCTTGTTTTCCGCACAGTCGATCGTGAAATAATCGAGGCCAATGCGGCTCGCGACCGCGGCGAGTGCGCCCCCATGGCGCAGCGCGAAGTCGCCGTCGAAGTCGCGCATGAAGCGCTCCTCTTCGCGACGCTTTTCTGCGCTCTGCGCCATGCCCGCGTTGAGATACCAGATGTCCCAACGGTCGGCGATCGCCATGTGGCAGGCATAGGGCTTGCCGCCAACGAACACGACCCGGTATTTGCGGAACAGGCCGTCCGGGCTGGAGTAGTCGACGAAGCGGGAGACGAAAAATTCGTCAGCCGGCCGCTCGGCGAGGTAGCGCGCGATCGCCGCCGCATCGTCGATCCTGTCGAGACCAACGCCCGCGTGAGAACCGCGCGGCCGCATGATGATCGGGAATTTCAATTCGGCTGCGAGCGAAGAGATATCCGCCTGCGACTGCGCGACCGATAGTATCTCTGTGCGCGTTACACCGAGCGTCGCCGGAATTTCGAGCCCGTCGATACCGCGCAACAGGCCATGCAGCTTGTCGCGGTCCAGGTTGCGGACAAGGCGCGGCGGGTTGAGCAGCGGCCGAGGCCAACGCCCCGCAAGATCGTTGATCTTGCGCAGGGCTTCGACGCATTCTTCCGAATCCGAGGCGATCACGATCGCCACGTCGTGTTCGGGGAGCGGCGTCGGCAAATCGACGCCCGAGACGACATAAAGCGTCTGGAGTTCGATGCCGGAATTTTCAAGCAGGAATTCGATCGGCGTGTTGCCGCCCATATCGATCGCAGCCGCGAGCGCCAGCACGCGCAATTTCGGCCGCTCCGACGAACAAGGCGATCGGTACAACTGATGAGCGGCCAGAACTTCTGCCTGAAGCGCCAATCCCGTCTGCTTGTCGCCCATGAGCTGCGTAATCAGCGCGAGATCGAGGCCCTCGCCGGCGTCGGCCGTCCCGTTGGCGAGCTTGCCGATCAAGCGGTCCCGCAGCGGTCGAAGATCGCCGCCTTCAAACGCCATTCTCGTCAGCCGGGCAAAGCCGATCCGGTCGGCGCTCGGATAACGCGCGAGGTCGGCCGCGGCCATGTCACGATCCATGGTCAGTTCCACTGATTTGATTCAAGCAAGGCTTCGAGATGGGCGATCGCGGCGCCGGTGTCGTCGATCGTGCGTTGCAGGTTGCGATGGGCCACGTCAATGCTCGGCGACCACGCTTCCGAGACGAGACGCGCGCTCGCGCTGATCCGAAGCGCGGCCGGCGGCGACGGATCGCGCCCGAGTGCAACCGGCTGACCGATGAGACAGGCTTGCTTCGCCGATTTTGGATCGCCCGCCACGGCGTGGCCGGCCAGCGCGCGATAAATCGTCCGGCAGTCGGAAAGCGAACGAAGACCGTCGCCATGCCGGATCGTGAAGGAAAAGATCGTTCGCTGTGCCAGCTCTTCATCGGCGGCATCGAGCGGCCGAGCCTGCCAGGGCAAGAGATCAAGCGACGGCGATGCCGCGATCAATCTTTCGACCGCCCGACCGAAGGTCGTCAGCGCAGCTTTACGAAAGGAATCCGGCACGCGGTAATAGGCGCCGATCTCCTCGATCGCGGCCTCCCAGCGCAGCCATTGACCGAAATTCGTCCTGACCGGAAAGCGCGATCGCAGAGCCGGCCAGTTTTGCGGCCAGTCGCTACAGCTATTGTATTCGAGCAGTCCCGACGGAATGGCGCTGGCCGCATCGAGATGACGCGCGAAGGCGCCCGGCACCAGTATCGCGCCGCTGAAAGGCGGACCGGTGAAAAACTTCGATCCGGTGACGATGACCAGATAGCCCCGCTTCAGATATCGTTTGAGCCGCGCGCGGCCAAGGCGCATCTGGCAGGCATCGACGACGATCTGCACTTCGCCGGGCCAGCGCGCCGTGATCGCCTCAAGGCATGTATCGCTCGGCGCGCGCCAGCCGAACTTCGAGGAATCCATCACCTGAAGCATCACCTTGCCGCCGCGTGCCACGGCGCGCTCGACGGCGTCGAACACCATCAAATCGCTGGCGGTATGGCAACGGGCCGCGCCCGCCTCGTCGAACAGCGGGAGCGCGACGCTGGTCACCGCCTGAGCCAACCCCGCAATCGCCTCGCCCTTTTGAACCCGGCCGCCATTGGCCGTCGCCGCACTGAAGTGGCAGCCGCGCGCCGTGTTGACGGTTCCGCTGCCGGTCTGGTCGGCCGCCACGACCACCGTGACAAGCTCGGGGCTGAGCAACGTGCGTGCGAGAAACAATGCCTGGAGTTGCGAATCCGTGCCGGACGGCGAAAACACGACATCGGCGAGCGTGGGCGCAAGTCCGAGATGGGCCCGCAGCTCATCCCGCATCTCTTCGATGCGGTCATCGAAGGCAGCGTCGATCCCAACGTCGATCGCGGATCGCATCAGGCCTTCGCGCGCGGCTTGCGCGCGGTGATAGGCGCGTTCGGAAATCGACGTCGCCGTACTCGAGGAGAAGCTCAGCGTTTCCGGGCAAGGCGTTGGCTGACAACCATATTCGTTCAAGCCACTCGCTGGATTGATGAAGAGGCGGGAGTCGCCACCGGCGGCCAATAGCCGATCGAGCGGGGCGAACAGTTCGGCCATCGCGGAGGCCGACCGCGACCGGCTCGAGAGGCCTTCCGTCTCCCACACCTGAAACCGAACGCTACCGTGCAGCATCGCCAAGACCTCAGACTCCCAGGGACAATCAGCCGGGGCCGTAAAATAAGAGCGCGCCAACGGCAGCCAATGCGTTAACCCGCGTTAGGAGAAGTAAACAGCTATGGTTAACGAAAGCTTTATGGCGCTCAGCCGTAGGACGCCCCTCACGCGATCCTTATTAGCCGCCCGGCGGAAGGAAGTTGGTCAGCGTCAGCTTGGACAGGATGGAAGTCGTCTGATAGGACGCGCTCAACGACGTCTGAAGCGCCAGAATCTCGCTGGCTACCTGCTGCGTCGAGACCGTCTCCGTCCCGTCGATCATGTTCTGCAACTGAGTCTGGGTCTGCGTTTGCCGGGCGCTGGCCGCCTTCATCGTGGTCTGGGCATTAGCGAGATCGGTCTGGATGTCCGAGATCTGCTGCTGCCCCCGCTGCGACGTCAGGTTGGTCGCAATGCGGGTGCTCAGCGCCGCCGCTTGCGCGGCCGAATTGGTACCGGTCGGCGATTCCGTCAGGGCGGCATAGACCGCCGTGCCCTCCAGCTGCTGGCGGATGGCCTGCTCATTGGCCTGAAGGCCGTATTGAACCGAAATCCCTGAATCGATCAGCGCCGTGGACGAAGCACGCGGGTCCGGCGAGTTGTTTCCGGTGTACCAGGCGACCGTGTCGGCCGATCCGTTGACGAGTTTGGTAGCGCTGCTCAGCGGCGAGCCGGAGACGCGCAGCGGCGGCTGGATCGCGCTGATGGTTGTACCTGACGCGGTCGTGGTCGCGGTGCCGGCGGCTTGCGAGAAGCCCAGCGCCGCGAGGGCAGCTTGCGCGTTCGGATCCGAGGACGAGGCCGAGATCGAGAAATTGGCGGCGTTTGGCGCGTTGATCGTGACGGCGCCGCCGTCGATCGAGGATGGCGTCGTGGTGCCGGTGATCGAGTCGATGGCCGACAGCAGGTTGCCGACCGTGCCGGTGGTCGGGTTGATATTGTAGGTCGGCCCCGTCAACGACGTGGCTGAGGAGGTCGAAAACGTAACGGTCGTGCCGTTGACCGTGATCGCGTCGACGTTCTGAAATCCGGTCGAGAGCGAGGCGGTTCCCGCCGCACCCGACAGCAAGGTCGCGCCCGTAATCGGCTGCGGCGTCGCCTCCTGGTCGTTGGCGACTGCTCCGGTTGCGCTGCTCGACGGATTGAAGAAGTCATTGCCGGCGGCCACGGCCGACGCTGCGACCAGCGTCGTATTGGCCAGCTTTCCGATCGCCGTGTTCAGCGCGGTGTTCAAATTCTGAGCCGTCGTGCCGGGATCGGGCGCGCCGGTCCCCGTTGTTGCGATCAAGAAACTGCCCGTTGGCGGCGGATTCTGGGTCGTCGCCGTCAACGTCACCGACGAAGTCGTACCATCAGGGAGATTGAAGTTGAGCGTCACCTGATCACCGGGATTGGGGTTGGCCGGAAGGCTGAACGACACCGAGGCCGGCGAACCGGAAGGGCCCGTGACCGTCGCGCCGGTCAGGCCCGACGACACTGAACTCAGCTTCAGACCGAATGGCGAGCCAGCCGCATCTTCGGAGACCGAAAACGTGCCCGTGCTAGTGGGTGCCGTTCCGGTGACGGTCGTCGATGAGATCACCAGGCGGCCGAGCCCGGTGGTACCGTCGGCCTGCGCGCGTTCGGCGATAACCTGCTTTAGCCCAGCCTGTGTCCCGTTGCCGTTGAGGATCTGGTCGGCAGGAGCGACCGACGGTGTATTGATGGCGCTGCCGGAAAAGATGTAGCGGTCGCCGACCTGGGTGTTGAGAATTCCCACCATCGAGATGAACTGGCTCTGCGCATTTGCCTGCCCGATGGTTTGTCCGGTGCTGTTGATATCCTGCGACGTGGTGGACGCGTCGCTCTGCACCGTGGTGGCGATGCTCGTCAGCGACTGCAACGCGGTGTTGGCGGCGCCGATGATCGTATTCACGTTGGTGATGGTGTCGCCAAACGCGGAGATATTCGAAAGTTGCGAGCGCGCCGCGACCGCGAAGCCTTCATTGATGCCCATGCCGGCATAGGTGGTCGATTTTTCGCCGGTCGCGAGTTCCGTCGAAAGGTTGGTGAGCTGGTTGTTGAGGTTCAGCACCGCCTGGCCGAACAGCGAACCACTATAACCGATACTGTTGATACCCATATTGATTGCCCTACAACTGCATTTGCATCAGGGTAGTCATCATCGACTGTACGACCGACATGCAATGCGCATTGGCCGCATAGGAATTTTGCAACGCGATCAGGTTCGACATCTCGCTGTCGATGCTGACCTGGGAAGTGGAATTGAATTTTTGCTGTAACGTACTGATGACGACGGCCTGGCCCTGCTGCAAGCTCGTGGCCGACGAGGCCGCATTGGCCTGAAGGCTCAGGAACTGCTGCAAGTAATTGCCGATCGTGCCGTTGAATGGCGCAGTCTTCGAACCAAGGCCGGATTGCGGCAAGAAGGTGGATGTGGCGGAGGTCAGTTGCGAAAACAGGAAATTGGAGCGCGTGTTGTCGCCGGCCGGCGTTTGCGGCGAGTTGTTGAAAACCGTCAACGCCGCCGGGTCGGCGAGCAACGCCGAATTGACCTCTATGCGGCCTGCGAGTCCCGTCAATTCAGAACCGCTGCCGGTGATGGCCCCGGTGTAAGGCGAACCTGAGTCAGTAAACACTGCCAGTTGCGGGTTGCCGCTGGTCAGCGACGTCACCGTGGTCGTCGTGGAGGCCGAGTTGACCTTCACGTTGTCGGCCGAACTCGCGACGACCTGCAGCGTGTTGCCGGACGGATTGGAGAATTGCAAATGGGTCGCGCCGAGTGACACATTTAGCTGCGGCGCCACCGAACCGGCGCCGCCGGAGATATTGACCCCGATCACCTGTGGGCTGGTGCCAGTCGGGCTCGCCAGCGGCAGCGCGCTTGGATCGGTAACGGCGACGACCTTCACCTGCTGCTGCTGGCCCAGGGCATTGGTGTAGGTCAGATTGATCGAGTTGCCGGCCTGCAGATTCGACAGATCGACGGTAAACCCGGACGTCAAGCCCGAAGAGACCGGAGTGCCCTGCGTCGTCAGGTCGGACAACGAACTCGACATCGACGCAGCGAGTTGGTCGACCTGGTTCTGCGCCTGCACCAGCGTCTGGTCGCGCAACTGGATATCGGCCGCGATCCGCCCCGAGCTGATCACATTGTTGGCGATCGCATCGATATTGGCGCCGTTCGGGAGCTTGAGCGTCAGCGTACCCACGCCGTTCTGGGTCGGATTGGCGCTATAGAGCGACGTCGCGCTCAGTGTTCCTGCCGATGAGAACGCGAATTGCGAGGCCTGGCTGCCGCTCACCAGCTGAACGCCAGTGTTGGTCAGGACGCTGACCTGATTGGCGCCGTCGGTCACCGCCTTGACGTCCATCAGGCTCGAGAGATCGTTGATGGCGCTGTCGCGCTGATCTTCCAGCGTGGCGGCAGAAGGATCGTTCGGACCCAGGCCCTCCAACTGCGTATTGACCGAGGCAATCTTGCTGAGATCGGAATTCGCCTGGTTGACCGACGTTCCGATGTCCTGTTCGACGTTCGAGCGCAGCGTCTGGATGCCCTGCGACGTCGCATTGAGCTGCTGCGCCAGCGTCTGCGCCGCGCCCAGCGCCGTGGTCTGCCCCGACAGGCCGCCGGGGTTGGTCGACAGCCCCTGCAACGCGCTGGTGAAACTGCTGAAGGCGGTTTCCAGCGTGCCGGTGCCTCCCGGCGTGCCATAGACGCTTTGCAACTGTCCGAGGATGTTCGACATCTGGTCGGCGAAGCCGGATCCGCCGGTCTCGGTGCGCAACTGGTTCTGAATGAACACATCGAGGTCGCGTGTGGCGCCGTTCACCTGGACGGTTGCGCCGCCGGTCCCGGCAGACAATTCGCTCTGGTTGGCGGTCTCGGCGATATAGCCCGGCGTCTGGGCGTTCGCGATATTTCCCGACGTGATCGCAAGCGCGGCCTGGTTGGCGCGCAGGCCGCTCATCGCAGTGGCAAGGGCAGAACTCAAACCCATCTTTACCCGCCTTGAATTGGGTTACGCAGACACCCGATCAACGCAGCACGCTCAGCAAGCTCTGAACCATGTCGTTGGCCGTGGTGATCACCTTGGTGTTGGCCGAATAGGCCTGTTGTGTCACGATCAGCTTCGTGAACTGGTCGGCGATATCGGTGTTCGAACCTTCGAGCGATGAACCCGCGATCGTTCCCGACGCGCCCAGGATCGCCGCACCGGACTGTTCGGTCGCCGCGTAGGCTTGACCGTCGAGCGCTTGCAGGTAATTCGTGCCGTTGAAGTGCGACAGCGTGATCTCGGCAAGGTCGATGTTCTGGCCGTTGGAGAACGTGCCGACCACGAGACCAGAATTGTTGATGGCCACAGACTGGAGCTGGCCGGCGGCAAAACCGTTCTGCGTGACCTGGCCGATGGTCGCCGCGCCGGTGGTCGACGCGAATTGCGACAGCGCGCCGGTCGAAAAATTGAGCGACACGTTTCCGACTTGCTGACCGTTCACCGTGAGATTCGGGATCGAGACGCCGCCGCCGGACGGACTGGTCAGGACGCCGTTTGAGTTGAACGTGAAATTGGTGCCGACATTGGTCCAGGCCGTCTGGCTGCCGGTGGCGCCCGAGTCGCTCTGGTAGAACAGATTCCAGGTATTGGTGTGCCCGGCGCCAAGGCTGGCGCTATCCGTCATTGCCCAGCGGAGCTGGACGTTTACCGGCGTGCCGGCCGAGTTGTACACCGTGATGGCGCCGCCGCTGATGCTCTCATTGTCGAAGGTGGTCACATCGTTGCCGGTCACCAAACCGGTGCCAACCGACCCGCCGCCGGTGCGGGCCGCCGACGGAAGGCTCGAGAAACCGAGCTCCGAAAAGATGCCTGCGGTATCGCTGGTGACCTTGAGATCGTTGGCGGTGCCCGTATCCAGCGTGACCTGGCCGTTCGTGATGCTGCTGGCGTTCGTCGTGTTGGCGGTGATCTGGTCGATCGTCGTCAGCAGATCGCCAACTGTGCCGCCGGTGGTGTCGATATTGTAGGGCGGGGTCGTTGTGGTGGCGCTGTTGGAAAACGTAATGGTCGTTCCGTTGACGACGACGTTGCCGCCGCTAATCGGCGTGGGCAAGGCGCTGAGCAGCGTTGCAGTGGTGATCTTGTTGGCCGAAGCGTCTTGGGCCGTGTTGCCGGTCGTGGACGCGTTGACGAAGGGCTGCGCCGGCGTGCCCGCCACCACGGGGTTGTTGACGCCGAAATCAGCCTGGTTGAGGCCGCCCGCGGCGGTGATTGTTCCGGCCGTAGCGTTCGGACTCGCCACCGTCACCGGTAGCGTCGGCAGGTTGGCGGCATATTGGATCGCGGTCGTCGCCTGCGCCGGAACGAAGTTGTTGTTGAAATTGAGAACCGTCGGCACGTTGCCCGTCGGGTTGCCGGTTTTCGGGTCGACGTTGACGCCCATCAGATAGTAGCCGGAGCTGTTGACCAGGAAGCCTTGGGCGTTGACCTGGAAATCGCCGGCGCGGGTGTAATCGGTGACGCCATTGAAGGTCGGCGTGTTGTCGACGGTGCCGGTCGGCTTTTGCACGTTGAAGAAGCCGTCGCCATTGATGGCGATGTTGGTCGCAACTGTTGAAGACGAAACCGTACCCTGCGTGGTGACGGTCTGTTGCGCATGCGCCGTGACGCCGCCGGCCACCTGTTTGTCGACCGTCAGCGCTTCCGGGATCAGATCCTCGAAGCTCGTATTGATGCCCTTGTAACCGACGGTGGAGGCGTTCGCGATGTTGCCGGATATGTTCTGCAATGCGAAGGATTGCGCCTGAAGGCCACCCACTGCCGTGTTCAGTGCGTCGAAGATACCCATAACTTTGTCTCCACATTCGATCCCACGGGCCGCGGGGCGGCTTGCCCACGCATGGCCAGCGTCGGAGGAGACGTCGCAATCGCCGTGCCAAAGGCGACGGTCGAGTTATTTCAAGCACTTAAACGAAAATGCCCCGGTCCTGGGACCGGGGCACATTTGCCGGGCGGGCAACAATTGCCGGGAGCAAAGTTCCGGAAAGCTAGCTCGCGGTCGGCGTCGCAGCGTGGAATTGCAGCGCATAACCATCCATGCAGTAGCGCAAGCCGGTCGGCTTCGGACCGTCCTCGAAAACGTGGCCGAGATGGCCGCCGCAGCGACGGCAATGCACTTCGGTACGCAGCACGCCGAAGGTGCGATCCTGGTGGGTGCCGACGGCATTTTGCAGCGGCTGATAGAAGCTCGGCCAGCCTGTGCCGCTCTCGAATTTGGTCTCCGACGCAAACAGCGGCAGGTCGCAACCGGCGCAGGCAAAGGTGCCCTTGCGATGCTCCTTGAGCAGCGGGCTGGTCCACGGGCGCTCGGTGCCTTCCTTGCGCAGGATTTCATATTGCTGCGGCGTGAGCTGGGCGCGCCATTCCGCGTCGGTCTTTTCGATTTCGAACTTCTCCGCGGCGCGGGCGGGCTCGCCGCGCAACCAGCGCAGGGCCGCAAAGCCGAACAAACCGGCGGTGGTCGCAAGCAGGATACGGCGATCGATCATGGTGGTCTCCGTGCGAAGCGGGAGGTGTCTACGGTTCCAAATACGGGCGCCAACCGTGAAAGTTACACCCATCTGGCCGCCAATTTCTCACTTTCTTGCGACCGATAGTCTGCGTCTCAGGCGCGCCCCTCGCCGGGGCCGGCCGCGACCGACGCCTCTGGACGATCGGGGGGCGGACGGTCCATGCGCGGCGGTCTCGGATTGGGTTGCCCGGGCGGCGGACGGGGCCGCGGCGGCCTTGTTCCGGCGAGCCGGTTGGCTTCGGCCAATCGCGCTTCGCGGATCCGCTCCTTTTTGCGCATCCGCTCGCGGTAGCGGGCCAACGCGCCGGCGGCAGCAGAACTGCCGCGCGACCACATTCCAATCAGGTGACCGGCAACGCGCCCCGCCGCGCCGCCCGCCCACACCAGTTCGAACGGCGAAAACAGCCGCCAGCGTTCGTCGCCCCACAGAATGCTGCGGGCGATCAGCTGGCCCGCCATCGCAGTCGTGCCCAATCCCTGCCGGCCGAAGCCGCTCGCCACCCAAAGGCCTTTGCGCAACTGGCCGATCTGCGGCATGCCGTGCACCGTCTGGCCGATGGCGCCGCCCCACACGTCGGAGATCGTCACCGGCCCGAGGCGCGGGAAAATCGTGCGCATGCGGCGTGCGATGGCGGGCGCAAATCGCTGAGGGCGGGCATCCCAGGTGGTTTCCGGGCTCGCCCACATCAGGCGATCGCCATCAACGACACGGAACTGGTCGATACCGTCGGTATCGGTCACCGATCCCTTGAACGCGATCACCTCGTCAAGGCGCGCGCCCAGCGGCTCGGTGATGCCGGCGTAGCGCCAGACCGGCAGTAACGTCTCCGACAGGCGCCGCAACGGCGCGCCGAGATGAACATTGCCGGCGAGAACGATGTGCGAGGCGCGCAAGCGCGCCGATGGCGTGACGATGCGCTTGCGGATCCCGGATGCGTCGATGCCCACCACCGGGGTATCCTCGAAAATCCGCGCACCGGCACGTTTAGCCAAGGCCGCCAGGCCATGGACATACTTGCGGCCATCGATCTGGAATGCTCCAGGAAAATAGACGCCGTGGAAATAGCGATCGGTCTTGATCTGGGCGCGCACCTGATCGACTTGCCAGCCCTCGACCTCGGTATCGAAATCCTCTGCCAGCATTTGCAGTTGGCTGATCAGGCGATCTCCGACATCGACGTTGGAAACCTCGAGCGCGCCCTCGGAGACCGAAATTCCCGGCATCGACTCTTCAGTCGCTTGCGCGCGGACATATTCGGCGCCCTGCTTCGACAATTCCCAAAGCTCCTTGGCATCTTCCAGCCCGATGCGCGCGATCAGGTCCTTGAGCGCAAGGTTGTAGCCCGGCATCACCGTGCCGAGCAGGGCGCCGGAGGCACCCCAACCGATGTGACGGCCCTCCAGCACGACGACGCTGGCGCCGAGGCGCGAAGCCTCCAGAGCTATCGTCAGACCGGCAAGCCCCCCGCCGACCACGCAAATGTCGGCATCTACGTCGAAAGTCAGCCGCGCGCGGGTGGTATCGGTCCCGCTATCTGTTCTGGTAAGGATATCGCTCATATCGTTTTCTTACGGGATCGATCCAGCGCTTGTCACCTTGTCCTTGGCCGCAACAGTCGATTAATTCGCTGGCGTGGCGGTTCAAAAGTCCGCATCGATGTTGCCGCGCGTCCGTCATGCGGAATTTTGAACCCAGGCCACACGAGATCAATGAGTTTTGCTAGTGTCCTGTCGATTCCGAAGTTCGAAACGCGGCTCCGCAAAATGCCACGAACTTCGGAATCGGGACACTAGTGCTGAATCGAATCGGAATTCCTCATGCGCCGTTTGATGCTGTTTCGGCACGCCAAGACCGAACCTGACGCGCCCAGCCATCGCGATGAAGACCGCCGGCTCGACAATCGCGGTCGCCACGATGCGGCCGAAATCGGCGGCTGGATTCGC
>NZ_JBAVCF010000315.1:0-2127 GCF_049586575.1 Bradyrhizobium sp.
TAATTTGAATGACACATCAATCAAGTGTGGAAATCGGTGGCCGCCGGCTGAGCTTTGAAACGGGCAAGATGGCCCGCCAGGCTAACGGTGCAGTGGTGCTTCGCTATGGCGACACAGTCATTTTGGCAACCGCATGCATGGACAGCAAGCCCACCGAAAAGGATTTTCTTCCCTTAACCGTGGATTATCGTGAGTACACTTACTCAGCGGGAAAGATTCCGGGTGGTTTTTTCAAGCGCGAAGGGCGCCCTTCGGAGCGCGAAATTCTGACTTCGCGGTTGATCGACCGTCCTCTTCGGCCGCTGTTTCCCGAAGGATGGTCCACGGAAACGCAAATTTTCAGCATGGTGCTTTCCGCCGACAGTGAAAATGATCCCGACGTTCTCGGCGTCACGGCTGCCGCTGCGGCGCTCTATTGCTCGAACATCCCATTTTTGCGGCCCATCGCCGCGGTGCGCGTGGGATTGATCGACGGGCGTTTGACCGTCAACCCCACCGTCGCCGAACAAAAGACCAGCCTGCTGAATATCATCATTGCCGGCTCGGAAGACGCCATCGTCATGGTGGAAGCGGGCGCACTCGAAGTTTCCGAAGACACCGTTGCGGACGCCCTGGCCTTCGGCCACGAGCAAATCAAGAAAATCATCGTCGCGATTCGCGAGCTACACGATTCCGTCAAACCGAAAAAGGCGGCAGTCACGCCGCCAGCGTTCGATGAAGCCCTCGCCAAGCAGATCGAATCGAAGTACGGCGAGCGCCTGCACGAAGCACTCGACACCGCGAAGTATCCGAAACTCGAAAGCCGCGAACGCGTCTCTGCCATCGAGAAGGAAATCATCGCCGCGATTCCCGACGAAGAAAAAGACAAGCGCAAGCTCGCTGCTCGCGCCATCGAGCGTCTTCATGAGCGCATATTCCGCGAGGATATTATCAGCAAGCGCCGTCGTCCAGATGCCCGCGCGTTCGACAAAATTCGCCAGATCACCTGCGAAGTCAGTTTGCTGCCTCGCGTTCACGGTTCGGCGCTCTTCACGCGCGGGGAAACGCAATCGCTCGCCACGGTCACGCTCGGCACCAAGGACGACATGCAGCGTCTCGACTTGCTCTTCGAGGACGACACATTCAAGCGCTTCATGCTGCATTACAACTTCCCGCCGTTCTCCGTCGGCGAAGTGAAAATGCTGCGCGGCCCGGGACGCCGCGAGGTGGGCCACGGCGCGTTAGCCGAGCGCTCGCTCGCGAATCTGATTCCGCCCGAGTCCGAATTCCCGTACGCGATCCGCGTCGTCTCGGACATTCTCGAATCGAACGGCTCCTCGTCGATGGCTTCCGTTTGCGGCGGCTGTCTGGCGTTGATGGACGCCGGTGTGCCCATCAAGGCTCCTTGCGCGGGTATTGCCATGGGCCTGGTGGTCGAAGGCGATCAATACGCCATCCTCACGGACATCGCGGGCGCGGAGGATCATTACGGCGATATGGATTTCAAAGTCGCCGGCTCGCGCGAAGGCATCACCGCGTTGCAGATGGATATCAAGGTCGCAGGCGTCAGCATCGCCATGATGCGCGAAGCTCTTGCTCAGGCTCGCAAGGCACGGCTTGAGATTCTTGACACGATGGAAGCCGCGCTTCCCGCGTCGCGCACCGAAATTTCCACTTACGCGCCGCATCTCTCCATGCTCACGATTCCCACGGACAAGATTCGCGATCTCATCGGTCCCGGCGGGAAGAACATCCGCGCCATCACGGAAGCCACGGGCTGCAAGATCGACGTGAACGACGACGGCATGGTTCACATCTTCGGCGTCAACGGGAAAGCCGCAGAGGAGGCGCTTCGCCGCGTCCGCGAAATCACCGCCACCGCTGAGATCGGCAAGACGTATCTTGGCAAAGTGGTTCGCATCGCGGAATTCGGCGCGTTCGTCGAGATTTTTCCCGGCACGGACGGCTTGCTGCATATCAGCGAAATCGCGGACCAACGCATTCGCGCGGTTCGCGACGCGCTCAAGGAAGGCGATCAGGTGATGGTGAAAGTCCTCGCCATCGAGGGAAATAAGATTCGCCTCAGCCGCAAGGCACTGATCCGCGAAGCTCGCGACAAGCAGAAGCCTTCGGAAGCCACTGGACCCG
>NZ_JBAVCF010000316.1:0-2919 GCF_049586575.1 Bradyrhizobium sp.
GGCCCGAGTTTGCCTTGGCATAGGCAATGAACTCGGCAACTGACTTCACCGGGAGGGAGGGATTTACTTCCATGACCAGCGGCGCTCGCACGGCGCCCGCAACAGGAGTGAGATCACGCAGCGGGGCGTAGTTCAGCTTCTTATGGAGAGATGCGCTGATGGCATTCGAAGGAGTAAACTGCAGTAGCGTGTAACCATCCGCAGCCGCATGGGCCGCCGCTTCCGCGGCGACGTTGCCGCCTGCGCCTGGTTTGTTGTCGATGAAAAACGACTGGCCTAGTCGCTCAGAAAGCCATTTGCCTGTCAGTCGCGCGATAATGTCGCCCGGACCGCCGGCTGGAAAGCCGACGACGATGCGCACCGGCCGCGACGGATACTCGAGCGCGAACGCTAAATGAGGTAAGGCGGGTAGCGCGGCAGCGCCAACGGCGAGATGCAAAAAATTTCTGCGGCGAAATCTCATCGTGGCGCCTCTCCCATCCGGGTCAATGCAACCCCGCTGATTTATTCCGGCTTGATGTTCGCGAACTTCACCACCTTGGCCCATTTCGCGCTGTCGGCGTCGATGAACTTTGCGAAATCGGCGGGCGAGACCGGGAATACTGTTGCACCCAAGCTGGACAGTTTCGATTTCAACTTCGGATCGGCCAAGCCCGAATTGATTTGTCTGTTGAGCTTGTCGATGATCTCGACCGGCGTGTTTTTCGGCGCTCCGATGCCGTTCCAGGCGCTTGCCTCGTAACCGGGGACGAATTCGGCGATGGCCGGAATATCGGGGAACGCTTCCGAGCGCGTTGCGGTCGTCACCGCCAAGGCGCGAACCTTGCCCGCCCTGATTAATTCGGTCGGTTCGGGCAGCGGACTGAAGAAAACTTGCACCTGCCCGCCCATCAAGTCAGTGAGCGCGAGCGCGCCGCCGCGATACTGCACTGGCGTCATATCGACGCCCGACATCATCTTGAACAGCTCCCCGGCAACGCGCGTGCTGGAACCGGCCACCGCCATATTCAGCTTGCCGCGATTGGCTTTGGCGTAAGCGATAAATTCCGGAACGCTTTTGGCGGGAAACGTGGGATTGACAACCATCGCCAGCCCGGCGCGCAACACGCCGGCCACCGGAGCGATATCGCGAAGGAAGTTGAAGTTTGCATTGGCGTAGAGAGAAACGTTGATTGCCGCCGATATTGTCGAATAGAGAAGCGTGTACCCGTCCGGCGTCGCGCGGATGACCGCTTCCGTGGCTATGTTGCTGGCGGCGCCCGCACGGTTCTCGATGACGACTTGCTGACCGAGCCGCTCCGACAGCCATTGACCGATCAGGCGCGCACCGATGTCGGCCCCGCCGCCAGGCGGAAAGCCGACGATCATATGTATTGGTCGCGTCGGATAATCGAGCGCCAGCACAGAACGCGAAAAGCCCGGGAGCGCGGCGGCGCCGGCAGCGAGACGCAGAAATTTTCGGCGGGGAAGTCTCATGGCTTTCTCCAATCAGCGTCGGACTACTGCGCCGTGATCCCGGCGGCCTTGACGATTGGCCACCATTTCGCGATTTCAGCCTTGTAGAATGCGGCGAAGCCGTCCGGCGTCTGCTGCTCGGGCGGAGCGACATCGAGGCCAAGATCGATAATCTTCTTGCGCACGTCCGGCTCGGCGAGCGTCTGCACCATGGCCGCATTGATCTTGGCAACGGCGTCCTTCGGCGCGCCTTTTGGCGCGAACAGGCCGAACCAGCTCGCCATATAAAGTCCGGGCAGGCCGGACTCGTCGGAGCTTGGAACGCTCGGTATCGCCTCGGAGCGGTGCGCCGACAGATTTGCCAAGGCTTTGATCGTGCCGGCGCGCACCTGCGGCATCCCACCGGCAGCCTGCACAACCAGAAGGTCGATTTGTCCGGCGATCAGATCGGTCATGGCGGGACCTGCGCCACGATATGGAACGAACAGCATTTTCGCACCGCTGAGATTTTCCAGCAGAAATCCGCCGAGTCGGGTGGCCGCACTGCCATTGCCGAATCTCGCCTCGCCGGGATGCGCCTTCATCCAGGCGACCAGCGCTTTGAGGTCATCGGCCGGAAATGCTTTCCGCGCGACCAGAAGCACCGGATTGAGCGAGACCAGGCCGATCGGCGTAAAATCCGTCCGCAAATCGTAATTGAGGTTGTAGACAATGCCATTGAGCACATGCGTGTCCCACTGGCCGATATCGATCGTGTAGCCATCGGGCACGGCGTGTGCGAGCCGCCCGACGCCGATGCTGCCGCCGGCACCACCGATATTCTCGACAATAACCGGCTGCCCGAGCTTTTCCGCCATGCGCGCTGCCATGATGCGCCCGACCGGGTCGGTCGAGCCGCCCGGCGGGAACGGCACGATGAGCGTAATCGTGCGCACCGGGTAGGCTTGCCCCGATGCGATCCGCGTCATCGCCGGCAGCGCGACCGCGCCAGTCGCCAGATGCAGAAACTTGCGACGTAAAAGATTCACGCTGTGGCTCCTTAAGGACGAGCAGCCTTCGGCAAATACGCGAGGCCGCGTACCGAGATCAGTTGTTTTCTGATTGCTCGCCCGCCGGAGGCACAATCGCTGCCTTTAATTGGCGGAACGTCGGCACATCCCGCTGGCAGCTCTGACGATGAGTATTTCGCGACGTAGACTAACAAGTCTGTGACGCGCAGCACAGCCCGGTATGGAACGAATTGCGGTACGGTTGGCCACGGCACCGAACGGCGAACAGCCCACTTTTCAATTGAGGGCCGCATCGTGGATGATCCTCAGGGCACCTGAGAGAACAGCCACATCATGTCGGCCATCGTTGGATACGTGGCCACCAATACCACCGCTATAACTGCACCGAAAACACTCAACCACGAGACCACGCTAAAGTAGGAGGCTTTCTCCAGCGAACTAAGGCTTTCACTAC
>NZ_JBAVCF010000317.1:0-9087 GCF_049586575.1 Bradyrhizobium sp.
GACCGATATAGGCCGGCATGCGATTGCGCCGCTTCGGTCGGCCCAAGGGCTCGTTTAATTTGCCGGCAGGCATCAAGGAGAGGCTGGCGTGATCGGCCGCCTATGCACAGGCCCGGAATTGAATAAGCGAAGGCGCCGGGAGCGACTTCTTTGCCGAGATTGATCCTGATCATGCGGCCACCGTTGCGGCGACGGCCTCGGCAAACTGTCTGGTTTCGAACGGCCCCGGTGCACCATCGTGCCAGCCCACCGCCCACATACCGTCATCACGTTGGACTATGTCTGGCAGTGAGCCATGCGCCGAAAAAGCCCTTTGCGGACAATTGGCACCTTTATCGGGGTGAGCCAGCCTAAGGTCTTGTGGGCGCCCTTGGTGTCCGTTCTGCTGGGATCGCCACGTCACTGTTCCGGCCGCCTTTCCTGGATCGGAAACAAGCCGGGAAATAGCCGCTCGCTTGCCACGAACTTGCCCCGCGACTCGGTGACGCCGTCAAACGCTGGCCCTGGGGAGGATCAAAGCGTGAGCGTCCAATGTACAAAGCGTCGAAACGTTACCTCGCGGCAAGCGTCAGCGCATTGACTCTTGCGATCATGTTTATGTTGTTGGCGATAGCTGCCTGGAGTATCGCGCCAGAGGTTGCGGCCGATACGTCCGAGATCACCGTGCAGTTGAAAAAATCGCTGCCACCGTGACTCTAGGTTGGGTTAGGGCCTGAGAAGGCGCTGGCGCATTGAGCGCTCAGCGCCCCTGTCCCCGGCTCCCCATGTGGTGCTCTTTCGCTTCAACCATCCTTGGGCGGCACGCGTATCATGACGCTGCGCCTCGGACAGGATTCCCCCCGTTTCCCTTCGTGTCCATCTCCCCACAAAAGGCCGTTCTTGAACGCGAGGTCGAGTTCCATCGCGTCTTGCGCCGAAGCGATCGAGGTGAGAGCCGTACCCAGAAAAAGGACGGCTACCGCAAGGCAGCGCGCAACGGGCATCTGGAAAGGCATTAAAACGCCATCCTCGAAGTTGGCGACGCTAGGCTTCAATCGGGCCGAGGCGATCCGCACCTGCCGGTGTCACAGCGCTTTCCAAAACGGTTTCCCGGCATGCGTCATCCAGCCGCAGTAAAGCCGGCCCGTCGGAGCAACAGGCAGCCGAAGCAGAAAAGGCCCACCCTTTGCGGGCGGGCCTGTTAACCAAACGCGGCCTCGACGGTTACTTCGACGTACTGTCCTTCTTCATCATCATGCCGTCGCCTTTCTTCATCATGCCGTCGTCCTTTTTCATGCTGTCCTTGGACATCGTGCCCTTCTTCATGCCGTCGTCCTTGGACATGCTGTCTTTCTTCATGCCGTCATCCTTCTTCATCGCATCCTGGGCAAAGGCTGCGGGGGCAAGCCCCAGACTGAGCGAAAGCGCCGCAGCCGAAATTCCAAGCGCGAGACGGGTGTTGATGGTCATTGGCGGGATTCCTTTTGTAAGACCTGGGAAAACTGGTTTTGCGGTATCAGCCGCCCTATCAACGACGCTGCCACGACTGCTTTCGTTACCCGGCATTGAAAAAAGTTTTGCCATGTGACAGGCATGCAAAAGCTCGGGCTGGCTTTTTAAATCGTAAAAATCGAATTAACTGACTTTCCCCAGCAATTTTGCCACAGTTTGCGACGCACCAATATGGCGCCTATCCGTCTCAGACTTTTCGATAACAGCCATCGGGATGATGGACGGGTATAAGGGCCGTCCATCCTAAGCTCCATCCGGAATATCCAGCGCGAAAAACGCCGAGCCATTGCCCAGGGAGGGTTAACATGTACACGCGTCGCCATATCCTTGCATCCACACTTGCCGCGCCTGCCATCCTGCGTTTCGGGATCGGCACGGCTCATGCCGCCACCACGTTGAAAATCTCGCACCAATTCCCGGGCGGGACTATCGACAAGGGCGATTTCCGTGACCGGTTGTGCCGCACATTCGCCGCTGAACTGGCCAAGCGCACCGGCGGTGAGATCACCGCAGACGTCTATCCGAACTCGTCGCTGGTCAAGACCAATGCGCAATTCTCGGCGATGCGAAAGGGCGCGCTCGATATCAGCCTTTATCCGTTGCCCTATGCCGGCGGCGAATTGCCGGAGACCAATATCGGGCTGATGCCAGGCCTCGTGTCGACCTACAACCAGGGCATGAACTGGAAGAAGAACGCGGTGGGCAAGACGCTTACCGATTTCCTCGCCGACAAGGGCATCGTCATGCTGAGCTGGGTGTGGCAGGCCGGCGGCGTCGCCAGCCGTTCGCGCTCGCTGGTGCTACCGGAAGACGCCAAGGGTCTTAAGGTCCGCGGCGGTTCGCGGGAAATGGACATGGTGCTCCAGACGGCGGGCGCTGCGGTGCTGTCGGTGCCATCAAACGACCTTTACGCCGCCATGCAGACCGGCGCCTGCGATGCTGGTATCACCTCCTCCACCAGCCTGATTTCCTTCCGGCTCGAAGAGGTTGCAAAAGCCCTCACCTCCGGCGCGAAAGCGTCCTACTGGTTCATGCTTGAGCCGCTGTTGATGTCGAAATCGATTTTCGACGGCCTGCCGAAAAAGCATCAGGACACCATCCTTGCTCTGGGCGTGGAAATGGAGGCGTTCGGCCGCAAGGGCGCTCAGGCAGACGATTTGGAAGTCGCAAAGGTCTACGCCAAGGCCGGCGCCAAGGTCAGCGAACTGGACGCGACGGTTGTCAACAAGTGGCGCAATATCGCCCGCGATACGGCGTGGAAGGATTACGGCGCCAAGACCGCAACGTGTGGCCAATTGCTGAAACTCGCATCCGACGTCACGGCGTGATGCACGGTCCACTTCCGGATCTGATTCATCAACAAGACGCTGCGACCGGTCCCTGGCCGGTCGTAGCAGTCGATCGTATTCTGACGTGGTGCAATCGTGTCATCTTCGTCCTCGCCTCCATCGCGATGGTCGCGGCATGCATCGTCCTCAGCTATAGCGTGATTGGGCGGGAATTATTTCAGATGCCTAATTACTGGCAGGACGAGGCGGCGGTGTTTCTCCTGGTCGGTACCGCCTTCATGACGTCGGCCTGGGTCCAGCAGCAACGCGGCCATATCGGCATCGAAGCCTTTGTCAGCCTGTTGTCGCCGGTTGCCAACCTCATCCGGCTATGGCTCGTCGATGTTGCAAGCTTTGCTTTCTGTTCGTTCTTTGCCTGGAAATCCTGGACGCTGGCCTACGAAGCCTGGGACGAGGGTCAGGTGTCAAACTCAATGTGGTCTCCGCCACTCGACATTCCCTACGGTCTGATGGCGCTCGGCATGACGCTCTTGTGCGTGCAAATTCTATTGCAGATCATTGCACCGATTGTCGGAGCCGCCCGCCGATGACGGTGTTCGGTATTGGCGTCTCCTACGGGCTCGCGACGCTGTTTGCGATGTTTTCCGGAATGCCGATCGCTTTTGCGCTTGGCGCCGTTGCCGTCGTGTTTATGGGCATCTACATGCCGTCGGCGTCGCTGGATACCGTGACGCAGAATGTCTATGAGGAAATGGCTTCGATCACGCTGTTGTCGATCCCGCTCTTCATCCTCAAGGGCGCCGCGATCGGCAAATCGCGCGCCGGCCAGGACCTCTATTCGGCTATCCACGCCTGGCTGCACCGCGTGCCCGGCGGGTTGGGTGTCGCCAACGTATTTGCTTGCGCCCTGTTCGCCGCCATGGCCGGATCTTCACCAGCCACCTGCTCGGCGATCGGCTCGGCCGGCATCCCCGAAATGCGCAAGCGGGGCTATTCCGGCGGATTTGCGGCCGGCATCATTGCGGCGGGCGGAACACTCGGCATTCTGCTGCCACCCTCGATCACCATGATCCTGTTTGCGGTCGCCGCCGAAAAATCGCTCGGCCGGCTGTTTCTCGCCGGCATCGGCCCTGCTCTTTTGCTGGTCTCGCTATTCGGGGGCTATGCGGTAATCCGCTTTCGTAAGGAGTATGCGGCAGCGAAGCAGGCCTATGAAAAGACCGGCGCTGATTCAGCGATCCTGATTCATGACAACTTCACCATGGCCGAACGCTTCAACGTGCTGCCGAGGGTATTGCCATTCGTACTGCTTCTGACCGGTGTGATGCTCGCGCTGTACGGCGGCTATGCTACGCCGTCGGAGACGGCTGGCCTCGGCGGCTTGCTGGCGCTGGTTCTGATCGCGCTGATCTATAGCGTCTGGCGGCCAACCGACCTCGCGCCGATCCTGACGTCGACGGTCCGAGAATCGACGATGCTGATGCTGATCATCGGCATGTCGCTGCTCTATTCCTACGTGATGAGCTATCTGCACATTTCGCAATCGGCCGCCGAATCCGTTGTCGCGATGCACTTGCCGCGCTGGGAGCTGCTGGCGGCGGTTCTGGTCCTGGTGGTTATGCTCGGTTTCTTCCTGCCCCCCGTGTCGATCATCCTGATGACGGCGCCGATCATTTTGCCGCCGCTTCGTGCCGCCAATTTCGACATCATCTGGTTCGGCGTCGTCATGACCATCGTGATGGAGATGGGACTCATACATCCGCCGGTGGGTTTGAATATCTTCGTCATCCACAACGTCGCCCCCGACATTCCGCTCCGCGAAGTCATCTTCGGCACCTTGCCGTTTGTTCTCTTGATGATGCTGGCGGTGCTCGTGCTCTGCTTCCTGCCGGAGATATCGACATGGTTGCCGAACATGGTGATGGGGCCGGACGGCAGCCCATGAGCCAACGATCGCTACCGCTTGTTAGCTGACCGCTTTGCATTCAGGGCCGCGGCAACCCGGCTCACGGGCGAGCGGCCGATCAGCTTGCTGATCTCATTGGTTGCCTGAACGAGCTTCGTCATATCGACGCCGGTGGCGATGCCCATGCCCTCCAGCATGTAAACGACGTCCTCGGTCGCAACGTTGCCGGTGGCGCCCGGCGCGTAGGGACAGCCGCCAAGCCCTCCCGCGGCGGAATCAATCACGCGCGCGCCCTCCTCCATCCCGGCATAGAGATTGGCGAGCGCCTGGCCGTACGTATCGTGGAAATGCATCGCCAGATGAGCGATCGGCACATGGCCCGCGACCGCGCGCAGCAACTCCCGCGCTCTTCTTGGCGTACCCACGCCGATGGTGTCGCCCAGCGAGACCTCATAACAGCCAAGATCCCACAGAACCTTGGCCACATCGATCACCGCCTGCGGTTTGATCTCGCCATCATAGGGACACCCGAGAACGCAGGAGATATATCCACGCACCTTGACGCCATCGGCCCGCGCGCGCGCGACCACGGGCTTGAAACGCTCGACCGACTCTGCCACCGAGCAGTTGATGTTGGCGCGTGAAAACCCTTCGGAAGCAGAGCCGAAAACCGCGATCACCTTGGCGCCCGCAGCGCGCGCGGCCTCATAGCCTCTCTCATTGGGCACCAGTACGTGAAATTCGCCGCCTGGGTAACGGCTGACGCGGCGCAGCACCTCATCGGAGCCGACCATCTGCGGAATAGCCTTCGGCGAAACGAAGGCCCCAACCTCGACCGTGTGAAGTCCGGCGCCGAGCAGGGCCTCGATAAACGCGACGCGCGCTTCGATGCTGACCGGCGTCTTCTCGTTCTGAAGGCCGTCGCGCGGGCCGACTTCGACGATGCGCACCTGGTCGTTCATGGCAGCCTACCCGCTATTGGAGTGGATTTGACATTCGCTACCCGCTAGACCGGCTCGATCTCGGCCAATTCCACGCCTTCAGCGACGATATCGCCTACCTTGCACTTGATCGCCTTCAGCACACCAGCGAATGGTGCTCGCAGCGTCTGCTCCATTTTCATGACTTCCAGCGTCAGGATCGGCGCGCCCTTCTCGAGCTTCGCGCCAATCTCCGCCAGCAGCGCCACGACGGTCCCCGGCAACGGCGCAACAATCCGGTCCTCACCGACCTGCTCTTCGACATCGCCGCCGAACGGATCAACCCAGTGGAGTTCGAACCGGCCATTGCGTGTCCGCACATAAAGTTCGTGGCCTTCGACGATCGCCATGACGTGGGATTTGATCCCTTGCAGCGTCACATCAATGCCTCCGGAGGCGCCGGGCGCCGCGCTGAAGCTAATTTTTCGGTCGCCAATTGCAAGCATCGCAAGCCCCTTGCCGTAATGCAGCGTGACTTTTTGCTCGCCTCCCTGACCATGCCGGAACGTAAATAGCCGCTGACGCCTGCCGACCGGCATCCAGCCCGCCGTTCGCCAAGGGGATTTTGCTTCGCTCCCGGCGACCCTGGCTTCCTCATGAAGGATCGCGGCGACCGCCGCGCCGAACTCAAGATCATGCGGTAGCTTGGCGCCTGACGTGAGGTGTTTCAGTTCGCGTTCGATAAAGCCGGTATCGATCGCGTTAGCGCCCACCGCCGGGTGGCTGACCAAAGCGGCCAGAAACGGGATGTTAGTGACGACGCCCCGTACATCCGATTGCTCCAGCGCCCGGCTGAGCCGATCGATTGCGGCATCGCGCGTCGGCGCCCAGGCAATCACCTTGGCCAACATGGCGTCGTAGTGCGGCGACACCGTATCGCCCTGACGATACCCCGCATCGATCCGCAAGCCACCCGACTGTTCCGGCACGTTCCAGCTTCGTATCGTCCCGACCGAAGGCATGAAATTCTTGTCCGGGTTTTCCGCGTAAATGCGGGCCTCGATGGCGTGGCCGCGAAGCTTGATCTGATCCTGCGTCAGCGGGAGCTTTTCGCCCGCGGCTACGCGCAATTGCCACTCCACGAGATCGATACCTGTGATCAACTCAGTCACGGGATGTTCGACTTGCAGCCGCGTGTTCATTTCGATGAAGAACACGTCCTTGCCGTCGGAGACAAACTCGATCGTACCGGCGCCGACATAGCCAACGGTTGATGCGGCCTTGCGCGCGGCGGCGCAGACCGCATCTCGCTGGGCGGCATCGAGCGTCGGCGACGGCGCCTCCTCGATCACCTTCTGGTGGCGGCGTTGGAGCGTGCATTCGCGTTCAAACAGCGACAGAAGATTGCCGTGGCTGTCTCCGATGACCTGCACTTCGATGTGGCGCGGGTTTTCAACCAGCTTCTCGATCAGCATGCGATCGTCGCCGAAAGCTGCCTTGGCCTCGCGCTTGGCGCTCTCGACGGAAGCCGCCAATTCGCTCGCCGCACGGACGATACGCATGCCGCGACCCCCGCCACCGGCGGACGCCTTGACCAACACCGGAAAGCCGATTTTTGCCGCCGCGCCTGCCAGCGTCGCATCGTCCTGCGCTTCGCCGTGATAACCGGGCACCAGCGGAACGCCGGCCTTTTCCATCAGTTGCTTGGAGCCGGATTTCGACCCCATCGCGTGCATCATCTCGGCCGTCGGACCGACAAAAACCAGCCCCGCATCGTGGCACGCTTTGGCGAAATCCGCATTCTCCGACAAAAAGCCATAGCCCGGATGGACGGCCTCGGCGCCGCTCTTGCGCGCCGCCTCGATCACCCTCTCGATATTCAGGTAACTGTCGCGCGCCCGTGACGGCCCAAGCAGAACAGCTTCATCGGCCATCGCCACATGCAGTGCGCCACGGTCGGCCTCCGAATAGACGGCAACCGTGCGCAAGCCCATGGCCCCGGCGGTGCGGATCACGCGGACGGCTATCTCGCCGCGGTTAGCGATCAGGAGGGTGCGAAATCGCCGGTACAGTTTTGACCGATCCATCGTCACATCCTGAACAGGCCGAACTTCGTCGGCTCGATCGGCGCATTGGTTGCAGCAGAAAGGCCAAGTCCAAGCACAAGCCTGGTATCGGCAGGGTCGATCACGCCATCGTCCCAGAGCCGGGCGGTCGCGTAATAGGGACTGCCCTGCTTTTCGTATTGCGCTCGGATCGGCGCCTGGAATTTCTCTTCCTCTTCCGCCGACCAGGTCGCGCCCTTGGCCTCGATGTTGTCGCGACGGACCTGGCTCAAGACCATCGCGGCCTGCTCGCCGCCCATCACCGAGATCCGCGCGTTCGGCCACATCCAGAGGAAGCGCGGGCTATAGGCGCGACCGCACATGCCGTAATTGCCGGCGCCGTAGGAACCGCCGATCACGACGGTGAATTTCGGCACGCCGGCGGTAGCGACCGCGGTCACCAGCTTGGCGCCATCGCGCGCGATACCGCCGGCCTCGTACTTCTTGCCGACCATGAAACCGGTGATGTTCTGGAGAAACACGAGCGGAATTTGGCGCTGGCAACACAGCTCGATGAAATGAGCGCCTTTCAGCGAACTTTCGCTGAACAGGATGCCGTTGTTGGCAATGATGCCGACCGGGTAGCCCCAGATATGTGCGAAGCCGCACACAAGCGTCTGGCCATAAAGCTTCTTGAATTCGTCAAATTCGGAACCATCGACCAGCCGGGCGATGATGTCGTGGACGTCGAACGGCTTGCGTCCGTCGGCGGAGACCACGCCGTAAATCTCCTCTGTCGCAAACAGCGGCTCGCGCGGTTCGCGCATGTTCAAAGACGCCCGTGCGGGCTGTTTCAACGTGGAGACGATCCGCCGCGCTATCCCGATCGCGTGGGAATCATTTTGCGCATAGTGATCGGTGACGCCTGATTGCCGCGAATGAACGTCGGCCCCGCCCAGTTCTTCCGCCGTGACAACCTCGCCGGTGGCGGCTTTCACCAGCGGCGGTCCGCCGAGAAAGATCGTGCCCTGGTTGCGTACGATGATGCTCTCGTCCGACATCGCCGGCACATAGGCGCCGCCCGCCGTGCACGAGCCCATCACGATCGCAATCTGCGGAATGCCGAGCGCCGACATCTGTGCCTGATTATAGAAGATGCGGCCGAAATGCCGCTCGTCCGGAAAAATCTCGTCTTGCTGAGGCAAAAACGCGCCTCCGGAATCGACCATGTAGATGCATGGCAGATTGTTCTGCCGGGCGACATCTTGCGCTCGCAGATGCTTCTTCACCGTCATCGGATAATAAGTGCCACCCTTGATGGTGGCGTCGTTGGCGACAACCATGCATTCTCGCCCCGAGATCCGTCCAACGCCTGTGACGATGCTCGCCGAATGCACATCGCCACCATAGAGATCGCAGGCGGCCAGCGGCGACAG
>NZ_JBAVCF010000318.1:0-3430 GCF_049586575.1 Bradyrhizobium sp.
GAACCACTTCACCCGAGACAGCGCGATGATAATTTCTTCGACGATCCCGTCAGCGAAGTATTCTTGCTCGGTACCGCCGGACATGTTGTGGACGGGGAGGACGGCGATCGAAGGCTTCTGCGGCACCGGAAGCACAGGATTGACGTTTGGGGCAACAAGAGCGGCGGCGCTCACTGGTTGTGTCTTCCCGCGCAGCGCGTACGTTTGGATCGGCCGTGAGATGTTTTTGAGAGCTTTTTTACCCGCATCCTCAAAGCGGAATTCGAGCTTGCCCTCGACTTCGCTATGAACCTTTTCAGAAATTAGGATGCCGCCAGCGTCAGCAGCGGCTTCAAGACGGGCCGCTATATTTATTCCATCGCCGTAAACATCACCCTCTTCGTCAACTATGACGTCGCCAAGGTTAATGCCGATGCGTAGTCGCATCGGACCTGACTCAAAGGCGAGTTGATCCTGGATTTCCATCGCGCAGCGGACGGCTGATAGCGGGCTCGCGAACTCGACGAGAATGCCGTCTCCAGTCGTTTTGATTAGCCGTCCGTGATAACGACCAAGGCACGGCTCAATAATCTCTCGTCGAAGCTTTCCGATTTCCGCGTAGGTGGCCTCCTCCGCGCGCTCCATCATCGCCGAATAGCCGACCACATCAGCCGCCAGAATCGCCGCTAACCGCCTTTGAACAGGCCGCTCAGGCAATGCTGGCCCCTATGTTCAAGTTCAACCTGACGCATCAAACCACAAGCAATGGCCGACCCGCCATAGATTTGTGCCGCATCACAACACACTGATGGGAACCCAGCTCTCGGGTTCCGACCGCTCGACAGGGAGATCGGCTGGTCCCTTTGGAAGGAGCGACTTCGGCAGCGAGCTCCCGAGTTTGTCTTTCGATTCATTCTCGGTCGGTCAACTGCACTCACGCACGAGTCGGCACGGCGGCCACCGATGGGGGCAACCCGACTAGTCCCAGCGAATCGCGTGCGAGTGGTCGACTACCTGTTCAAGACTGTCTTGAGAGGACACGTTTTCTACGATGAGGGCGTGATAAAGACTGTTGTCTTCCGTTTCTCGGTGCTACCGGCAGTTGCCGCACGAACCGTAGCTTGAACCGTGGCGTTTGGAGGACGGTTTTCATTGGGGGAGGACACATGGCCGGGAAGCTCAAGCCGCTCGACGTCGATCGCGAAACTCGGCCGGGGAAGTACGCTGACGGCGACGGTCTCTACCTGATCGTTACTGGCGCCACGTCGAAGAACTGGAGCTATCGGTATTGGAAGGACGGCAAGCTGGCTTGGCCTGGGCTCATTCAAGGACGTGTCACTCAAGGATGCCCTGTGGTGCCTCTTTGCGATCCAGCGCTCTCAATTCTCGAAAAGATGTGCGACGTCGCTCAAGGCGAATTGATCTTCCCGAACCCTGATGGCGGAGTGTTCTCGGAGAATGCAATGCTCGCTGTATTAAACCGCCTCGGCCACAATCAGGTGACGGTGCACGGATTCCGTTCGACCTTCGCAACCTGGGCCGAGGAGAGCACGGACTATCCGGATGGCGTGCGCGAGGCGGCGCTTGCGCACAAATACAAGTCGGAGACCACGGCGGCCTACCAGCGTGGGCAAAAGCCCGAGAAGCGACGCGCCCTCATGAAAGATTGGGCGGAATTCTTGGCGGGATCAGACGTCATCCGCTTGCGCGAAGTTGGTTGAGCCAAGGCGCTGCCAGCGGCCAGCGATTTTATCGGCGAGAAGCCCTCCAGGCAAATAAAGAGCTGACACCGATGAGCGCGACCTTCGCATCGGGCACGCCCGGATTTCACGAGGTCGGTTGCTCTGGCACCATAATGACCATAATGACCTCAAGAAATCTGATGCGCGCAGGAAGCCGGGGGACCTGAGATGTTGCGGATGATGAACAAACCAGCCTAAAACCTGTCCGTTGAATTCGAATAATTCTACGGGTTTTCCAATCGCTGCGCCGCGAAGGATTGAGTTTGTGATAGTGTTGCCTGCCGATCCTTGCTATCGGTAGGTTCGATGAGACGGAGAATCGGCCATAAATCGCGCTCCTCGGCGCAAGTTTTGCGCGGGCTGCTGACCGCGTTCCTCACGTTGGCCTATGTCATCGTCGGAATTGGGGGAGAGATTTCCTGTGCGCAAGAGACCTTGGAAATCGCCGGTCAGGTCGCGGTGGACGTTGCGCAAGACAAAGTCGACCAGGGGACCAAGAAACCGGTCACCGTAGTCGATCATTGCTACGCGTGCGTGCCTCTCTTGCTACCGGCGCCGATGTTCGTCGCCGAGCCTTCGGCGACGTCCGCCGTATTGGTGTTTGCGACGCCAACGTTCCTCCTGGAAGATCATCCCGGGCTCGATGCGCCGCCACCTAAACATTTGGCCTGAGCACATCTTCGGAGCGCACATGCGCTCGATCTGGTTCGTCAGGTACCTTTCCATGTTCGTCAAGAGGGTCACGCGTATTGCGTGCGCGGCGGTATTTCTAGTTAGCCCCTGGTTGATTGGACCGTCGCATTCACAAACCCTCACGATGAGGGAAGCGCTTTCGCGCGCCCTTGCTGCGAACCCGCGCTTGACGGCGGCCGAGCGCGGCGTCGGCATCGCCACGGGTCAACGGATTCAAGCGGGCGCATTGATAAACCCGGAGCTATCGTACGAACACGATATCCAAATTGGCGCGAGCAAGAATCCCTTGGGGGAATCACCGGAAACGAACGTCCAGATCAGTCAACTCTTCGAACTGTTCGGTAAGCGTGAGGCCCGTGTTGCGGTCGGCGCCGCCGGGGTTGAGGTGGCGTCCATCCAGCGCAACGCTATCCGCCTCGAGGTGCTCTCCGACACAGCAATCGCATTCGTGAACGTCCTCGGCGCCCAGCGACGCATCAGGATTCTAGATGACCAGGTCGCGGCAATCGACCGTTTGACCCCGCTGCTGCAACGCCGCGTGGAAGCCGGTGCTTCATCGCCTGCTGAGACCGGAAGGGCCGTAGTCGCCTCTGATCTGGTCAAGGCGGATCGGGAGCGCGTTCGCGGCTCATTGTCGAGTGCTCGGCGGGAATTGGCCGTGCTGATGGGCGACACGTCGTTCCGATATTCCGCCGTCTCTGGACGGCTGGAGGTCACGGGCCGTCCCCCCTCATTTCAATCGGTGATCGCGGCGATTGAGTCCAACCCACAACTGGTCCGGTGGACGGCCATGTACGCGCAACGGAATGCCGAGCTCTTGCTCGCCCGCCTAAAGCCCTACCCCGACGTCCGACTCAGCGCCGGATTGAGACATTTCGACGACACTGGGGACAATATGGCGAAGGTCGGAATTTCGATCCCCATTCCTGTGTTCGATCAGAACCAGGGAAACATCCTCTCCGCGCAGGAGAGTTTGGCCAAAACGGGGGCTGAGCGGGCGACCAACAAGGCTGCCC
>NZ_JBAVCF010000319.1:0-18862 GCF_049586575.1 Bradyrhizobium sp.
GGCGTCACGTCCTTGCCGTTGCGGTTCAAAAGCGGCTGACCGATATCGTCCTCCAGCCGCTTGATCTGCTGGCTGACGGTGGATTGGGTGCGGTGAACGCGTTCGCCGGCGCGGGTGAAGCCGCCGGTATCGACCACCGACACAAAACTGCGCAAAAGCTCCAGATCGAGCATCGAAATTGCCCTATTTGTTTTTCCACTGGATGACCGTCTAATATTTAATTTCCAAATATCAAGGCGGCGACCTACATCGGGATTCGGAGGAGAATTCCCATGTCGCTCGCCCCGTCCGTCACGGTTCCCCGTCCCACCTTCAACTCGCTCCCGCTTCTGATCGCGCTGTTCTGTCTGCTCTGGAGCTTTGCCTTCGTCGCGGGAAAGATCGGCGTCACCTACTGCCCACCGCTCATTCTCCTGACTGCGCGATTTTCGCTCGCGGGAATCCTGATCCTGGGAATCTCGGCGCTGCGCCGCGAAAGCTGGCCGCTGACGTTGAGGGACACGCTGGTGTTTGCGGTTCTCGGCGTTGCCAATAACGCGCTTTATCTTGGCCTCGGCTACACCGGCCTGCAGACCGTATCCGCCGGGCTTGGCGGCCTGATCGTCAGCGCCAATCCTGTCTTCACCGCCGCGTTAGCGGCGTTGCTGCTCAACGAGCAACTGACCTGGCGCAAGGTAGCCGGGCTCCTGCTCGGCATCCTCGGCGTTGCCTCCATCGTCTGGCACCGCATGTCGGTCGGCACCGATAGCCTGCACGGCATCCTGTTTACGTTGGCCTCGCTGGCCTCGATCGTCCTCGGCACCATCCTGTTCAAGCTGCTGGCGCCGAAGGGCAGCCTCTGGGTCGGCAATGGCGTGCAAAACCTCACCGCCGGCGTCGTGTTGATCCCGTTCGCCTTCACATTCGCAAACGTCGGCGACATCGTGCCGAACCTTCAACTGCTCGGTGCATTCGCGTTTCTCACGCTCGGCGGCTCGATCCTTGCTTATGTGCTCTGGTTCCATCTCCTGAGGGTGTGTGGAGCGACCGCTGCGAGCGCCTATCACTTCCTGATGCCGCCGCTTGGCATGCTGTTCGCCTTCCTGGTGCTCGGCGAGCATGTCGCGGTTCGGGATCTCCTGGGGATTGTTCCAGTCGCGCTCGGTGTTTATCTGGTCACCCGTCCGGCCGCTGCGTCTTCCACGTCTCGATAGGAGAGTTCGATGTCCACGCTCACGATGACGCTGATCGGCGGCCCTACCGCGCTGATTGAAATCGACGGCTTCCGGCTGCTCACCGATCCAACCTTCGATGCGCCGCGGGCCTATCAGTTGCCGCACGTGAAGCTAGAAAAGCTTTCGGGGCCGGCCATAGCCGAGGACGCCATCGGCGAGATCGACGCCGTGCTGCTCAGCCACGATCAGCACGCCGACAACCTCGACGAATCCGGAAAACACTTTCTGCCGAGGGCCAAGCGCGTGCTGACCACGGTGATAGGCGCCAAGCGGCTCGGCGGGCACGCCGAGGGACTTGCGCCCTGGGCATCCACCGAATTGTCGAAGAACGGGCGTTCGTTGACGGTCACGGCGACGCCGGCCCGTCACGGGCCGGCAGGGATTGAGCCTCTTGCCGGCGACGTCATCGGCTTCGTGCTGACATCAAAGGATAGCCGCCCGATCTATATCAGCGGCGACACGGTCTGGTATGACGGCGTGGCGGAAGTGGCCAAGCGATTCATGGCCGGCGTCGTGCTGCCGTTTGCGGGCGCGGCGCAGACCCGCGGCCCGTTTCATCTCACCATGGACACCAACGACACCATCGAGACCGCGCGCGCCTTCCCCGATGCCGTCATCGTGCCTTTGCACACCGATGGTTGGGCGCACTTCAAGCAAAATGCGTCCGACCTGCGTGCCTCCTTTGATGCACTTGGGTTCGGCTCCCGTTTGAAGCTTCTCGAGCCTGGCGTGAAGACGGTTATTGAACTGCCGCGCTAGTCAGCCGGTTCGAGCAGTTTGCCGGCTGGCATGCTGGCGGACGAGTCGACGAGTGCTGGCTGGATCGACGGAGCAACAGCCATCACCTCGGAGGCGACTTCATCCTCACGCAGCCGTGCCGCCTTCCGGCTGACAACGATCATGAGCGCACAGACGGCATAGAAGGCCACGCCGATAGAGAAAGTGTTGGCAATGCCGAATGCGATGGACAATGCCATACCGAGCACCGAGGCAAACATCGATGTAATGCCATTGGCGCTCCAGAAAAACGGAAGCAACTCCGAATGGCGCCGCCAGACGCTCAGTCCCATCGGGAACATCATCCCCATGCAGAACGCCGGAGGCGCCAGCAGCAGCACGGACAGCAGAATGCGCATGTCGGTGGCCGCCGATCGGGCCGAGGCGGTCAGCCATGGCGTGAGTAGTCCAGCAACGACGAGCGTCATCAGGAGCGCAATAACCCTCGCGACGATCGCACCCTGTCGAGGCTCATCCGAACCGACCGTGGTGCTGCCGATCCCGCTGAAAAGCAGAATCGTGAAAAGCACGACCGCAAGTCCGTAGACGGGATGTCCAAGGAAGACCATCAGCCGCTGCATCTGCGATATCTCGATCAGCATGAACCCCATGCCGATCGCGCAGAAGTACATCACCGGCGGCGTCAGCACCGACACTGGCATCCGCCTCGCGAGACGGACAAACGGCGTGACGATGTAGTAGATGCAGGCCAAAAATCCCATCACGAGCAGAAGCAGCGTCATGCTGATCGCAGCGTTGTTGTTGGAAAGCGTCGCCGCGGGCTTGGTGAGAAGATTCGTGAAGCGCTCTGTAAAGAAGAAGAACGGATTGTCGTCAGTCGAGGGAGCGATATTTTCCACCAGCGAGGCAAAGAACGCCTTGTCGGCCTTGCCGGACATCAGCGTCGAGGTGATGCTGTCGTAAGCGACGTCCGGTCCCAGGAATATCTTGAAGCCCTGCGCCTCAAGTCGGGTGCGCGCGGCTTGCCATTGGTCTTTCGTAAAGGCGTCCGGGCGGGTAATCACGGTGACGATGTTGTCGACATTGACCGCGATGACATGATCGGACAGCTCGTTCGCCGGCACGCCCTGGCGCTCGAGCGCGCTCGCTGCGATCGACACCAGACGATAGAGCTCGACGCGGTGGGTTTTCGGGTCGAACCAGCGCGACACCGACAACATTCCGCCCGGCTTCAACGCATGGTAAAAGTCGTCCCAGGCGTCTGTCGTGTAAAGGCGGTTTTCGGTGAGCGTCAATCCGCCGGCCGCCGTTGCCGCCCAGGTGTCGATCAGCGAAATCTGCACGAGGTCGTATCGCTCGGACGAATGATTGATGTAGCTGCGAGCCTCGGCATTGACCAGGGACACGCCGGGCTGACGATCGAGATGGCCGGAGAAGTCGGCGAACTTGTCGGTCAGGACTTCGAAGATCGCGGGATTGATCTCGATCGCGCGGATGCGCTTGGCGCCGAAAATCAACCCGGAAAGAATGTCGCGGCCGCCGCCCACGCCGACAACGGCGACGTCGGCCATCGGCTGCACCTGATAGGCGGCGTTGATGACGTCGCTCTTCAGGTAAGCGAGCTTGCCGAGGTCGCCATCGTTCCGCGTGATGACGGTATTCGCACCGGCATCGATGTCGAGAATATGCTGGTCGATCTTCGTCGCCGGCGTATGGGCAAAGCCCCAGCCGAACGGCTCGGATTTGCCAAGCCCAATCACCCTGATGCGGGAGTAGGTGTTCCAGCGCTCGAACAGCGTCCCGAACTGCGGCGTGCCCTTGGCCCAGAATACGCCGAGATGGCTGCTGCCGGAAACGGCGAGCCCGGTGTGCACGGTCGCCGCGGCAGCCAGCGTCAGCGCGACGGCGCTTGTCAGACGCAGGCTGCGGAAATCTCCGCTACCTCGCACCATCATCCAGCCGGCACCGGCGGCGAAAGCCCCGATCCCCAATGTCGCGCTGACGGGATCGACAACGAGCAACAGGACGATAACGCCGATGCAGCCGAGTGCCGCGCCGGCGAGGTCGGCCGCATAGAGCCAGCCGCCGCTATAGGGGAGACGGGTCAGCAGAAGCGTGATGCAGACACCGCTTTCGGTAAAAGGCCTCACGAAGGCGACCGTCGCGATCCCAAGCGCCACCATCACGTAGTCTGCGGGAACGACGAGCGGCACGCACAGGAATGCGATCATGGCGCCGACGCCGGTCATCGCGAACCACGCGGCGTGGTTGGCGAATTCCACGCCCACCCGGTCGGGAGCGTAGCGGGCAGGCTTGTTGTAAACCTCCATCGCTCCGCGCGTGAGGCCGAGCATGGCGAGAGAAATGGCGGCAAACGCGAAATGGTAATACAGCATCACGCTGAAGAAACGCGTGATCAGGATCTGATAGGAAAGTGTCGCGGTGGCCAGAATAAAAATTGCGAAATAATAGCGGCCTGGAATTCCGGGGGATGCCTGCAAGAGAGTGTCCTCGATGAAGTCACGACCAATCCGCGATGCTCTCGCTCCCTACGCTACCTTCGATAATGTTTGCTTAAAAAGCGCCCGGAGTCGCCCGGCAATCCGGTAGCCGGCATTAGCTTTTGGCCAATGCGAGACGGCGAAAACGCGCCTCTTGCCGATAGTTAGTCCTTGCGGAAAACGATGGACGCCATCCAGCCGGTCATCAGCGCCATGAAGGCGGTGAACGCGCCATAGAGCAGGCCGTCCTGGCGGGCGCTCGTCGCGACGAACTGCTCGAAGCCGACCTTGACGATATCGAAGGCGGTTTCGGTGCGCGTGACCAACGCGCCATCTGAAAAAAGCTTGATCTCGACCGTGTATGTGCCGATCGGCACTTCGGCCGGCAGCGGAATGCCGGTGCGAAACAGTGTCGGAGTCAGGAAGGTCACAGCCGACGTTTCTTCGCGATAAAGGCCGTGTTCGCCGCGCAACCGCACAAAGGCGCTGCGGAACGCATCGTTGGGAACGACGTCGGCGTAATCCGTTCCGACGCGTTGCGTGAGCAGCACGTTGTTGAGGCCGAGTTGCTGCCGTCGTTCCACGTCTGCCGAGGCGATCGCATCGAACGGGCGGTTGGAAAACAGCGCGAGATACGTCGGCACCTGAAGAAATTCGCGGTAGTCGGTATTGATCCAGATGCCGAATTTGTGCTCTTTCCGGCGCGTCACCATGTCGGCGCGGGGACCCATGACGGTGACGACGAGATCGTAGTTGTTCCGGGTAGCGGGGGTGGAAGCGTCCTTTTCGACCGAACCGAACAGCACAAGTTCCTCGCCGGAATAATTCGGCGTCACAGTCACGCGATGGTTGGAGACCGAGACGATCAGCCGTTCCGCGCGCGCCGGCGAAAAGATACCGGCCGCGCCAAGCGCGAGCATCACCCCGGCGGTTGCATTGAGGAAACGTCCGCTCATCCTGCGCCTCCGGCTTCCCGGATCGTGAAGAGATCGTCGGGGCGGATCGCGAGCTCTTTCGCAAAGCGAATGCCGACCAAGAGGATCAAGAGCCCAAGCAACATCCGCAGGTGCTCGCCGCGAATCCTTTGCCCGGCACGCGCGCCGAACTGGGCGCCGGTCACGCCGCCGATCATCAGGATCAGCGCCAGCACGGCATCGACCAGATGGTTGGTGGCGGCGTGCAACAGGGTGGCGAATGTCATGGTGACGAGCGTCAGCACCATGGACGTTCCGATCACGGTCGAGGTTGGCACCCGCAGGAAATAGATCATGATCGGGACCAGGATGAAGCCGCCGCCGATGCCCATGATGGCGCCGATGAAGCCGATGATCGCGCCGACGCCAATCACGGGAATGACGGACAGGTAAATCTTGGAGCGCTTGAAGCGCATCTTGAACGGCAAGCCGTGGACCCAGCCGTGGCTGCCGGACCGGCGCAGCGACACGGCGATGCCGCGCCGGACGCGGAGCATTGAACGCAGGCCTTCCCAGAACATCAGCCCGCCCACGGTCGTGAGCAGCACGACATAGGAAAGTGCGATCATCAGGTCGAGCTGACCGAGCGCCCGCAATTGTGTGAAGGTCCACACGCCGAGCGCCGTGCCGATGACACCGCCACTTAACAGCACCAGCGCCAGTGCAGGATCGATGGCGCGGCGGCGCCAGTATGAAATGGCGCCGGAAAAGGACGAGGCGGCAATGTGGCTGGCGACGGAGGCGACGGCAACCGCCGGCGCGATACCGATGAAGATCAACAACGGCGTCATCAGGAAGCCGCCGCCGATGCCGAACATGCCCGAAACGAAGCCAACCGCCGCGCCCATCGCCAGGATGAGAAAAATATTGACCGGAATGTCGGCGATCGGGAGATAAAGCTGCACGCGCATCGTTTCCGGATAAGCCGTGAGGCCGGCCGAAACCGCCCAAGGCCTGGTTTCCTGGGAGTGCGGGCGTAAAAGCCGCGCCTCTGCATAGCCGAAATCGGCAGCCGAAGGGATTAAAGAATGCGCGCAAGGTGGATTTTTTGCCGCATCTCCTGCCGTAACGTGGGACGTGGTGAAAAATAAGGATTAACGGCGAGGCGCCTCCGGCCTTCCAATCGGCCGGGTCGTGAGGTTCATCGCCGAGGCTTCGGTTGGGCTTAGCCAGCGGACTTCGCGGGTTGCGGACATCGCCTCCACGACGGCGGAGGAGACTCCATTTTGGTCATGAAGCTCAAGACCATTCCGGATGCGAATGTTAGAATCGGACCACTAGTGTCAGTGCGCCGCTGCCGTGCGCTTGCTCGCGGCCGGCTTGACCGCGGGCTTGGTGTTTCCTGCCTGCGCCGGTGCAGCGTCCCAGCCGCCCGCGGGGCTCGCCACATTGATGGCGTCGTCGGGCTGGGGTTCGGGTGTGAAGGTCTGGATGGCAAGCTTGGCGGCCGCGAGCGACTGCGGGTCAAGCCGCTTGGCGATATCGTCGCGCTTGTGGCCGGCATCGCTGTCGCCCTGAGCCGCAGCCAGGCTGAACCATTTGAAGGATTCGGCGAGGTTCTGGTCGACGCCGATACCGCGGGCATAAAGAATGCCGAGATTATATTGGCTGTCGGCGATGCCGCGATCGGCCGCCTTGCGGAACCATTGCGCCGCGCCCTTGTAATCGGCGCCCTTGCCGCCGCCATCCGCATCCAGCACCGCGAGATTGTGCATCGCCTTGGCGTTGCCGCGTTCGGCGGCCTGCATGTAGTAGTGGCGGGCGATATCGACATCCTTCTTCACGCTCAGGCCCTTCTCGTAGAAGGTGCCTAACCGGAAGATTGCCGGCACCACGCCGGCCTGCGCTGCGCGGTCGAGCCATTTGGCTGCTTCGTCGTAATTCGGCGCGACGCCTTTGCCCTCGGCAAAGCGCACGCCGACCTCAAAGGCCGCGGTCGGGTCGCCCTTGAGCACCGCGGCGCGCAGGATCGGACCGCCAATGGCGTCCGGTAGCCTTTCGGTCGGCGGGACCTGAATCATTGCGAGCTTGCCGGTGCCCGATGAAGTGGGCGAGAGCGGGATCGTTCCGGTCACATCGCTGGCGGCGGAGGTCGAAGACGTGGACGGCGGGATCGCCACCGAAGCCATGCCGTCGCCATTGCCTGGCGTGGCGTTGTTGAAGGACTGCCGTCCGATCGGTGTCGGCGACGTCATCGAGGGCTGTGTCTGTGCCGGCATCGCCGAGCTTGCGCCATTGCCGGCAGGAGTAGCAGTTGACGGCGCATCGCTTGAGTTTTCCACCGCAGGCATCGCTGCCGGCGTGCCGGTGTCGAGCAGCGTCATCGCCATCCTGAACGTGCCGAGCACGATCACCACGACGCTGGCGCCAACGAGCAGGGAACGGATCTTCGAGGTGATGGTCGATGCTGTCTTGGCCTGGCCGGCAGACAGCGCGGCCTTCGGCTGCTTTCCGGCCTTGTCGGGCGGGGGTGCTGCGGCCGCGGCTTGGGCGGCACGACGCGCGGCGGCAATGAAACTCGACGTGCTGACGGGCTCCTTCGGAGCAGCGGCGGGAATGTTGCTGATCGCGCTCTCGGAGGCCGCGATGCGCTCCGATGGCGACGCGACGCGTCCGGACGGCCGCGTGCCCGGTTCAAGCGGATGATCGGGTGGCAACTCCGGGGCAATCGCAACACGCCACGGCGCTGTAGGCGGCTCGAGAATTTCGCTGATGGTCCGGGGCGGGATGGCGGGCGATTGTGCCGTCTCGGCCGAATGGAAATCCCGCGGGGCGGCCGCGAAATGTTCTGGCGCTGCGACCGGATTCGGCAGTTCAGGCTCGAATTGCGGCGCCGGCGCCATTGGCTCAAGGCTCGTCGCCTCCGGTTCCACATAAGTGGGCTCGGCGGCTTCTTCTTCCGGCGCGGAATAGGAAGGCTCGGGAACGGAATAGGAGGAAGGCCCGGGAGCGGAAGGGGCCGGGACAAAGCTCGTTCCGACAGCGGCCACCGCCGGTGATGCGGCAGGCTGTGTGCGCACCGTCCGCAAATCGCCTTCGATCGTTGAGAGACGATCAACCACATGGCCGAGCGTGTTGTGGACGGCTTCGAGCGAATCCTGCGTATGGCGATCGGTTTCCGCCTGGCTGAAGCGGATGTCGGACAATTCGCGCTTGACCAGATCGGCAAGTCCGTTGTCCTGAACGACCGGTTCACTCCGGCTATTGGTGATGAAGCTGGCAATGCTGGTTTGCTGGCGTTCGAGGTGGTGCAGAACATCCTGCAAGCCTTCCTCGACCCGTCCGAGATTGCCCGACCTGTGATCGCCCGAGGCCTCCAGCCTTTCGAGCAGGTACGATACGCGTTGCTCCAGATGAGCCAACGCGGACGCGCCGTCATTGCCGACCGGGATCCGGTCGAGACGATCGGACAGCGCCAGCAAGGCGCGTTCGATCTGCTCGGAATTCTCGCTCGCTGCCGGCCGCGGTTCGCGGCTCTCGAGCGAAGCCGCCAGTGCGGTGATGCGCTGCTCCAGCATGGCAATCGAGTCGGACCGGCCGTCGGCGCGGGTAAGCTGATCGACCTTGGCAGACAGTGCACGCACGTCGTCGCTGAGGCGCGCCAACGCATCGTTGGAGGCGACGTTGGAGACGATGGCGCGAAGGGCCGCGATTGCGCCTTCGAGCTGGTGGATCGTCGACGGGTCGTCGTTGGCCCGGATGATTTGATCGAGTTTGTCGGTCAGGTTGCGGATGGCCTGGTCGTAGCCTGCAAGCTGCTCGGCCGGAGTGAGTGAGCGCAACACTTCTCGGATTTCGCCGAGCGCGCGTTCCACGCCGGCAAGCGCCTGGCTGTCACTGCCGTTCTGGCGGTTATCGTCGATGCGGCGGGCCAGCGAACGGACTTCGTTCTCGATCGATTCGATCGCCCGGCGCGGCATTGCTTCCGTGATGGCGTGACGAATTTCGCCGAGTTCGCTGCGGAACGCGGAAATCGACTGATCGATGTGATCAGGCCGGCGCAGAGATTCGATCTGGCTCGTGATTTTGACGAGGTGCCGCTCAAGCGAGGAAAAATCGGGGCCCGCTGGCGGAGGCGGCGGGGCATGGGTGACAGCAGGCGCCACCGGCGGCGCGCTGCTCAGCATCGGCGGCGGTGCAAAGTTGTCGAGTTCGTTCTGACGCGCGGAAATTTCCGCAATCGCCGAATCCAATGAAGCCGGATTGAGCGGAGGCGAGGGGCGATAGACCTGAGCAGCCGCGCGTTCGACCATCTCGGTCTGGCGCTGCTTTTCCTGCGTCTGGCGCTGGCGCACCGGCGCGGGGTTGGAAATCTGCGAGAGCCGCGCATCGAGGCGCGCAATCGCGTCGTTCAATTGCTGCGCGACGGGCGATTCGCCGCGCGGGGCGTCGTTCCGGGGCCGTCCCTGCGAAATCTGTTCAATCTGGTGGGTGATGGCGTCAAGCCGCTGGTGAATGTCGGCGACGTCCCGGCTTTCCTGTGCGGGCATGGCCGGCCGCTGATCGGGCGACTTGTGAAAGTTCGGAGGGGCCGTGTCGCCGGAATTGAGATTGAGCCAGTCCGTCAACGAAACGCCGGCCCGGCGCGCGGCAGCCTCGGCGCGCTCCCGGACGCCAGGATCGATGCCTTCACTACTCCACGATACGCGCGAATTCATGCTTTCGTCCGGTTCCGCTCCGGCGCCCCACCTGGCGCCTTCAGCCTCCCCGCGCGTCCCGAAGAAGAGACAATCGAATAAGGCGCGGGTCGTCTGCTTCTAACGCTCGACTTTTTCGCGTTACGGTAAATAACCGGTTAAGGAATGGGCCCGGGCGGCCGTAAAGTTTGCGGCCGACTTGCGATTTTCCCGCGCGGCTTCAGTCGCCCGAACCGGTCCGCTGGCGGGTTCCCCGATCAAGCTCAACGACGTCGGCTGTGCTCGAAATCGCCGAGAGCGCCGTGATTGCTTCCTCGCACCAGTCGGCGACCATCCGCTCGTGTTGCAGGCCAACACGAAGCCCGAGCAGCTTGCCCATGTCGGCGGGGGAAGCAGTTCCTTCCGGAAAGCGCTTCTTCAGGATGCGCTCATAGCGCTCATAACGGTCGCGGTGATGCTCCTGCCGCGCCATGAGGTCGGCGCGCAGGGGCTCGATGTCGACAGCATCGAGCGCATAAATCCGGACCAAAAGGTCGTCCTTGATCGACGCCGGCGTCGAGGGTCGGGCGGCCCAATGCCGGAATGCGGCTTTCCCCTCGGCCGTGAGCGTATAGACCAGCTTGTTGGGTTTGCCGGATTGGACGACCTCGCGGCCCTGGATGTGGCCGCGGTCGCGCAGCTTGGAAAGCTCGCGGTAGATCTGCTGATGGTCGGCCTTCCAGAAAAAGCCGATCGAGGAATCGAACGTCTTGGCCAGCTCATAGCCCGTCATCGGCCGTTCCGTCAGGCAGGCGAGGATAGCGTCAGCGAGGGCCAAGGGTCCCTCCCGGATTGGACTGATCGGGGATTAACACGCTTGACGTTATGCGTATTGATGCATATGCGTCAATATGCATATAGATGAGCCGGTCGATCCGGTGATGTGTCCGCGGGAGGCGTCCTTTGACAACGATCGGCCTTCAAAGATGGCACCGCTTCATCAAGTCCCAGGATCACGCTGAGCTGTGGGACCTGCTCCATCCTGATGCTGTGTTTGAAAGCCCCGTCCTGCATACGCCACAGCGCAGCCGCGACATCACATTCAAATATCTGACTGGCGCGACCAAGGTGTTGGGTGGCCCGACCTTCACCTATGTCGGCGAATGGACCGGCGACTCCGGCGCCGTGCTGGAATTCACCAGCGAAATCGAAGGCATCACGATCAACGGTGTCGACATCATCGCTTTCGACTCAGAAGACCGCATCACGCATTTCAAGGTGATGGTCCGCCCGCTGAAAGCCATCAATCTGCTGCATCGCTTGATGGGGGAGCAACTAGCGAAGCGATAGTTGACGCGTCGCAAGACCGTTGCGCGACTCCGATAGTGCTGCCCCCGACACAGGGAAGCGGTTAAGGTCGCGTCCAGATATTGCCAGCTACACTACCCAGGATCTCGCCGGGAGAACTTCATGCCGATCTACAAAGCGCCTCTTGAAGACGTCAATTTCCTGCTCAATGACGTTTTTCAGATCGACCGTTACGACAATCTACCCGGCTTCAGCGATGCGTCGGCCGATGTGCGCGAGGCGGTTTTGGGCGAAGCCGCCAAACTTAGCGAGGAAGTGCTGCAGCCGCTCAATCGCACTGGGGATCTCGAGGGCTGCACGCGCCATGACGACGGCAGCGTGACGACGCCGAAGGGATTTAAGGCAGCTTTCAAGCAGGTCACCGAAGGTGGCTGGCTTGGTCTTTCAGCGCCGACCGAATTTGGCGGCCAGGGCCTGCCGGTGACGTTGAGCCAGGCCGTCACGGAATTCCAGTGTTCGGCGAACATGGCTTTTTCCATGTATGGCGGTCTCACCATGGGGGCGACCGCGGCGCTGATCGTGCATGGCAAGCCCGAGCAGAAAGCGATGTTCGTGCCGAAGATGGTGGCGGGCGAGTGGACCGGCACCATGAATCTCACCGAGCCGCAATGCGGCACCGATCTCGGCCTGTTGCGCACCAAGGCCGTCAAACAGAACGATGGCAGCTACAAGATATCGGGCACCAAGATTTTCATTTCGGCCGGCGAGCATGATCTCGCCGACAACATCATCCATCTCGTGCTGGCGCGCATCGAAGGCGCACCGGCCGGCATCAAGGGCGTGTCGCTGTTTGTGGTGCCGAAAATCCTCGTCAACGCCGACGGCTCGCTTGGCGCGCGCAACGGCGTCAGCTGCGGCTCGATCGAGCACAAGATGGGCATTCACGGAAATTCGACCGGCGTGATGAACTACGACGGCGCCACCGGCTGGCTGATCGGCGAGGAAAACAAGGGCATGCAAGGCATGTTCGTGATGATGAACGAGGCCCGGCTTGGGGTTGCGGTGCAAGGTCTGGCGCAGTCGGAGGTCGCCTACCAGAACGCGGCGGCCTATGCGCGCGATCGCTTGCAGGGCCGCGCATTGACGGGTGCACAGGCGCCTGACAAGCCGGCCGATCCGATCATCGTGCATCCGGATGTGCGGCGGACGCTCCTCACCATTCGCGCCTTCAACGAGGCGGCGCGGGCGATGGTGATCTGGACCGCGCTCAAAAGCGACGTCGCGCATCGCTCCAGCGATCCCAAGGATCGCAAGGAGGCGGACGACCACATGGGGCTGATGACGCCGGTGTTGAAAGGTTTCCTCACCGAGATCGGCTTTGCCAATGCGGTCCAGGCCCAGCAGATGTATGGCGGCCACGGCTATATCGCCGAGCAGGGCATGGAGCAGTTCGTGCGCGATGCGCGCATCGCCATGATCTATGAGGGCGCCAACGGTATTCAGGCGCTCGATCTCGTCGGGCGCAAGCTGCCGCGCGACGGCGGTCGCGCCGTCATGGCCTTCTTTGGCGAGGTCGCTTCCTTTGCCAAGGAGCAGGGGGCCAATGAGGCGATGAAGCCCTTCATCACGCCGTTGTCGGCCGGGCTCGGCCATCTTCAGCAGGCCACCACCTGGCTGATGCAGAATGCCATGATGAAGCCCGACAATGCCGGTGCTGCCGCCACCGACTACATGCATTTGTTCGGGCTGGTCACGCTCGGCTATATGTGGGCGAAGATGGCGAAGGTTGCCAACGACAAGATTGCGGCTGTCGGTGCGAGCCCCTATCTGACGACCAAGCTTGTGACGGGCCGCTTCTTCATGGAACGGATGCTGCCGGAAACCTCGGTGCATCTGGCGCGCATCCAGAGCGGAAGCGCAACCATCATGGAATTGGCGGCCGAAGCATTCTGATCGGCGAGTTGTCACGGGGCCGTCCGACTCCGCGTCCACCTGTCCAGATCGCTACTGAACTATGATCCTCATACCGGGAGGGCATCATGCCTGAGGCATATATCTACGATCACGTTCGCACACCGCGCGGCCGCGGCAAGGCCGATGGCGCGTTGCATGAGGTGACGGCGCTCGCGCTCGCCACCGTCCCGCTGAAGGCGCTCAAGGAGCGCAACAATCTGGCGGAAGGCGTCGTCGATGACGTGATCCTCGGCGTGGTCGACCCGGTCGGCGAGGCAGGCTCCGACATCGCGCGCTTTGCGGCGCTGCAATCAGGTCTCGGCGAATCCGTTCCCGGCGTTCAGATCAGCCGCTTCTGCGCCTCGGGCCTTGATGCGGTGAATTTTGCCGCGGCCCAGATCATGAGCGGACAGAATGAACTCACGATCGGTGGCGGCGCGGAATCGATGAGCCGGGTCGGTATCGGCGCCTCCGGCGGCGCCTGGCCGATGGATCCCTCGATCGCGGTGCCCGCCTATTTCATGCCGCAAGGCATTTCGGCCGATCTGATTGCGACCAAGTACGGTTTTTCGCGCGACGATGTCGACGCCTATGCGGTGCAGAGCCAGCAGCGTGCGGCGAAAGCCTGGGATGAAGGTCGCTTCAACAAGTCGGTGGTGCCGGTGAAAGACGTCAACGGCCTCACCATCCTCGCCAAGGACGAACATATGCGGCCCTCGACGACGATGCAGTCGCTCGGCCAGCTCAAGCCGTCATTCGCCGACGTGGCGGCGATGGGCGGTTTCGACGCGGTGGCGATCCAGTCGCATCCCGAAATCGAGCGTGTCAACTATGTGCACCATGCCGGCAATTCGTCCGGGATCGTCGATGGCGCCGGCGCCGTGCTGCTCGGCAGTAAGGAAGCCGGCAGCAAGCATGGCCTGAAGCCGCGCGCCAAAATCCGCGCCTTCGCCAATATCGGCTCGGAGCCGGCGATGATGCTGACCGGTCCGGTCGACGTCACCGAAAAGCTGTTCGAACGTTCGGGCATGAAGAAGTCCGATATCGACCTGTTCGAACTGAACGAGGCGTTCGCCTCCGTGGTGCTGCGCTACATCCAGGCCTTCGACATCGACGAGGCCAAGATCAACGTCAATGGCGGGGCGATCGCGCTCGGCCATCCGCTCGGAGCGACGGGTGCGATGATTCTCGGCACTGTGCTCGACGAGCTCGAGCGCACCAACAAGTCGACCGCGCTGGTCACGCTGTGCATCGGCGGCGGCATGGGTACCGCCACGATCATCGAACGCGTGTAAGGAGAGCAGCCAATGGCCTTCAAGAATTTCAAAGTCGAGACCGACGCCGACGGCATTGTGCTGGTAACGTGGGATATTCCCGGGCGTTCGATGAACGTGCTGGATCAGACCTCGACCGACGAGCTCGATGAAATTGTCAAGCAGACCACGGCGGATGCGGCTGTGAAGGGCGTGGTCATCACCTCCAGCAAGGAAGCCTTCTGCGCGGGCGCCGACCTTTCGATGCTCGAGGGCATGAACCACGCGTATGCCAAGGCGCTCAAGGAGCAGGGCGAGACGGCCGCGAACCAGATGCTGTTCGACCAGAGCCGGCGCTTCTCGCTGGTGCTACGCTCCATCGAGACGTCGGGCAAGCCGTGGGTTGCCGCGATCAACGGGCTGGCGCTTGGCGGCGGTTTCGAGATCACGCTGAGCTGCCACTATCGCGTGGCGGCGGACAACCCGAAGACGCGACTCGGTCTGCCCGAAGTCAAGGTCGGGCTTTTCCCCGGCGCCGGTGGCACCCAGCGCGTGCCGCGCATCGTGCCGCCGCAAGATGCGATGCAACTGCTGCTCAAGGGCGAGGCTATCAATCTCGACAAGGCCAGGAAGCTCAACCTGGTCCACGCGGTCGTGCCGGCGGCCGATCTCATCAAGGCGGCCAAGGACTGGATCAAGGGCGGCGGCAAGGCTCTGGCACCCTGGGACGACAAGGCGTTCAAGCTTCCGGGCGGTCCCGTCTACTCCAAAGCCGGCATGATGATGTTCCCGGCCGGCAATGCCATCTTCCGCCGCGAGACCTTCGACAACTATCCGGCCGCGCGCGCCATCATGCAGTGCGTCTACGAAGGCTTGCAGCTGCCAATCGACGCGGCGCTGCGGGTGGAGTCGCGCTACTTCACGCAGATCCTGCGCTCGAACGAAGCCGCCGCGATGATCCGCTCGCTGTTCATGTCGATGCAGGAATTGAACAAGGGCGCGCGGCGTCCGCAAAACGTGCCGCCGACCAAGGTCAAGAAGCTCGCCGTGATCGGCGCCGGCTTCATGGGCGCCAGCGTCGGCTATGTCTCGGCGCGCGCCGGCATCGATGTCGTCCTGATCGACCGCGACCAGGAAAGCGCGGACAAGGGCAAGGCCCACGCGCAATCGGTCATCGACGACCTGATCAAGAAAGGCCGCGCCAAGGACAGCGATCGCGACGCCATCCTGTCGAAGATCACGGCAACCGCGGATTATAACGTGCTGAAGGATTGCGATCTCGTCATCGAGGCGGTGTTCGAGGATCGCAAGGTGAAGGCCGAGACCTATGCCAAGGCGCAGCCGCTGCTGAAGGGCGATGCGATCTTTGCCTCCAACACCTCGACGCTGCCGATCCATTCGCTGGCTGAGGAGTTCAAGGACCAGGGCAAGTTCATCGGCATCCACTTCTTCTCGCCGGTCGAGAAGATGATGCTGGTGGAGATCATTCTCGGCAAGAACACCGGCGATGTCGCGCTCGCCACCGCCCTCGATTATGTGCGCCAGATCGGCAAGACCCCGATCGTGGTCAATGATAGCAGGGGTTTCTTCGCCAACCGTTGCGTGCTGCGTTTCACCGCCGAGGGGCTGGAAATGCTGATGGAAGGCGTACCGCCGGCGATGATCGAAAACACCGCCAAGATGGCAGGCATGCCGGTCGGGCCGTTGTCGCTGTCCGATGAAGTGGCGCTCGATCTCGTGCTCAAGATCATGAAGGCGACCGAAGCCGACCTCGGTCCGAATGCGATCGATCAGGCCCAGAAGAAGCTCTTGGTCGAGCTGGTCGAAAAGCAAGGCCGGTTCGGCCGCAAGAACGGCAAGGGCTTTTACGACTATCCGGAGAGGGGCAAGGGCCAGAAGAGCCTGTGGCCGTCTCTCGGCGGGTTGCAGCCCAAGCACCTCGATCCCGATACGCTCGATGTCGAGGAGTTGAAGCAGCGTTTTCTGGTAGTGCAGGCGGTCGAAGCCGCCCGCACCGTGGAGGATCACGTCATCGTCGATCCGCGGGAGGCCGACGTCGGCTCGATCCTCGGGTTCGGCTTTGCGCCGTTCACCGGCGGCACGCTGTCCTATATCGATTTCATGGGCACGAAAAAGTTCGTCGAGCTCTGCCACAAGCTCGAGGCCAAATATGGCTCGCGCTTCACCCCGCCGAAGCTGTTGGAAGAAATGGCCGCCAAGGGCGAGACCTTCTACGGCCGTTTCCCGCCGAAGAAGCAGCCCGCCGCGGCGTAGCGGCGGAGTAGTGCTTGACCTCCCCTTGAAAAGGGGAGGTCGCTTGATCGAAGAGCAAGCGGGAGGGGATCATCTCGATATTTCGATGATGACCCCCGCCCCGACCCTCCGCCTTCAGGGGGAGGGAGAACGAAATTCAAGCCGCCATCAGGCCTTCCTTGACCAGCGCTTCCCGCACCTTCGGTCGCGCAGCAATACGATCCTTGTAGGCCATCAGGTTTTTCAATTCCGAAAGGTCGAACTTCATTGCATCGGCCCATCGCAACATCACGAACAGATAGCCGTCCGCGACCGTGAAGTGGTTGCCCATCAGGTATTCGCGGCCCGCCAATTGGCTGTCGACATACTTGAACTTGCCCATCGCCCGGTCCTTGAAGACTGCCTTGGCCTCATCCGAAAGCGCCGGGTTGAACAGCGGGCTGATGTTCTTGTGCAATTCACCGTTGATGTAGGTGAGCCACTCCTGAAGCTTGTAGCGCTCGGCGCTGTCGCGGCTCGGCGCAAGGTTCTTGGCCGGCACCTTGTCGGCGATCCTCTGCACGATGACCGGCCCCTCGGTGATGAGTTCGCCGTTGTCCAGCGCCAGCGCCGGCACTTGGCCCTTCGGATTGACCTTCCAGAAATCGTCACCGTTTTCGAGCTTCTTGGCGCGCAGGTCGACCTTGACCAGTTCGTATGGAAGCCCCGCTTCCGAGAGCGCAATGTGGGGGGAGAGCGAGCAGGCGCCGGGCGCATAATACAATTTCATTTGGTTTCCTCCCGTGGATGGTGCCAAAAGGGCAATACATAACTAAATGCATTTGCATGAAGCAGTCAACATTGATGCACGTGCATCAAGTGCGCTAGAGTGCGCGTGATTATTGTGGACATCGACCATGAAACGCAAACCATCCACGGAAGCGACCGCCGCCTGGATTCGGCTGATGCGGGTCCAGACCCGGGTGCTCAATGCCGTCGAACACGATCTGAAGAAGGCCGGTTTTCCGCCGCTTGCCTGGTACGATGCCCTGCTTGAACTGTCGCGCGCCCCAGCCGGTGAGCTGCGCCCGGTTGAGCTGGAGAAGCAGATGTTGTTGCCGCAATATTCCACCTCGCGGCTGATCGACCGGCTGGTGGATGAGGGACTGGCGGTGCGCCGCGAATGCAAGATCGACAAACGCGGCCAATTCGTCGAGATCACGGAAGCCGGACGCGAATTACAGAAGAAAATGTGGAGCGCCTATTCTGCCGGCATCGAAAAGCATGTCGGCTCGAAGCTGTCGGACACAGATGCCGTAAAGCTCTGCGGTCTGCTTGACCGGCTCGGCTGCTCCTGCGGGGAGGCGCCATCGCTCGCTGTCAAAGACGGCGCGCCCGCCCGATGATAACTTCGCTGTCTCTCACCCCCGCGAACCCCAGGGTCTGCGGGAGACTCCGACACCGCGCGCGTTCGGTCGCAGCGCTTCATACCCGGAATTCGCATGGCGCGTGACCAGATCGATATGACACCCCTGCAGTCGCGCGACGAACTCGTCGCCTGGCTCGAGGCTGGCGCAAAGCCTGTTTCCGATTTCCGGATCGGGACCGAGCACGAAAAAACACCGTTTACGTTGAGCGGCCGTCAGCCGGTGCCTTACGAAGGCGCTCGCGGCATCGGCGCGCTGCTGGGAGGGATGCAACTCCTGCTTGGCTGGGAGCCGATCATGGAGCGCGGTAACATCATCGGGCTCCATGACGTCACCGGCGGCGGGGCGATTTCGCTTGAACCCGGCGGGCAATTTGAGTTGTCCGGCGCGCCGGTCGAGACCGTGCATCAAACCCAGAGCGAACTGATGGCGCATCTGGCGCAAGTGCGCGAGATCGCAGCGCCTCTGGGGATCGGCTTTCTCGGGCTCGGCATGACGCCGTCCTGGTCGCGGGCGCAGATTCCGGTCATGCCCAAGGGCCGCTACAAGATCATGACCAACTACATGCCGAAGGTCGGACGTTACGGCATCGACATGATGTACCGGACCTGCACGGTGCAGACCAATCTCGACTTCTCCTCCGAAG
>NZ_JBAVCF010000320.1:0-13899 GCF_049586575.1 Bradyrhizobium sp.
GGTGAGGCCACAGTCGCCGCGGCCTGCGCGGAATAGGACGGCCGGTAAGTCGGCGGCGCCGGCGTTGGCGTCGGCGAATAGAGCGCCGCAGGTTTACGCGCGGCCGCCGCCGCATGTTGCGCGGCCGACGTGACTTTGGCCCTGGCGTTTTGCTCAGCCAACTTGTCGGACATTTTGGTGAGTTCGCGCGCCATCTGTTGTTGGCCGGCCTTCAACTCTGCGATGCTGGCCTTAAGCGCCTCGACCTCCTGGTTGGCATTGGCAAGATCGCGCGCCATCGATTGCAACTGTTGCGTGGCATCCGGCGGCGCAGCGGCGGCATTCGCCGGCGCGCCGCTGTCGGCGACGCTTGGAGCGGAAACTGCTGCATCTTGAGCGGATGCAGTTGCCGGCGCCGCGTCGGTGGCGTCCTCGGATGGCTTGGGTTCTGGGGCGAGCCCGAGCTTGTCCAGCGACAGCGATGACGTCAGCGCTATTTGCGGCAACCATCTTCCGACGGCTTTCTTGGCTGCATAACCGAATACCTGCCAGCCGAACGCCGCACCTCCGATGCCCGCCGCCAACAGAAGCGCGACGACCATGCGCACCAACCGTCGGCCGAACGTCGAGCCGCGTACAGGCACATCGTCGTTGACCGCGGTGGCGCGGAATGTCGTATCGACCGCCGGCACGGGCACAGATGGATCGGGAGCGGGGCGGACGCCGGCTTCGGAATGGTGCCGCGCCGCTGCGCGCAGCAAATCGGTGATCTCCGCGTCCGACGGCGCGACCCGCACCTGATCAGCCGGAATCAAAACGAAATCACGGCGATCGTCGGTTGCTTTTGGCTTCGCCTCGGTCTGCATTGGCCCTCCGTCGTCGGTCCCACCGGCGAGTCACGTACTGCTCATCTGACCCAGCATGGGCCCAGACTTCACTCCGGTTTGACCAAACCATGGCAATCTCATGGTGAGGTTGAGGCTACTTGTGGACTGCAGCCTACCCTATCGGCTTCAAGCCCGCTTCGATTTCCGCGCGGCGAGGCTCGAGGAAGGGCGGCAGCGCGAGCTTTTCGCCGAGCGTCTCCATCGGTTCGTCAGTGGCGAAGCCCGGGCCATCGGTGGCGATTTCGAACAGGATGCCGTTCGGCTCGCGGAAATAGAGACTGCGGAAATAGAAACGGTCGACCTCTCCGCTATTGGGAATGCGAAGTTCGCGCAAGCGCTGCGTCCAGGCGTGATATTGTGTCTCGTCGGGCGTGCGAAACGCCACGTGATGCACCCCGCCCGCTCCCTGCCGCGCCATCGGCAAGCCCTTCTGTGCGATCACATGCAATTCGGCGGCAGGTCCCCCCTCGCCCATCGCGAACACCTGGACTTCTCCTTGCGCTGCCGGCGCTACATAGCTGCGCGCGTGCCGCATGTTCATGACCGCGGTGAGCACGGTCGCGGTACGCGCTGCATCGTGGACGCTCAGCACGATCGGACCGAGGCCGCGGATCTGATGCTCGACCGACACCGGGCTCTTATCCCACGGGGACGAACGACCCGCGCCGCCATCGTCGATCAGCACCAGACGCTGGCCCTCACCGTCCTCGAACGGCAGCGTCAGGCGGCCATCGACCTCGGCAACATCACCGGCGTGGGCGCCGGCCTTCTTGAGACGATCGCGCCAGAAGCCGATGCTTTTCTCACCGGCAACACGCAAGGAGGTCGCGGAAATGCTGTTTGTGCCGCGCTGCTCCGGCGCGGCGGGAAAATCGAAAAAGGTGAGATCCGTGCCCGGATTGGCCTTCCCGTCCGCGTAAAACAGGTGATAGGCGCTGACGTCATCTTGATTAACCGTTTTCTTCACCAGCCGCATGCCCAACAGGCCGGTATAAAAGGCGAGGTTCTCGCGCGGCTTCGCCGAAATCGCGGTCAGATGATGTATCCCGGTGAGTTGCATCCTTCGCCCCTAGTGGTCCGATTCCAACATTTGCATCCCGATCTGGTAGGCACGCGGTTTGGGTGCGCGCGTGAATGATGTAGGATATTTCCTCGGTTCCTGCCATTGCCGATTACCCGAAGGCCAATAATTATGACCGGACATGTAACCGTTACCGACGAAGACGCCGTTCGCGTGATCAAGCTCACGCGACCGGAAAAGAAGAATGCAATTACACAAGACATGTATCGCGACATGAGCGCCGCGATCGACAGCGCACAGGGTGACGCTTCGATCCGCTGCCTCATCATTTCGGGCGAACCGGGCGTCTTTACCGCCGGCAACGATCTCGAAGATTTCCTGAAAGACGGCACCTCGAATACCGGAACGCCGCGCGCCTCCAACGCGATCAAATTCCTTCACTCGCTGGCCCATAACGGCAAGCCGGTCGTCGCTGCCGTCGACGGCATCGCGATCGGGATCGGCACCACGATGCTGCTTCACTGCGATCAGGTGATCGCCAGCACGAAAGCCACCTTCGCAACGCCCTTCATTCATCTCGGCCTTGTGCCGGAAGGCGCCTCCAGTCTGCTGGCGCCCTGGCTGATGGGACATCAGCGCGCGTTTTCGATGCTGGTGATGGGACGCACGCTCAACGCCGAGGACGCCCGCGCCGCGGGCTTTGTCAACGCCGTCGTCGCTCCCGATCATCTCGACGCAGAGGCGCGCAAGGTCGCGCGCGAAATTGCGGCGCTCCCGGCGGAAGCGGTCGCGGCCTCGCGCAAGCTTCTCAAGCATACTCCGGAAGACCTGACCCGCCGGATCGACCACGAAAGTCAGTTGTTCGGAGAGCGGATGCGCTCGGCGGAAGCGATCGCGGCGTTCAAGGCGTTCTTTTCGCGCAAGCGGGGTTGAGCGCCAGCTTCGTGAAACCGTCGCGCCTGCCCTTTATTGTCGCGCCATGAGGAATTCGTTCGCACTGGCCTTGATCGCTTTGGCGCTGGTTGCGTCAGCTCCGGCCATGCCGGCGACGGCGCAAACGGCGACCGTCGAGTTGCGTATTCTCGCGATCAACGATCTCCATGGCTATCTTCGCCCTTCCCTTGGCGGGATCAAGATCGCCGACCCCAACGACAAGACCAAAAAGATCACGGTTCCGGCGGGTGGCGTCGAGCACATGGCGACCCTCGTCAAAGAGCTCAGCGAGGGCCACAGAAACACGATCTTCGTTGCCGCCGGCGATCTGATCGGCGCGAGCCCGCTATTGTCGGCGATGTTTCATGACGAACCGACCATCGAATCGCTTTCGATGATGGGCCTTGCGCTCGCCTCCGTCGGCAATCACGAGTTCGACGAAGGCAAGGAAGAAATAAAACGGATGCAGAATGGCGGCTGCCATCCGGTCGACAAATGCCACGGGCCGCATCCCTTTTTAGGCGCGAAGTTTCACTACCTGGCAGCCTCCACCATTGAGACAGCGACCGGCAAGACGATCTTTCCGCCTTATGAAATCAGGGAATTCGAGGGCATTCCCGTCGCCTTTATCGGCCTGACCTTGAAAGGAACTGCCGGCATCATTTCGCCCACGAGTGCCGCGGGTCTGGAATTTCGCGATGAGGCGGAGACCGTGAATGCGCTCGTGCCGGAATTGAAAGCGCGGGGCATTGAAGCCATCGTCGTACTGGTTCATGAAGGCGGCTATCCGGCCGGCGATTATAACGAGTGCCCGGCGATCTCCGGCGCCATCGTCGATATCGGCAAGAAATTCGACCGCGCGGTCGATCTGGTGTTCAGCGGTCACACCCACCAGCCCTACGTCTGCAACATCGACGGACGGCTCGTGACCTCAGCCGACAAATACGGCACGCTCGTCACCGCAATCGACGTCACGCTCGATAGCAAAACCCGCGACGTCATCGCAGCGAAGGCCGACAATGTGATCGTTCGCAGTGGTCAACTGGCCAAGGATTCGGAGCAGACCGCGCTGATCGAAGCCTACGACCGGCTCGTCCCCATCGCCAATCGCCGGGCCGGCTCGGTCACCGACACGCTGTCGCGCGTGCCCAACAATGCCGGCGAAAGCGTGCTCGGCGACGTGATCGCCGATGCCCAATTGGCTGCGACCGCCGGTGCTACGCTAGGGAGGGCCGTCATCGCCTTCACCAATCCGGGCGGTCTACGCGCCGACGTCACCCGAAAGGACGACGGCGTGGTGACGTATGCCGATCTGTTTGCAAGCCAGCCGTTCGGCAACCAGCTCGTCACGCTGTCGCTGACGGGAAGCCAGATCAAGAACGCGCTGGAGCAGCAATGGCTGGACCCGAGGCGCACACGGATTTTGCAGGTCTCCAAGGGCTTCAGCTACACCTGGAAGAGCGGCAAATCCCTCGGCGATCACGTGATCGCGGCCTCGATGTCGCTGAATGGAGAGCGCATCGATCCGGCGAGAAGTTATCGTGTGACGGTGAACAATTATCTCTCCGCCGGAGGCGACGGCTTCACGGTTCTGAAAGAAGGCACCGCGCAACAATTCGGCGTCAATGACGTTGACGCGCTGGATGCGTATTTTCAAGCCAGCAGCCCAATCCACCCAACGGCCGCGGACCGCATCAGGCGGTCGGAGTGATCGGCCCTTTCCCCGGCGGCGATCACCCCTTACATTGAGAGTTTCTCGCGCGCAAAAGGCAGTGCATGACGACGCTTCTCGTAACCCACCCGTCGACGCTGAATCATCTGACCCCGCCCGGACATCCCGAACGGCCGGACCGGATTCGCGCTGTCGATGAAATCCTGAGCGAAAGCCGTTTCGATCCGCTGGTGCGCGAACTGGCGCCGGAAGGTTCGCTCGATCTGGTCACTCTGTGCCACGATGAGCACTATGTCGACGAATTGCGTCGCGCTGCACCGTCAAACGGCCTAGTGTACCTCGACGGCGACACCTCGATGTCGCCCGGCACCTGGGAAGCCGTGATGCGCGGCGTCGGTGGCGCGGTCGCCGCAACCGACTCGATCATGGCGGGGACCCACAGCAACGCCTTCGTGGCGATGCGTCCTCCCGGCCATCATGCCGAGACCAACCGTCCGATGGGTTTCTGTCTTTTCGATCACGCCGCGATCGCGGCACGCCATGCCCAGCGCAAATACGGCATCGGCCGCGCGGCCGTGGTGGATTTCGACGTTCACCACGGCAACGGCACCCAGGATATCTTCTGGGCCGACAAGACCGTGATGTACTGCTCGACGCATCAGATGCCGCTGTTCCCTGGCACCGGTGCCACCGGCGAGCGGGGCGAGCACGACAACATCGTCAATGCACCGCTCGCTCCGGAAGATGGCAGCGCCAAGTTTCGCGCCGCCTTCGAAAACACCATCCTGCCCAACTTGAGCAAATTCAGCCCAGAGCTCATCATCATCTCGGCCGGATTCGATGCACATCATCGCGACCCCCTGGCTTCACTCAATCTGAAGGCCGAAGACTTCGGATGGGTGACGCGAAAGCTGATGGATCTCGCCGATCGCACCGCGGGGGGCCGAATTGTCTCGGTACTTGAGGGCGGTTATGATCTTCAGGGCCTGAAGGAATCAGTCGCGGCCCATGTCAGTGCGTTGATGGGTTCCGCTTCGTAAGACACATCCAGGAAATCCAATATGGCCGAAAACGCCCAGGCGGACGTCAAGAAGCTGAGCTTTGAACGCGCGATCGAGGAACTCGAATCGATCGTCAAGCGATTGGAGGACGGCAAGGTGCCGCTCGAAGAGTCCGTGGCCATCTATGAGCGCGGCGAAGCGCTGAAGCGGCGGTGCGAGGAACTGCTGCGCCAGGCGGAAGCGCGGGTCGACAAAATCACGACCGATGCCAGCGGCCAGCCGACCGGGACGGAACCGCTCGACGTGCAATAGCGGCAGGCCCCACGCGACGGCCGAACGCCGCATCCCAATTGCATTGGGTATTGCTGAATGCATTGGGGCTTTGCGGAAATGGTTAAGCGGCTTGGGTCGTTATTTGGAATTGCCCCCCAAAATCGGCTGGTTTGAGCGCCGAAAACGGCTCGCCGACTAGCAATTTCGGGTTCCATCGCCATCTCAGGCGTTCCCGGTTGTTCCCCCGGCGGTTGGCTTTGGCCGCCGCTTTAGTGTAAAGGTTTAGCGACTATGGGCTGACGAAAGCACTCGTTCGGTGTACCGCTCTGACGCCAAGTATTTCAAATAGCTCAATAAATTGATCGGCTGGGTGGAGCCGTCTAAAGGTGATGAAAATCACATTGAACGATACGGGGCGGGCCTAAGACTATCGATCGGGCCTTGCGCCCGTGAGTGGCATCCGGGGTCTGGGGCACTGGCGCTAAATTTTGCGCAACCCATTTCCTGTCGGGCCGTTGATCCCCGACCCTAAAAGATTGGAATAACGCTGTGACCGCATTTAGCAAGACGCCGCTCCTCGACACGATCCGCACCCCGGACGATTTGCGCCGGCTCAAGGTCGAACAAATCCGGCAAGTCGCTGACGAACTGCGTCAGGAAACCATCGATGCGGTTTCGGTGACCGGCGGTCATTTCGGCGCCGGCCTCGGCGTGGTCGAGCTGACCACCGCCCTGCACTACGTCTTCGACACGCCCCGCGACCGCCTGATCTGGGACGTCGGTCACCAGGCCTATCCGCACAAGATCCTCACCGGCCGCCGCGACCGGATCCGCACCCTGCGCACCGGCGGCGGGCTTTCGGGGTTCACCAAACGCACCGAGAGCGACTACGATCCGTTCGGCGCCGCACACTCCTCGACCTCGATTTCGGCAGGGCTCGGCATGGCCGTGGCGCGCGATCTTTCGGGCGGCAAGAACAATGTCATTGCCGTGATCGGCGACGGTGCGATGTCGGCGGGCATGGCCTACGAGGCCATGAACAATGCGGGCGCGATGAATTCCCGCCTGATCGTCATTCTCAACGACAACGACATGTCGATCGCGCCGCCGGTCGGCGCCATGAGCGCCTACCTGTCCAGGCTCTATTCCGGCAAGACCTATCGCACGCTGCGCGAGGCGGCGAAGCAGATCAACAAGCGCCTGCCGAAGGTGCTGGCCAATCGCGCCAACCGCGTCGAGGAATATTCCCGCGGTTTCATGATGGACGGCGGCACGCTGTTCGAGGAACTCGGCTTCTACTACGTCGGCCCGATCGATGGTCATAACCTCGATCACCTGCTGCCGGTGCTGCGCAACGTCCGCGACATGGAGACCGGCCCGATCCTGGTCCATGTCGTGACGCAGAAGGGCAAAGGTTACGCGCCCGCAGAAGCCTCGGCCGACAAATATCACGCCGTCGTCAAATTCGATGTCGCCACCGGCACCCAGGCCAAGGCCAAGCCGAATGCGCCGGCCTATCAGAACGTTTTCGGCCAAAGCCTGGTCAAGGAAGCGCAGAAGGACGAAAAGATCGTCGGCATCACCGCAGCGATGCCATCGGGCACCGGCATCGACATCTTCGCCAAGTCGTTTCCTAACCGCACATTCGACGTCGGCATTGCCGAGCAGCACGCGGTGACGTTTGCCGCCGGTCTTGCCACCGAAGGCTACAAGCCGTTTTGCGCCATCTATTCGACCTTCCTGCAACGCGGCTACGACCAGGTTGTGCATGACGTGGCGATCCAGAGCCTCCCGGTGCGTTTTGCAATCGACCGCGCCGGACTGGTCGGTGCCGATGGCGCTACCCACGCCGGCTCGTTCGACTGCGCCTATCTCGGCTGCCTGCCCAATTTCGTGATCATGGCGGCTTCCGACGAGGCCGAACTGGTACATATGGTGGCGACACAGGTCGCGATCGACGACCGCCCGAGCGCGCTGCGCTATCCGCGCGGCGAAGGTCGCGGCGTCGATATGCCCGAAGCCGGCATCCCGCTCGAGATCGGCAAGGGACGCATCGTGCGTCAGGGCAGCAAGATCGCGCTGTTGTCGTTCGGCACGCGTCTTGGCGAATGCGAGAAGGCCGCAGACGAACTCGCCGCGCACGGGCTTTCTACCACGATCGCGGATGCGCGCTTCATGAAGCCGCTCGATGTCGATCTGGTTCTGAAACTCGCGCGCGAGCACGAAATCCTTCTCACCATCGAGGAAGGATCGATCGGCGGCTTTGGCTCCCACGTCATGCAGACGCTGGCCGAACACGGCATGCTCGACGGTGGATTGCGGATGCGCGCGATGGTGCTGCCGGACGAATTCCTCGACCACGACTCGCCGAGCGCGATGTACGGCCGCGCCGGACTGGACGCCAAGGGCATCGTCGCCAAGGTGTTCGAGACGCTCGGCAAGGACGTCAAGACCGAGACGGTGAAGCTCGCTTAAGCCGTGTTGCTATGCATGTTTATCTGGCAGGTCCCGACGTGTTCCTGCCGGATGGGCTTGAGATCGGTCGGCAGAAAATCGACACCTGCCGCCGGCATGGGCTGATCGGCCTCTACCCGCTCGACAATGTCGTCGATCGGGCGGCCTCCGATGCCTCGCTTCAGATATTCAAAGCCAACGAGGCCATGATGGATCGGGCTGACGCCGTCATCGCCAACCTGACGCCGTTCCGCGGGCCCGGTGCCGACGCCGGAACCGTGTATGAGCTCGGCTACATGGCCGCACACGGGAAATTTTGTTTTGGCTATTCCAACGATCCCTCACCCTATGCCGATCGGGTGCGGCGATTCACGAAGGTCACGGCGCGCGATACCGGCCTCGTCGATGCCGAGGGGCTGTCCGTTGAAGATTTCGGCCACAACGACAATCTGATGATGATCCACGCGCTCGATCTCTACGGTTCGCCGCTCGTGCTGGCCCGCGAAAAACCGGCAGACATCTGGCACGACTTGACCGCGTTTGAGCTTTGCGTTGCCATGGCGGCCACGCGGCTCGCTTCCGCTTCCTGAAATTAGTCACCGAGCGCATCATGCCGTCTTCCAAGAAGCGCATTGATCTCCTGCTCGTCGAACGCGGGTTGTTCGAAAGCCGGGCTCGCGCCCGCGCTGCCATCGAAGCCGGCCTCGTTTCGGCGAACGACAAACCTGTGCTCAAGGCCTCCGAGACAATTCCCCCCGACGCCGTGTTGCAGGCGCAACCGGCGCATCCCTTCGTTTCGCGGGGCGGCGTCAAGCTCGCCGGTGCGCTCGAGCAATACCCGATCGATATCGAGGACCACGTCTGTCTCGACGTCGGCGCCTCGACCGGCGGCTTCACGGAAGTCTTGCTCGCCAATGGCGCCAGCGTGGTTTTTGCGATCGACGTCGGGCGCGGACAGTTGCACCCTTCCCTGCGCGATCATCCCAAGATCGTTTCCATGGAAGAGACCGATATCCGCGCGCTGGATGGCAAGCGGCTTCCCGCGCGTCCCGACATCGTGGTCATCGACGTCAGCTTCATCTCGCTGAAGGCTGTGCTGCCGGTTGCATTGTCGCTGGCGGCAGCGCCGATGCATCTTCTGGCGCTGATCAAGCCGCAGTTCGAAGCTGGCCGCAAAAATTCCAAACGCGGAATCGTCCGCGACGCGGCCGTGCATCAGGAGGTTTGCGACGACATTTCCGCATTTGCGGCCTCGCTCGGCTGCACGGACATCCGGATATTTCCCTCCCCGATATCAGGTGGAGACGGCAACGTCGAATTCTTCCTTGGCGCGCGCCGTGGTTGAACGCCTCACCATCGATCACGTCGGCCATCTCGGAGATGGCATCGCGCTCGCCGAAGGGCGGAGCCTCTTTGTTCCATACACGCTCGGCGGCGAGGTGGCCGAGGTTGCGGCCGCACCAGGTCATCACCCGGACCGGCGTCAATTGGTGCGGATCGAACAGGCTAGTCCCGAGCGCATCGAACCGTTCTGTCCGCACTTCGGCGTCTGCGGCGGCTGCGCCATCCAGCACTGGGAAACCGAACGATACCGCGCCTGGAAACGCAATCTTGTCGTTGCGACGCTCGCGCAGGCGAAAATCGACTGCGAGGTCTTTCCCCTCATCGATGCCCATGGCAAAGGCCGCCGCCGCGTTACCCTCCATGCCCGCAAGGGCACCCATGACGTGCTCAAAGTCGGCTTTGCCGCGGCACAGTCGCATGACATCGTCCCTGTCGATCGCTGTCCGATCCTCGACCCCGGCCTGAACGGTGCGCTGGAGGCAGCCTGGGCGCTTGCCGAACCGCTGATCGGAATCGGCAAGCCGCTCGACATTCAGGTGACCGCGACCGATGGCGGCCTCGACGTCGATATCCGCGGCTCCGGTCCGCTTCCGGCCAACGCCATTGCGGCGCTATCGCAGATCGCGGCCAAGCAGGATGTTGCCCGCCTGACGCGGCACGGCGAACTGGTGCTGATGCGTCAAGCGCCGGGCGTAACCATGGGCAAGGCGCGCGTGATCCTGCCGCCGGGCTCCTTTCTCCAGGCGACCGTCGCGGGCGAAGAGACGCTGGCCGCGCTCGTCTTAAAACACGGCGGACGCGTCAAACACATCGCAGATCTATTTTGCGGCGTGGGACCATTTGCCTTGAGGCTCGCCGAGAAGTCGCGGGTATCGGCTTACGACAGCGACGCAGGCGCAATCGCAAGTCTGCAAAAGGCCGTCGCATCGACGCCAGGATTAAAGCCCATCAAAGCCGAGACCCGCGATCTGTTTCGTCGCCCGCTCGTCGCGGAAGAATTGCGCGACTTCGACGCCATCGTGTTCGACCCGCCGCGGCAGGGCGCACAGGCGCAAGCCGAAAGGCTCGCGGCCGGCAAGGTGCCCGCAGTGATTGCGGTGTCCTGCAACGTCGCGACCTTTGCCCGCGACGCTCGTATCCTGATCGATGGCGGCTACAAGATCGAGGGCGTCACTCCCGTCGATCAGTTTCGACATACGCCGCATGTCGAACTGGTGGCGCGGTTCAAGCGATAAGACGCCGGAATTGATGCAAAGCTCTTTCGGTTAGCGCCCCCACCTGTCCTGCCATATCCTTTCGCCGATCATGCAGGGGACCCGCGGCTCCTTGTCGGCCACCGGAACGACGGGACGCTGGGGCGTGCGACCAGCGACCTCGAGCAGAAGCTTGCTCCGGATCGCTTCCTTGAACTTCTCGCGGTCCTTGATCGCCACCACGAAAGATCCGGGACCGCCGACCACGCAGTCTTCGTAGTACCAATCGAGGTTTTCGATATCCATCGTCGAGTAATTAGGCTCCTTCACCATGATCGGCAGGCCGTTGATGACGATCCCCTTGGAGATCGCCTCATCGCGCGCCGGCGTGACCGGTGCGCCATTGTTGTTGGGACCGTCCCCCGAGATATCGATGACGCGCCGCAGGCCGGGATAGGGGTTGTTCTCAAACAGCGGCATCGCAAAATAGATCGCTCCGGAAATGGAAGTGCGGGAGGCACGGCGGATCGGCGTTTTCAGGATTTCGTCGGCGACGGCATCCGCAGTCTCCGGGCCATCGATGACCCGCCAGGGAATGATGATTTTCTGATCGCTTGACGCCGCCCATTCGAAATAGGTCACGGCAATCTTGCCGTTCGGGAGCGCCTTCAGCGCCTGAAGGAATTCCTTCGAGACGATCGCCTGCGCGTAACCCTCGCGCTGCACCGCCAATTCGTCCATGTCCATCGAATAGGACACATCGACCGCGAGCACGAGTTCGACGTCGACCACCGCCGGCGCCTTGTCCGCCGATCGCACCTCGCGTCGATGCTGAATGTCCGGCGCGGTAACTCCCACGACATCGCTTGCGGTGATAGCACTTGCAACCAGCACCGCCCCGATCGAGACATACCAGCGCATCTGCGGCCCTCCCGTCGTGTCATATGATGTTCGCACGCACCGCAGCCGACGGAAAGCTGGAACATCTTGCAGCGTTCACATTCAGGTTAGCAGCAACGCAGCCGCAATTTTGCATTACCCGTCCAAGGCGTTGCCCGCGACGGACGGGTGCTCAAGCCGCCGATGGCCTATCCCTTCTACGCTGGACTGAAGCAGAACGATCTGGCCGATATCATTGCCTATCTGCGGACGGTTCCGCCGCTGCAATGACGCTATCCTCTAGTTCCCGCTCCACGCACCGTCGTCAATTCTGGTAGACTGGACTGGAATTCATCACCGGCTACCGAAGGTGCGGGAAACGAATGGTCGACACCGTCATTAAGCCGAAGACCAGGGTCAAGACCAAGGTCGAACGGCCACGGCTGCACAAGGTCATTCTCGTCAACGACGACTTCACGCCGCGCGAGTTCGTCGTCACGGTCCTGAAAGCGGAATTCCGCATGACGGAGGATCAGGCGCACAAGGTGATGATCACCGCGCACCGGCGCGGCGTTTGCGTGGTGGCGGTCTTTACCAAGGACGTCGCCGAAACCAAGGCGACCCGCGCCACCGACGCCGGCCGCGCCAAGGGGTATCCGTTGCTGTTCACCACCGAGCCGGAAGAATAATCGGCGACCGCGTTTACGGCTCGTCGTTGCAGCGATCCCGCCACCCATGGGTATTGCGGCTTCGCCGGCGCTTGCCACGGAGTCCTGGAGAGTACCGGATCATGAAAAAGCGCGATTGCTGCCACCGCCTTGATGTTCTCGACGTCGGCGATGGCCGCAACTTGCCTCAGGCTGGCGCCAGCGTCTCGTCGGTCAGGCCATAAACACGCTCGGCCTTTGAAAATCCCGCGATCGGAAATTCGCCGAGATCATCCCAGTGGCCAGCGCTCGCCTCGGCGAAGGCTCGTGATGCCACGACTGTGCGGTGCAGGCGCCCTGCCATCTTTTCCAGCCGCGCGGCGAGATTGACGGCAGGTCCGATGCAAGTGAAATCGAGCCGGTTGCCGCCGCCGATATTGCCGTAAAGAATTTTCCCGACATGCAATGCAACGCCGAAACGAAAACGCTCGACAGTGTCCCCTATCGGATATTGCAAGGCATCGACATTGGTGCGTGAGGCGCGCGCAGCGTCCAGGACTTGGGCGCAGACCTTCCTGGTGTCGCCGACATATTCGTCGATCGGAAACACCGCAAGCAACCCGTCGCCCATGAACTTCAGAACTTCGCCGCCATGTGCTGCGATCGCGGAGACCTGGCAGTCGAAATACCGATTGAGAATATCGACTACAGTTTCGGACGGAAGCCGATCTGACAGCGCAGTGAAACCGCGCAGGTCCGATAGCCAGATTGCGGCATCCATTGTTTCCGTGTGGCCGCGCCTGATCTGCCCGTGCATAATGCGCTCGCCTGCGCGATTGCCGACATAGGTATCGAGCAGGATCGTCGACATGAAGCGCAACCGCGTGACTTCGATCAGACGGGAGAGCGGTGGGATCAACTCGCGCAGCGCCTTGAGTTGCACGTCCGTGAAGCCGCCCGGTTGCTTTGTGGTCCAGCTAGAGGCGTGTACCGAGCCGTCGACATTGAGAAGCGGCAGCGCAATATAATCGGTGGTGCCTTCCTCGCGCAGGTCAGCGAAAATCGGGAAGCGGTTGCCGTCCGGACCATCGAGCCGCGCCCTGATTTCACGCCCTTCGGCGAAGACGATGGCGAGCGGACTGGCGCGAAATTCCTCCGAATCCAGCATCTCGTAGTCGGCGCTGCCGACCACGACTTCACCGCCCTGCTTCCAGACGAAATTGCGTCCGACGATATCCGGATGCAGGGTACGAACGAAAATACCGACGCGTGACAGTGGCAGGCCCGCCGCGACCAGTCGTTCGCAGGTTTCCGCCATCATCGCCGGGGGGCTGGGCGCAGACCTCGCGCCGTCGATCAGCCATTCCGTCAGCTTTTGCAGATCGGATGCGTTCATAGAGCACCATTGGCAGCCGGAAACGGCGACACCGTCAAGACAATCAAATCGAGGGACGCGGCTGCCGCTCCCGTATCAATATCCTAGCCGCCCACCTGGCCGCGATGGCGCAGGAAATGATCCGCCAGCACGCAGGCCATCATGGCTTCACCAACCGGAACCGCGCGAATGCCCACGCAGGGGTCGTGCCGACCTTTTGTCATGATCTCGGTCTGGCCAC
>NZ_JBAVCF010000321.1:0-5238 GCF_049586575.1 Bradyrhizobium sp.
GCGGTCGATCAAGTATCCCACGACCGGAGTGGACAGTACCTGCGTGACGATGAAGACCGTGAACGAGGCCTGGACCGATGCGCGAGACCATCCGAACGTCTTTACGATCTCAGGAACGAAGAGAGTCCACGAGTACTGGATATTCGCAACGGCCGCCATACAGATCACGCCAGTCACCAGCTGAACCCAGCGGTTCTTCGCAACGGCAAACTCAGTGCGCGCTTCCACTCCGGCTGTTGCGGACATTGCAATCCTCCCCTTGTCTGGATGTGTTATCTGTTGAACTCGCTCTTGATTGTTGGTCGTCTGGTTATGCCCTCGTAGCTTTTTCTGATTGCGGACTTGCGCACGATCGCCGGGATGACTCGCAGCAAAAACCCCTGCTCTCGCTTAAACCTCGGTTACGCTCTCGCTTTTGTCCTGGATTTTTTTCCCGGGCGAATAGACCCCTTGTCTGACGCAGGTTGCACGCGCAGGCCCGCGACAATCCATTTCGTCGCCTCCGAAATATGATTTTCAAGAAGCTTCACCGCCTTGTCCGCCTTACGCGCGAGAGCGGCTTCAAGTATCTGTTTATGCATCAAGGCCCTCGGGCCACTTCGCTGGGCTGTTTTGGCGGACAAGCGCCGGTATCGATCGAACTGATCGTTCAGAATACCGTGAAGATGCAGCAGACACGGCGAACCGCAGGCCGCGATCAGCGTGTAGTGAAACTCCCTGTGGCGTCGTTCCCACAAATCCTGGGCGACATCGCTGCCGGCTCGTTCGAGCAGCGCCAGCTTGTGACGCGCCGAAAGCAATTCGCCCTCCCAACTGTCGTCGCCGGATTGAATGGACAGGCGCAGGGCCAGGCCGTCCACGTGCCTTCTGACCATTGAAACGTCGGTAATATTTTCGACCGAAACCTCGGAGACGTGGAATCCACGCTGACTGGTCGCAACAACCAATCGGTTCTCGGCCAAACGCGAGAGCGCCTCCCGAAGCGGACTGACTCCTACGCCGTAGGTATCTCGCAGGTCGTGAAAGCGCAGTTTTTTTCCGGGCGCCAGACGAGAGCTGATGATGTCGGCCCTTAATCGCTCGAAGATCTCGTCACCGAGGGTCCTCAATCGTGTCTCGTCCGATTGAGGCATGAAGGCCAAATCGCCCTGGTCTATTTTCATTTGGAAAATCCTCGAACCCAGCGAGCCTCCGCCGGTCAGGCGGAGGCCTCGTGGCGCGTCTTTTGAAGCATCGCAGCAGTCGTCTGATTCACGTTGAGGGGCACAGGTTTCGGCATGTTCTGGATCGTATGGACCGATCGGCCCCACCCTCGCGTGCCGGCCTGAAGGGTCCGGTCTTTCACCACGAACCGGCCGCGTACGATCGTGTGGACAGGAAGTCCTTGCACTTTGCGTCCGTCCCACGGCGATATTTTCGACGTCGAGTGCAACTCCGCATCCTTGACCGTCCAGTTTCGCTTGAGATCGACGATGGCGATATCGGCATCGGCGCCAACCTGAAGGACGCCTTTCCGGGGATAGAGGCCCCAGATCTTCGCGGGATTGACCGCGCTCCACCGGACGTAATCGCAGATCGAGGCGCGGCCCCGCGCGATCTCCGTCAGCATCAGCGGCATCTGGATTTCGACGCCAAGGAATCCGGCATCCACCGTCCAGATGTCGTTACGCGTCTTTTCTTCCTGGGAGTGCGGCGCGTGGTCGGTCGCGATAACATCGATCGTACCGTCCAGAAGCGCCGCCCAGAGAGGCTCCTGATTCCGCGCTTCCCGCACGGGAGGATTGACGCGAATGACCCCACTGCATCGCGCATAGTCTTCGGAAGACAACATCAGATAGTGCGGGCAGGTCTCACCGGTAATGTCGACGCCCCGCGCCTTGGCTTCGCGGAGAGGCCGTAACTCTCCGGCCGAGGATATGTGAAGGATGTTGATCCGCGCGCCGGTCCACTCAGCGAGGATGGCGGCCCGGGCAACGGCTTCGATCGCAACCACCTCCGGTCGGGAGGCGAGGTGGTCGAGCGCCGCGGAATAGCCGGCTGCCCGCAGCTTTCCTTCCCGGCGCTCCATGATCGAATTCGTCTCGGCGTGAAGCGATATGCGCTTTCCGGTGGGCGCAACGGCCTCAAAACCTTCCAGCATCTCGCCCGTGGACGGAGAAGGAATGCGGCCGAACGTATTGCCCATATAAAGTTTGAAGCCGATCGCACCGACTTCCACCAATTCGGGCACTCGCTCGATCGAAGTCGCACCGAGGACGGCGTACAGACCGAAATCGACATGCGCCTTTTGCGCAGCCATTGCGAGTTTTGCCGCAAGCACTTCGCCGCTATCGACCGTCGGAAGGGTGTTGGGCATGTCGAAGACCGTCGTGACACCGCCGAACGCAGCGGCGAGGGTTCCCGAAGCGAAGTCCTCCTTGTGTGGATAGCCGGGATCGCGGAAATGAACATGATCGTCGATCGCCCCGGGCAACAGATGCAACCCCTTCGCATCCAACGTATCCTTGGCGGCGGGCATCGCCTTTGCGTCGCCAATCGCTATGATAACGCCGTCCTTGACCGCAAGGCTCGCGGCGTAGGTGGTATCAGCGGAGACAACCGTACCATTGTGGATGACAAGATCTGCGATCGTTTCCATGACAGCCTCACTTCTCAAAGCATTGCCCATCCGCCGTCGACGGGAAGGTCAGCGCCGGTAATCTGTCGCGAGACATCGCTCGCCATAAAGAGGCACGCATTGGCGATATCCTGATCGACCGTAATACGTCTCAACGCATAGTCCTGCGCGTGCCGTTCCGCGGCTTCTTCCGGAGTAATGTTCAGCCGCCGCGCCATATCGGCGCAAACCTTGTCGCGAAAGCGGGGTCCGTCCACCATGCCGGGCGCGACATAATTGACGTTGATGTTGTGTTGCCCGACTTCAAGGGCGAAGCTTTTCGTGACCCCGCGCAGGCCCCATTTGGACGCCGAATAGGACACTCGTCCCGCCCTCCCGCGCATCCCGAAGGTGCCGCCGACATTGACGATTTTTCCATACCGCTGCTTGATCATCGCCGGCAGGACCGCGCGCATCGTATGAAAACAGCCGTTCACATTTAGCCGGACGATTTCCTCGAATTCCTCGGGAGTCGTTTCCACGCCACTCTTCCCTACCGGCCCCGACCCGCCGGCAACGTTGACGAGAATGTCGATCCGGCCGAACCGCGCAACCGCGGCCTTCGCTGCCTCGTCGCATTGCGGTGCATCGATCAGGTCACAACGAACGACGATCGCCTCCCTGCCGGAAGCTTGCACTTCTTCGGCAATAGGTTCGATGGCGGCAACGTCACGTCCGACGAGGACGAGGCGGCACCCCTCATCTGCGAAGCTTCGGGTGATTGCGGCCCCCATGCCCTTGGCCGGCCCGGTAATGAATGCAACGCGCCCTGCAAGGTTCAAATCCATGGGAGTTCCAATGATTGGCCTGGGTTGAGATCACCGAGAGGCGAATACAGCAAATAGTTAGAAGCCGGTCCGGACCTGAGTCAAGAATTTTCGAAATTTTTCGGAATGTACGATATTTCTGGTTTTCCCCTCGTCATCCCCCCAATGCGCTGCACAAAAAAGGTTCGTCCACTGCTCAATAATTCGACATTATCGAAATTTTCGAAATTATTGTTGCTATCAAAAAGTTTTTATCTATCCTTTGTCATCGGTAATGGGGCTGGCCGCCGGCGCAACGATGCGGGCTTTGGCTTCGGAAGCTCCGGGGTTTCAAGAAAATGTCCGGAGAACGCCGCGCCTGATCTTTCAATCTGAAGCTTGAAACAGCGAGGGTGTTATGGTCTTCAGTGACTGGGTTGGTCTTGCTTGGATCGTCGGCGCGATCTGCTTCTGCTTCGCTTCCGTCGGAATCGGCATCATCGTCGCCGAGATATTTGGCCGCGAACACGCCGTCTTGTGGATCGTCGGCCTTCAATGCGCCTTTCAAATCCTGATTTCTTTTACGTCCGCGCAATTTGTCGGACTTACAATCGGGGGAGTGACCTTCATTACGATCGCCGGGTCGCTGATCTATCCGACGATCGAGCTTGGAGCGAATTACCTGAACGAGTTTTACGGCCTCAAGATCTCGCGCACTTCTGTCAATGCCCAGCTCGTCTGCCGTGTCGTGACCTCTATCGTTCTGGGATTCCTGTTTCTTCTTCCCACCGCTACCGGCTACGAGCAGAACCACTCTGAATTCCTGAATCTAAACAAGATCGTTCCTCGTATCGCCGCCGCGAGCATTTTCGCAACGTGGATTACCGGACTCGTCATGGTTTATGTCTACGACGTCGTGCGCTCTCGAACGGGAGACGGGATGCTGTGGCTGCGGGCGGTGAGCGCGAACGTGGTTTCGATGTTCGTCAATTCGCTTCTGTTTGTGATTGCCGCATTCGCGTTCGTTCTGCCGATCCATGTGCTGGTCAACATGGTCGCCGTCCAGATCCTGTTCAAATTCATCGATTCATTCCTCGAACTCGGCTTCCTGTACGGATTACGTGAAATGAAGGCCCGCGGGCTGCTGGTTCACAACGGGACGGAGCTGGCATCTCCGGCGAGTGCGACCTAGAGCGGAACAAATCTGACGCGACCGCTCAAGTCGCCAAGCCAAACGGGCCATCGTCCTGTTGGTCGACTCTCCTTGGCGTCTTGGCTTGAAGCTGGACGTTAAGCTGAAAAAGAACACGCGTATGGACGAAAAGGCTAAAATCGCGCGAGTGGACGCGGGCCCGGACACCGTCCATTGGGGGTATTTCGACGCCAGGCTCACTCCTGTCCTTACCGTGGACAGTGGCGAGCGCGTCGTGATCTCGACTGTGTCGGGTTCACCGGAGCTCTTGCCGCCGGAGCCGTTTCTCATTCCGGCGGCCTTGCCCGCAAATCACGGGGCGCAAGGGGATGGCGAAGTATGCGTCACGGCGGCGGAAACCGGCCTTGTCGGCACCTTCCGTCTGACGGTTCGCGATGACCTCAGGCTCGAATGGCCGCTCGCCGAGACGCCGACCCACATGATCACCATGGCCTTCGATCCAGACCTCGACGATTGCGTAGTGACCGCGGTGCGCCAAATGCTCGATCTCGTTTGCAAGCGTACCGGAATCGATCGATATCAGGCATATACCCTGCTCAGTCTGGCTGGCGATTTACGTGTCACTCAGGTCGTCAACGGCAACAAGGGCATTCACCTGATATTGGAAAAGCGATATCTGACCC
>NZ_JBAVCF010000322.1:0-10484 GCF_049586575.1 Bradyrhizobium sp.
CTGGCAGGAGATGGAACAGATCACGATCGCAGCAATCGAAGGCTTTTGCATCGGCGGCGGTATCGCGCTGGCGGTCGCCCTCGATTTCCGCGTCATGAGCCGATCAGCCCATATCCGGATTCCGGAAGTCGGGCTCGGCATGAACATGAGCTGGCAGAGTGTTCCGCGCCTGTTGCACCTGATGGGTCCAGCGCGCACCAAACAGGCCGTGATCCTCGCCGACCGGCGCATCTCCGCCGAGGAAGCCCATGCATGGCGCCTGGTGGAGGAGGTGACCGATCCCGGCGCGGCCTTCGACAAGGCAATGGCGTTTGCGGAAAAGTTCGCCAGCCAACCGCCGATCTCGGCTGCGATGACCAAGCTCACCATCAACCGTCTCACGCACGCGCTCGACGATCTCACCAGCCACATGGACGTCGATCAGTTTGCACTCGCAACCCTGACCGAAGATCACAAAGAAGGCGTGGCGGCGTTTCTGGAGCGGCGCAAGCCACGTTTCAGGGGACGGTGACCGCAGCGAGATCGTCTCCGTCAATCCTGATCCGTATACCCATGATTCGCATAAGGTATATTATGGAATATTTTATTCCATAGAGATTCCAGACATTTGTACATAAGTCCTCAGCTTCCAGCGAATTTGGAGATCGTTCGTGGCGCGGCGCATATCGTACGGTCACTTGGCCAACGAGCGTCGGAAAACGAAGCGAAAGGCCTACGAACCCGGCGCTTGGTATTTCCAGTGAAAGCAGGCAAAAAGCCAACCGGAGTGTTTCCAAGAGGAAGCCGAATAAGAAACGATTTGGGAGACGACGAGATGGGCTTTTCACGACGTTCGCTATTGAAGACCACCGCCGCATCGGCCGTCCTGGGCGGCTTGGGCGCGCCGTTGGTTGCGCGAGCCCAGCAGGCCGAATTCAGCTACAAGTTCGCCAACAACCTGCCGGAGACGCATCCGCTCAACATTCGCGCCCGGGAAATGGCTGCCGCGATCAAGAGCCAGACCAATGGCCGGTTTGATCTTCAGATTTTCCCGAACAACCAACTTGGCGCGGATACGGACGTCTTGAGCCAGCTTCGTTCCGGCGGCGTCGAGTTCTTCACGATGTCCGGCCTGATCCTGGCGATCCTGGTTCCAGCGGCTTCCATCAACGGGATGGGTTTTGCTTTCCCGGACTATCCCACGGTCTGGAAGGCCATGGACGGCGATCTTGGCAGCTATGTGCGCAAGGAAATCGCCAAGGCCAATATCGTGGCATTCGAGAAGATCTGGGATAACGGCTTCCGCCAGACCACGTCCTCAACCAAGCCGATCACGGGGCCCGGCGACTACAAAGGCTTCAAGATCCGCGTGCCGGTATCGCCGCTGTGGACGTCGATGTTCAAGGCGTTCGATGCGTCGCCGGCTTCGATCAATTTTAACGAAGTCTATTCGGCGCTTCAGACCAAGATTGTCGAAGGCCAGGAGAATCCGTTGGCGCTGATCTCGACGGCCAAGCTCTACGAGGTCCAGAAATACTGCTCGCTGACCAATCACATGTGGGACGGCTATTGGTTCCTGGCCAATCGCCGTGCTTTGGAAGCGCTGCCGCCGGACATACGCACCATCGTCGAGAAGAACGTCAACGAGGCGGCGCTCAAAGCGCGAACCGACACCGAAAAGCTTAACGCGACCGTCCGCGACGAACTCTCGACCAAGGGATTGACTTTCAATCAGCCTGATCTGGCGCCGTTCCGTGACAAGCTGCGAGCGGCCGGTTTCTATTCCGAATGGAAAGGAAAATACGGCGAGGAGGCGTGGTCGATCCTGGAGAAATCAGTCGGCAAATTGTCTTAGCGCCACCGGCTGAAGGCTAGGAAAATGGCGAACGCCGAGGCGACGCAGCCCACGGGCGGTGAGGTGATGTCCCCTCGCCGTCTTTCGCCTGTCATCGCGCTCGAGGACTTGGTCGGCCGGCTCGTCGAAATTCCAGCCGCTTTGCTCGTCGTCGCCGAGGTCGTGACGCTGTTTGCGGGGATCGTAGCGCGCTACATCGTGCAGAAGCCACTGATCTGGTCCGACGAGCTCGCCTCTATCCTGTTCCTGTGGCTCGCGATGCTGGGCGCGGTAGTCGCGTTTCGCCGTTCAGAGCACATGCGGATGACGGCCATCGTCGCCGGCGTCAAACCTGCAACGCGCGCGTTCCTTGACGTCGTCGCGACCTGTGCCGCGTTCGCGTTCCTGCTGCTGATCGTGGTGCCGAGCTATCAATACGCCTACGAGGAAAGCTTTATCACGACGCCGGCGCTGCAAATCTCCAATAGCTGGCGCGCGGCTGCTTTGCCGGTCGGTATCTGCCTGATGATGTTGTTCTCGGTTCTCCGGCTGATGCGGTTTGGCGATGCCGGACTCGTGATCAAGGCTGCGCTTTCGGTGGCGTTTCTGGTGGCCCTTTGCTGGCTGGCGGGTCCGTGGCTCCGGCCGCTCGGCAACCTCAATCTGGTGATTTTCTTCGTCGGCGTGGTCGGTTTCTGCGTCTTTGCCGGGGTGCCGATTGCTTTTGCGTTCGGACTGGCGATTTTCGGCTATCTTGCGCTGACGACGCGGACGCCGCTGATGGTTCTGGTGGGGCGCATGGACGAGGGGATGAGCCATCTGATCCTGCTCGCGGTGCCCCTCTTCATCTTCCTCGGGCTTTTGATCGAAATGACCGGTATGGCCCGGGCGATGGTGGCATTTCTGGCGAGCCTGCTCGGCCATGTGCGCGGCGGCCTGCACTACGTGCTGGTCGGCGCGATGTATCTCGTCTCGGGCATCTCAGGCTCCAAGGCTGCCGATATGGCGGCGGTAGCGCCGGTATTGTTCCCCGAGATGAAGCAGCGTGGCGCCCGGCCCGGCGATCTCGTCGCCCTGCTCGCTGCGACCGGCGCACAGACCGAAACCATTCCGCCGAGCCTCGTCCTCATCACCATCGGCTCGGTGACCGGTGTTTCGATTTCGGCGCTGTTCACCGGCGGGTTGTTGCCCGGCTTGGTGTGCGCGATCACGTTATCGGCGCTCGTGTGGTGGCGCTATCGCGGCGAGGATTTGAGCCACGTCAAGCGGGCGACGGCTTCGGAAATCCTCCGCAGCTTCGTCATCGCCCTGCCCGCGCTGGCGCTGCCCTTTGTCATCCGCGCCGCAGTCGTGGAGGGTGTCGCGACCGCCACGGAAGTTTCCACCATCGGTATCGTCTACGGCTTCGTGGTCGGTCTCTCGATTTACCGCCAATTCGACTGGCGGCGGTTGATGCCGATGCTGATCGAGACCGCCAGCCTTTCCGGCGCCATCCTGCTGATCATCGGTACGGCGACCGGGATGGCCTGGGGGCTGACCCAGTCGGGCTTTTCGCGGGCGCTGGCTAACGCGATGACCGGCCTGCCCGGCGGTTCCGCGAGCTTCATCGCGGTCTCGATTATCGCTTTTACCATTCTGGGCAGCGTACTCGAAGGCATTCCCGCGGTCGTGCTGTTCGGCCCGCTTCTGTTCCCGATCGCTGGAGCCGTCGGCGTGCACGAGGTCCACTACGCGATGATCATCATCCTGGCGATGGGCATTGGGCTGTTCGCGCCGCCCTTTGGCGTCGGCTATTATGCCGCCTGCGCCATCGGCCGCGTCGACCCGGCCGAAGGCATCCGCCCGATCTGGGGTTATTTGCTTGCCCTGATGGCAGGCTTGATAATCGTTGCTATCTTCCCCTGGATATCGATCGGCTTTCTCTAGGCGAAACGAGGGCAACCGATGGCAGCAACGCAGAACCAATATGATGTTGGTCTTGGGAAGACGCCGGCCAATTTTGTGGCCCTGACGCCTATAAGTTTTCTGGCGCGCACCGCCGCGATCTATCCCAACCATACGAGCACCGTCTACGAGGACCGGATCTTCACTTGGTCTGAGACCTACGCGCGTTGCCGGCGCTTTGCCTCTTACCTCGCCGGCCGCAACATCGGTCCGGGCGATACGGTTGCGGCGATGCTGCCGAATATCCCGGCGATGAACGAGGTGCATTTCGCGGTCCCGATGGCTGGCGCCGTGTTGAACACGCTCAATATCCGGCTTGATGCGTCTGCGATCGCCTTTCAGCTCGACCATGGCGCCGCCAAAATCATTCTGGTCGACCCGGAATTCGCTGGTGTCATTTCGGACGCGCTCGAGCAGATGAAAGGCGAGAAGCCGTTCGTGATTGATGTTGACGATGAGACCTTCGGCAAAAAACGCATCGGGGAAATCGAATATGAAGCGGCGCTCGCGCAGGGCGATGAAAAATTCATCGCGCGCCCTCCATCCGATGAGTGGGACGCGATCGCGCTGAGCTACACGTCGGGCACCACGGGTAATCCCAAGGGCGTCGTTACCCACCACCGCGGTGCCTATATCAACGCGGTGAGCAATATCCTGGCCGCCAATTTGGGTGCGCATCCGGTCTATCTCTGGACGCTGCCGATGTTTCATTGCAACGGCTGGTGCTTTCCATGGACCATTGCGGCGGCGGCCGGAATCAATGTCTGCCTGCGCAAGGTCGATCCAGCGAAAATCTTCGAATTGATCCCGAAACACGGCGTGACGCACATGTGCGGCGCACCGATCGTTTACAACACGCTGATCAACGCGTCGACAGCTCCGACGAAACCAGATGCCCATTCAGTCGTTGGGCTGATCGCAGGAGCTGCCCCCCCGGTTGCAGTGCTTGAAGGCGCCGAGCGGATCGGCATCAAGCTTACCCATGTCTACGGCCTGACCGAAACTTATGGTCCGGCTTCTTTCTGCGCCGAGCAGCCCGGCTGGGACGATCTCGCCGCCGATCAGCGGGCCCAGCTCAAACGCCGGCAGGGCGTGTCCTACCCGCTCCAGGAAGCGATCACCGTCTTCGATCCCGAAACGATGCGTGAGGTGCCGCGCGATGGCGAGACCGTCGGCGAGGTGATGTTCCGCGGCAATATCGTCATGAAGGGCTACCTCAAGAATGAAAAGGCCACCCGTGAGGCCTTTGCCGGTGGCTGGTTTCACACCGGCGATCTCGGCGTGCTGGACGAGCACGGCTACGTCATCATCAAGGATCGCTCCAAGGACATCATCATTTCCGGCGGGGAAAACATTTCCTCGGTCGAGGTCGAGGATGTCCTCTACAAGCATCCGGCCGTGCTGTTCGCCGCCGTCGTCGCCAAGCCGGATACGAAATGGGGCGAGGTGCCCTGCGCTTTCGTTGAGCTGAAAGAAAACGCGCAAGCGACCGAGGCCGACATCATCGCGTTTTGCCGGGCGCAAATGCCTGGCTTCAAAACGCCGAAGGCCGTGGTATTCGGCCCGATCCCGAAGACCTCGACCGGCAAAATTCAGAAATTCCTGCTGCGCAATCAGCTTCACTCGGCCAAAGCGATTTCGGCGTAAGGTATCTTCATTGCGACATCGGGCTGTTTCGCGCTGCCTTCAGCCAGAGGAACCAGGAGCGGTCGTACTGCGTGCTAATGGTCTTGGTCGTCCCGACCGTTTCTTCTTCAGTGAGGTAGGTAATCGGCCCGAGGCGCATTGCCTCCATCTGCAGCCGCGCACCGACTTCGGTATAGACCGCACGGAACACCGTCTGCCGCAGCGTGCTGCCGACCACGGTCGAGCCGTGGCCGCGCATCAGGACGGCCGGCCCCTCGCCCAAACTGTCCGCCAGCGCGGCGCCGAGCTTGCCGCTGGTGATCAGAAGATCGCTGCCTGGCCCTGCGAAGTCGCGGATTTCAAAGACCGGCGTTCCCTTCTCGCTCAGAAATCCGCACATATGGCAGACCGGACGCAGTTTGGTCCCCGTCACCACACTGAACGGAACGACGGACGGAGAATGGCTGTGCACGACGGACATGACATCCGGTCGTTTGCGGTAGATCTCGCCGTGAATGAATCGTTCAAGATACGGCGCTGGTCCTCCCGGCTGAACCGGATTGCCGTCGAGATCAAACTCCAGCACGTCCTTTTCCGTGACCAGTGCGGGCGCCATGCTTCGGGAGAGCAGGAAACGATCGGGCCGCTCCGGATGCCGCGCGCTGACATGACCGAACCCGTCCACCACGCCCTGATCGAATAGAATATGGTTGGCATCAACCACTTCCCGGATGACAGATGCGACGGCGTCGGATGCGGCGTTGGACATAGCGGGATTTCCCTGTTGTTTTCTTGTGCTTGGACGAAATAGAAGAACCCATACATATAAGGGAGCGTCCTGATGGGCAAACTACAGCTTTCCGCCGCTATCGGTGACTATGACCGGATGCGTCCGCTGGTCGACGGTCTGGTACAGATCGACAGCGTCGATGCGCAGTTCATGTTGCTCGATCCGGAGGAAATCTTCTTTCGCGCCTTCAGGCATGCCGATTTCGACGTCTGCGAATTGTCGCTCTCGAGCTATTCGGTCAAGACCGCGGCGGGCACCAGTCCTTATATCGCGGTGCCGGTGTTCCCGTCCCGCGCCTTTCGCCATACCTCGGTCTATGTCCGTACCGATCGGATCAAATCGCCGGCCGATCTCAGAGGACGTCGCGTCGGGTTGCCCGAATATCAGCTCACGGCCAACATCTGGGTCCGCCTCTTTCTCGAAGAGGATTACGGGATCCGTCCCTCCGATGTGACCTGGGTGCGCGGCGGCTATGAACACCCCGGACGGATCGAGAAGATCAGTCTCAATCTGCCGGGTGATGTTAAGTTGGAGAATGCAAGAGCAGACGCCACCATCTCCGATTTGCTTGCAAGCGGCGAAATCGATGCGGTAATCGGGCCGCGTGCGCCTTCCTGTTTCGATCGCGGACACCCCAATGTCGGCTATCTCTTTGCCGATCCGCAAGCGACCGCGACCGAATGGTACCGGCGGACCCGCCTCTTCCCGATCATGCACACGCTCGGCATCCGCCGCACGCTGGTCGAAAAGCATCCGTGGCTGCCGGTAGCCGTCTATAAGGCCTTCGAGCGTTCAAAGGCGATCGCGCTCGCCAAACTCTCGGACACCTCCGCGACCAAGGTAACCTTGCCGTTCGTCGAAGAGCAGTTAGGCGCGGCGCGCCGGCTGATGGGTGATGATTTCTGGTCTTACGGGCTTGAGCCGAACCGCGAGGTGCTGAGGCGTTTTCTGGAGCGCCATCACGCCGAAGGTCTATCTTCTCGTCTGCTCGCGCCGGAAGAGCTGTTTCACCCATCCGCGCTGGAATTGCACAAGATTTGAGGCTAGCGCGCCACTTCGAGCCGCATGCCGTCATAAGCGGGGATCACGCCGTTCGGCAGGCTTTGCCGCAGCACCTCGTAATCCAGATCGGAATGCATGTTGGTGATGACGGCGCGCTTTGGCTTGAAGCGCTCGATCCAGGACAGCGCGTCGCTGACGCTGAAATGGCTGGGATGGCCGGCATAGCGCAAGCCGTCGATGATCCAGAGATCCAGATTCCGGAGGAACGACGAACTGGCTTCCGGGATGTCGCTGACATCGGGTGTGTAGGCCGCGTCCGCAATCCGATAACCGAGTACGGGAATATTGCCGTGCACAAGGTTGAACGCCGACAGCGTCACCGCCCCGCCCTTCCCTTCGATGGTTCGGTTCTGCCCACCCTCGATCGCTTGCCGCTCCAGGATGGGCGGATACTCGCTGCCTTCTGGCGTCACGAAGCAATAGGAGAACCGCGCCATGATGTCGTTGGCGGTCGACCTGTTGAAATAGGTAGGGATGCGGCGGCGCTGGTGCAGGACAACTGAACGGAGATCGTCGATTCCATGGGTCTGATCGGCGTGCTCATGAGTCAGAAACACCGCATCGATGTGATCCACCTCGGTGTCGATCAGCTGCTCACGCAGGTCAGGCGAAGTGTCGATGACTACACGTGTGGTGCCCCCATCGCCGGTCTCTTCGACCAACAGCGAGCAGCGGCGGCGGCGGTTTTTCGGATTTGCCGGATCGCACGCTCCCCAACCCAGCGCCGGCCGCGGCACGCCAGCTGACGATCCGCAGCCGAGGATGGTGAGGGTCAGTGTCATGCGGCTTGCGGCGAGGGCACTTTGGAGAACAGGCGGAAGAAGTTTTCAGTCGTCTGCCGCGAAATCTCCTCCAGCGAGACGCCGCGGGCCTCCGCCAACACTTTGGCGACCTCAACCACGTAAGCCGGTTCGTTGCGTTTGCCGCGAAACTTTCCGGGCGCGAGATACGGCGCGTCGGTCTCGACCATGATGCGGTCCGCGGGCAGCTCCGCGGCCAGCGCGCGCAACTCATCAGACTTCTTGAAGGTGAGAATGCCCGTGAACGAGATCGACAAGCCCAACTCGATCGCCCTCATCGCAAGCTTCCGCCCGCCGGTGTAACAATGCAGCACCGCGCGAAACGGCCCCCTGGCGATTTCGTCTTCAAGGATGCGTTCGCAATCCTCATCCGCTTCACGGGTGTGAATGACCAGCGGAAGGCCAGTGGCGCGCGCGGCCGCGATATGGGTACGGAAGCCCCGCTCCTGCGCTTCGCGCGAGCCGTGCTGGTAGAAGTAGTCGAGGCCGGCTTCGCCGAGCGCGACGACCTTGGGGTGTTTAGTCAGTGTGATCAGCTCGTCGGCCGGAATTCCGTCTTCCTCGTCGGCCTGATGCGGGTGAGTGCCGATCGAGCAATAGACGTTCGGGTATTTTTCCGCGATCGAGAGCAGCGCGTCGAGACGCCTCACCCGCGTCGAGATCGTGACGATACGCCCGATGCCGGCCATCTCTGCGCGTGCGACAATGCCGTCGAGATCGTCGGCAAAGTCCGGAAAGTCGAGATGGCAATGGCTGTCGACGAGCATCGGCGTTCGCTCAGGCTGCCGTAGGCTCGATATAGCGCGGAAATACCGGGGCCGGTGCTGGAAGCACCACACCCGGTTTGATCCGCGTGCCGAGCGCAGCGAAGTTACGGGACTCGATTTTGGCGGGGATGCCGAGGATGTCGAGCAGTCTGGCGCAGGCTTGCGGCATCGCGGGCTGGGCAAGAATGGCGACTTGGCGCACGACTTCGGCGGTCACGTACAGGACGGTGCCCTGACGCGCCGGGTCGGTCTTGGCCAACGCCCAAGGCGCTTCGCCGGCGAAATAACGGTTGGCTTCGGCAACCACCGCCCAAACCGCGTTGAGCGCCTGATGGATCTGCTGGGTCGCCATTGCGCTTCGTGCGAGCGCAATCATGCCATCGGCCTGAGCCAGGATGGCCTTGTCATTGACGGTGAACCCGCCGGGTGATGGCAGCACGCCCTGATATTGTTTGGCGATCATCGAGAGCGAGCGTTGCGCCAGGTTGCCGAGATCGTTGGCCAGATCGGCATTGATGCGCGCGACGATGGCTTCGTGGTTGTAGCTGCCGTCCTGGCCGAACGGCACCTCGCGCAGGAAGAAATAACGCGTCTGATCGACGCCGTACTGGTCGGCGAGGTTGAACGGATCGACGACATTGCCGACCGATTTCGACATCTTCTCGCCCCTGTTGAACAGGAAGCCGTGGGCATAGACGCGCTTTTGCACGGGTATTCCGGCCGACATCAGGAAGGCGGGCCAATAGACCGCGTGGAAGCGAATGATGTCCTTGCCTATGATATGCACATCCGCCGGCCAGTAGTGCCAATCCGCGTCACCCTCGTCAGGAAAGCCGACGCCGGTAATGTAGTTGGTAAGCGCGTCGACCCAGACATACATCACGTGCTCCGGATCGCCCGGGACCTTGACGCCCCAATCGAAAGTGGTCCGCGAAATCGATAGATCCCGCAGTCCTCCTTTGACGAAACTCACCACCTCGTTCTTGCGCGTGTCGGGGCCGATGAAATCGGGTTGCGCTTCGTAAAGCGCGAGTAGCCGGTCCTGATAGGCAGAAAGACGGAAGAAGTAGCTCTTCTCCTCTACCCAATCCACCGGCGTGCCCTGCGGTCCCCGGCGCACATCGTCCTCGCCGACGGTGGTCTCATCCTCCGCATAATAGGCTTCGTCGCGCACCGAATACCACCCGGCATAGCTGTCGAGATAGATGTCGCCATTGTCGGCCATCCGCTTCCAGATTTCCTGGCTGGAACGATGGTGCTGCTCTTCGGTGGTGCGGATGAACCGGTCAAAGGAAATGTTCAGCCGCTGATCCATCTCCTTGAAGCGTTGCGCGTTACGTGTCGCGACTTCCATCGGTGCCAGCTCTTCGGCTTCCGCGGTCTGGATCATCTTCAAACCGTGCTCGTCGGTGCCGGTCAGGAAGAATACATCCTTGCCGTCGAGCCTTTGAAAGCGCGCCAGCGCATCGGTCGCGATGGCCTCATAGGCGTGACCGATGTGAGGTGCGCCGTTCGGATAGGCGATGGCGGTGGTGATGTAGAAAGAGTTCTTGGCAGGCGCGGTCGGTGCCTTCGGAGCGGCAGCGGTTGAGCTGGTCTTGGTCTTCGGATCGGCGGCTTTCGCCTTCTTCGGGCTCGTAGCTTGAGCCTTTGTCTTTGCCGGTGCTTTGGCGGCAGACTTC
>NZ_JBAVCF010000323.1:0-2940 GCF_049586575.1 Bradyrhizobium sp.
GGGTTGAAGTCGAAGCCATAGACGCGCGCTGCGGGGTTCGCCGCTGCCACCAAATTGGTCGTGTAACCTTGGCCGCAGCCGAGGTCGGCATAGACAAGCGGCTCACCTAAACTGCCGGGCGCAGCAACGTCGCCAGCCAAAGCCGCCAACGCGACCATCGCTGGCGTTTGAACGCGACAAAAATCGTGAACGTAGGCGGTGTCCGTTACGTAACCGCCACCCCAGTCGGTCATGGCTCTTCCGTCCGTTCAAGCGCACTTTAAAGGATCGCACTATCAAGAAGTGAGCTCAAGCGCCTTCGGTCGCCGCGCGTCATCGATGTGTTGTCGCGGCTGGTCAGCGAGCGCGGTCCGCCGGGCTTCCTGCGCAGCGACTACGGTCCGGAGTTTGTGTCGAGAGCGCTGCTGATCCTGGATTGTCGCGCAGGGCATCGGCACAGCGTTGATCGAGCCGGGCAAGCCCTGGCAGAATGGCGTCACGGAAAGCTTCAACGGCAAATTCCGCGATGAATGCCTCAGCCTCGAATGGTTCCGCTCGCGTGCCGAAGCGAAGGTGATTATCGAGAGCTGGCGACAGCACTTCAACGCGGTGCGCCCGCATTCGAGTCTCGGCTATCTGACGCCGAACGAATTTGCGGCGCAACTAACCAACGCAGCGCCTGGCAAAGCAATGGGCCGGGCGCTGCGGTACATGGGCCTTCGCGCCCCGGCCCGTTGCATCACCCGCCTCGCGGGAGGCAAATGCAGCAAACAGTGGGCGTTGTCTCAAGCTAGCCGTGGTCCGAAGAAACTAGTGCGCGTTCGCCTTGATCGAAACTAGCTACTTCCCGGCGCAAAATTGAGATTTCCGGCATTGTGATCGACGGCCGGGCGGAACGCAAAGCCCGCCGGGGCGATCGGCGGGCTTGCCTGAACAGTGATTGTGGTTGCGGCGGTTAGGGGATCGCCTGCTTCTGGATGGCGCGGCCGATGTTGACGACATTGTCGGCGATGACGCCGAGACCGACCCAGCGGTTCATTCCGATGTCGCCCTTGTAGCGGCAACGGTCGAGGCCGTGTCGCCGCTTGACCACGCTGATACGTCCTTCGCATCCGGTGCGCCACTTCTGACCGTTGCGGAACCATCGCTTCCTCTGCTCGCGTTTGCGTTCAGGGGTTTTGGTCGACCGGTTGGGAATGCAGACGCGTTTGACGCCGCGTGCTTTCGCCGCCGCGTCGTTCTTGTGAGAATAGAATGCAGCATCCGCCGCCACCAAGCGCGGCGCGCGACCGAGCAGCGCCTGATGCGTCTCAATCGCGGCGATCAGCAAGTCCGAATCATGCGGCCGCTGAGGGTAAACTTGATAGTCGGTGATGATCTGGTTCTCGGCCTCCTGCAGCTTCACCATCTTGCCGAACTCATTCGGCTTGCCGGCCTTGCCCTTGCGGATGACCTCAGTCGACGGTTCGAACAGACTGAGCAGCTTACCTTCGCTCCGCGTGTTGCTGCGGAAGATTCGAGCCCTGGTTTGCTTCATGACCTGCCTGACGCGCGGGATCATCAGATCAAGCTCTTGGCGCAGACAATCCAACGCAACCTGCTGCAAGAAAGACTTCGCTCGCTTCACTCGCCGACGGATCTCCTCGGAGAATCGTCTTGCCTGGCCGACTACGCGGCTCGTCGTGTCCAGCAGACGCGCATAGCGCTGCTTCAATTTGTACTGATTGAGCGGACCCTTGGCACGCGCCACCCGCCCGATCTCCAGGAGTCGCAGCTTCACACTTCGGCTGCGATCGCGCAGCTTCGCTCCGACTGCACCTGCAATCTGCGTGATCTTGCGCATGGTGCGCGTCAGCACGCGGACGCCGTCTCCCAGCAAGGTGCTGTCGGTCGGATAATGGATATCCGCCTCCACCACCGTCGTATCGACACGCATTCGACGACCGGCAGCCACGCCTTTCTCCTTGGCTATCTGCACCAACCGCGCGTGAACCTGCTTGAGCACCTCGGGTCCGATCGCGACGCCCCAGCGCCCGATTGTCTTGGCGTCCGGCATCTTGGCGCCGCCCACGCGGGTGAAGTCGCGGTACACCAGATTGGCGCGGACCTCGCGCTCGAGCACTTCATAGCTCCAGTTGCGGACATGCTTCAGGATCAATAGCCGAAGCACCACCTCGGCCGGCGTGCCATGGCGGCCGCGCGAGCGGCTCTTGGGATGTCGCTTTGCCAAAGCCTCGTACACCGCGGACACAATGGCCTCGTCCGCCAGCACTGAATCGGCATGCTCCATCCAGTCGTCACGAAGATCGCTCACCTCCTCGGCAATCAGTCCATCAGCAAAGCTGAGTTGTCTGCGACGCATTGCGATCATGGTTTGCTCCGCGTCTTCGATGCGGCCCGTTCCGGGCGCAGCAGGTCATGATTGAGCTCGCAGATCGCTTCGATCGCCGCCTTCAGCTCTTGATAGTTGTTCAGCCAGCGGCGCACTTCAGCAACGCGGTCGCGACGAACACTGATTTGGCGCGTGCGCCCGCCTGGATACGTCACCGTCAAAACAAATACCTGGTGCCCTTCACCACGCGCGCACTTCGGACAGCCCCTGGTGTGTCGAACAGTGCGCTCCAGTAACGTTCCGCGCAGCAGCCCGCCGTTGACCGGCAACTTGCTCAGCAGCTTCTCACGTGCGCGAAGGGTCTGAACCCGAATCATTCATAAGAATGAATCAATCGCGAAGGCCTGCGTCAACTCCAATTTCGCTCGACCTTGCAGTTTTCCGCGCCCCTGGCGATTCTGAGGACTCGCCAACCTCGCTCAATTTTGCGCCGGGAAGTAGCTATGCCTTGCTGGCCGGAGCGATTTTCACGGCCCGAGAGATTTCTGTGACGTCAACCTTTCTACCCCCGACACGCTGATGGCTTTCCAGACCTTGACTTGCCGATTGCTTTTGCCGCCGTGCCACAT